>JAIXQE010000218.1 GCA_027485815.1 Opitutaceae bacterium
GAGCTGGGGCGGCGCGAGCTGCTTTATGTGCCGGGGCTGTCACCGGCCAAGGTGACCAATCAGAAGGCCAAACCGAAGCCGGTGGCGGACGCCCGGAGCGAGGCGGAGAAGCTGGCCGATGCGCTGTTCGATGCCCGGCTGGCCTTCGTGCGGGACCAGCGGGCGGCCCAGGGCGCGGACGTCCAGCGCCAGCGGGCGGAGTTGCTCGCGGCCTTGCGTGCGGAGCGGTCGGGTGATCCCGCGCCGGTCTGGGAGGAGGCCCTCGATGTGGCGCAGGCTGCGGGGTGGGCGAGTGAGTTCTGGGGCAAGGCGCGGCCCAAGGCCGAGGCGCCCGCGTCGTCCGGCGACGCTCCCGCCGTCGCGGCGACGGCCCCGGCGGAAGCCCCGGGCGCGGCGGTCTTCGCCCTGTTGGACGAGGTCGTGCGCCGCGCGGAGCCCGACGCGGTCGCGCGGCACCTCGGCGCGCCGCCTGCCACGGCGGAACTGGAGGGCGCGGCGCGGGCCACGCTGGAGCGCGAGAAGAAGCGCCTGACCGCGCACCGCGAGGTGCTGGCGCGGGCGGAGCGGTTGCGGGCGGATGTGTTCCGCGCGGTGGGCCGCGGGGACGAGGCTTGGCGGGCGTTGGCGGAGGCCCGCCGCTGGGACCCGGAGACGGGCGACCGGCAGACCCGCGCCCTTGAGGCGATCCTGCACGAGCAGGCGGGGCATTTGGGCCTGGCCTTGGAGGCGCTGAATGCGCGGCTCAAGGACGCCCCCGGTGACCGCAAGCTGCGCGAGCAACGGGCGGCCCTCTATGAGCGGCTGGGCTGGACCGAGGACGCGGCCCGCGAGCGCCTGCGCTTGGCCCTTCACCAGCATCAGAAGGCGATCTTGGACGAGCGGTTTTAAGCGCTCTGGCCCATTCGGAGCGCGGGCGCGCTCAACTGGGATTGGTTCCCGCCACCCCGGCCTCGTAGGCTGCGACGTGCCGGCGCAGGGCCTCCAGGAACTGCTCCGCCCCGCGGCTGCGGTAGCGTTGCAGGTGGCGGATCACCACCAGCTCCCGGTGCAGATCGCTGCCAGCCAGGCTCAGGTAGACTAATTGGTCCGCGTCTTCCGGTTGCTGCGCCAGGCGGGGGAGGAGCGAAATGCCCATTCCCGCCGCCACCCAGCGCTTCAGGGTCGCGACCTGCGCGCACCGGTAGCCGAACCGCGGCTGCAGGTGCTGGTCGCCGAAGAACGCCCGGATCTGCGTCGCCAGGGCGCTCGCATCCCCGAGCGACACGAACGTCTCCGCCGCCAGATCCCGCACCTCAATCTCCGTCCGCGCGGCGAACGGATGGCCGCGCCCGACCACCAGGAGCAGCGGCTCCCGGAGCAGCACTTCCGTCGCCACCCGCGGTTCGCGCACCGGATTGGGCACCACCGCGAGGTCCAGTTCCCCTTCGACCACCGCCGTGACCAGATCCGCCCGGAAATCCTCGCGCGCGTCGATGTGCAGGTGGGGGTGCGTCTGGCGGCAGTCCGCGATCAGTCCGGTGAGCAGGAACGGCATCACCGTCTGCACTGCGCCGACCGCGATCCGGCGTTCCAGCCCGGCCTGGTCGCCTAATTCGCGGGTTGTATCCTCGACCTCGCGGAGGATGCGCCGGGCCCGCTCCAGCAGGACTTGGCCGGCTTCCGTCGGCACCGCCCGCTTGCCCAAGCGGTGCAGCAGGCGGTGCCCAAGCTCCTTTTCCAGATTGATAATCTGCTGACTGAGAGCGGGCTGTGAGATATTAACCTGCGTTGCCGCCCGCGTGAAACTCTCCGTTTCGACCACCGCGACGAACGAGCGCAAGGGGGATAGTTCCATAAGCTAAATCAATTAATGCGATAGGAAGGATCGATTTCAACTAATCCTCGCGGCGTGGTACTGTCTGCGAGTCGAGCCAATCCGGTTCGGCAGAAAGAACGAACTATGATGAAGAAATTGATCCTGATCGCGGTCCCCTCCGGCCTGATGGCCGTCACCGCCCTGCTGCTTTCTGATGCCTCCCCGGTTAAGACGGAGCACGTGCTCGGTTATGGCAGCGTCCTCGCGCTGCTGTGCGTCGCGGCGCTCGATTACGGCTTCACTGGCCGGCGTCCGCTGTTCCGCAACTAAAGGCGGCTCAGTCGTTGGGTTAAACGGGGCCCGGAGCAATCCGGGCCCTTTTCCTTTGGGTTGGGCGGCAGGAAAGGACCGGGGAAGGATTCCCCGGCTACACCGAGCCAAGTCTTGCGTGCCGCGGATCGATGGTGCCGGGGCGCGCCGCCCCGGACGGCCAGGCTACCCCGCCTCCCGCGCCGCCATCCCCGGCCCGCCCCCGGCTCACTCCGCGGTCCGCGCCAGGCTTGCGCCCAAACTCCCCGGCCGCGCCACGCGCAGGAACAGATTCGCGATCAGATCCGTCCCCGCCCCCGCCGCGATTGCGCTCCACCGGTGCGTCGCGTCGTTGCCCAAGATCAGCATCCCCGTGTGCCCCCCCGGATCCTCCACGCCGCCCGGCTCCACCGGTTCCACCGCCCGCCAGGCGCGCAGCACCGCGGACACCTCGGCCGGCTCGCCGGTCAGGAACTCCCAATCCGGAAACCCCGCCGCGCCCCGCCGCACGGCGTAACGCAGCAGGCGCTCCGGGGTATCATAAGCCGGATCCACACTGAACGTCAGGAACCGGAACTCGCCCGCCCCCCGCGCCCGCAACTGATGGTACACCTCGCGCAGTTGCTCCACCGTCCGAGGACACGCCTCCTCGCAGCGCGTATAGAGGAATGACAGCAGCACCCGCTGGCCCGCCACCAGATCTTCCCGCAGGCGCCGCGGCTCGTCGCGATGGTTGCGCAGGACCACGGCCGGCAACCGGGCGCTCACCGCCCCCGCCGCTCCCGCCCGCTCACGCGGACGGGGCCGGAATCCGGCGGAAGCGGGTGACTGCAGGTCCACCATCGGAACTCAGGTGAACAGTTCGGGATGCGCCGCCACGTCCGCTGCGGGGATCCCGCTGATGGCCGGCGGGACGCTGAAGGTGCGACCATTGAACAACGAGGGCCGCGGCCGGCCCGTCCCCGGATCGCGCGCCACGGTTTCAAACTGCACCATCATCCGCATATCCTCGTGGTTGTTATTGTGGCAGTGCATCACGAACGGTCCCGTGTAGGTGCGCAGGTGCAGCAGGATCTCGATGGTCATTCCGTCCGCCAAGGGGGAGGTGTCCGAGTGATAGCGCAGGGTGCGCGGCGGGGGCCGGCCGTTGATCGAGATGATCTGGTGACCTTCCAGATGCGGGTGCGCCGGATGCCACCAGCCGCCCGACTTATTCTCGAAGATCCAGCGCTCAACGCTCCCGAGGACCGGGGTCGCCTGGCTGCGGAAGGGCGACCAGAAATCCTCATTGATCATCCAGGCCCCCTTGCGCCGCTCAAAGGACCAGCGGCGCGTCGCGGTCGCCTCGGAAGGGAGGAGCGGCGTGAAGGGGCGCAGCGGGGTTCCCGCCGCCACCGTGACATCGTTCGGGACCACTCCGCCGCCCACCACGAACTTGAGCAGGTTCACCGCCGCGCGCGGATCGACGCCCTTCGGCTTCCGCCCGTTGGTCTGCTCCATGATGTTCTGCAGGTAGAGCTCCGTCCCCGCGGGGAAGGCGCTGAAATCGACAATGATGTCCGCCCGGTTGCCCGGGACGAACTCGACCGACGAAACCGGTTCCGCCTGCGGCAGGAGGAAGGCGTCGTTCGCGATTTGCAGGAACGGCACCGCCGTGCCCCCGCGCACGATCCGCAGGTGATACACCCGCGCGAGGGAACTGCACAGCAGCCGGAAACGGTACTTGCGGCGTTCCACCGCCAGGAACGGCTGCGCCACGCCGTTCACGGTCGGGACGTCCCCGATGCGCCCGTCGAAATCGAGCGGATCCCACCGCAGGGAACCATCCCGATTGAAGGCCTGATCAATCAGCGCCAGCGGGATGTCGTAGGCGGAGGGGCCCCCGCCCGGACCGTCGATCGGCGGGAGGACGCGATCCGCGATAAGGCGGTCCTCCAATTCGTCGGTCACGAGGCACAGCCCGGCCAGGCCGAACATCACGTTCCGGGCGGTCACGTCATTGCCGTGATCGTGGTACCAAAGGGTGGAGACCGCGTGCTCCGCATCCGGCTGACCGTCGGCCGTCAGGGGCAGGGCGAAGGGATAGTAGTAATCCCGGCTGCGGCCGGGAAAGATGTAGAAGCACGGGTGTCCGTCGGCGTGCGCGGGATTGTGCCCGCCGTGCAGGTGCAGCGACGCTTCGACGTCCGCCCGGTTGGTCACCCGCACCACGGCGGGTTCGCCGCTGCGCGCGCGCAGGAGCGGCCCAGGCACGATCCCGTTATAGCCCAGGGCGGGCGTATCCACGCCCGGGATCCACTGGTGTATGGTGTCGCGCAACTCGAGCCGGTAATGCTTCTCCGGATGGCGCGCCCGCTCCTTGACCCCGGCCGGGTGGCCCAGCTGGTACTCGGGCGCAATGCCGTGGTAAACGGCGGCTGAACCCACGGCCGCCTCGGGCGACCCCGGGGCCGGGTTCAGCGTGGTCGCAGCCAAACGCCCCGGGATCGGCAGGGGCGTCGTGTGCGGCACGTAGCGGAGTGAGGGCGCCCCCGCCGGCACCGCGGCCGCGCCCGCCTTCGGGACCAGCTGCAAGTGCGGAAAGGCCACTGCCGCGGCAGAGGAACCGGCGAGAAAGGAGCGGCGAGTGAACGTGGTCATAGGCGGAGAGGGAGCGTCTTGGCGGAGAAACGCCAGACGCCCACGCTCGGTAGTAGTTACGTTTTCGGCGAGGCCAGAGATTGTTTATCTTAATAAATGGTAGATATTTGCGTTATTTCGGGGCGGGCAGTCCCAATGCGCAATTCCTGCATTTCGGCCGGCGAAGGATTCCCTTTCCGCCGGGGATTCCTCGGCTTCCGGCGTCGCGCGGGCGCAAAGGCCTTGCGGCTGGTTCGGCCGGGGAAGGAATCCCCGGCTACACCGAACCGCGTTCCGGCATGCTTGGGGTCCGATGTAGCCGGGGCATCCTGCCCCGGAAAAAGGGACGAACCCCCTTTTCCGCGGAGCACCTTCACCCTGCGCTCAACGCACCAGCGCCGCCTGCACGAGCCGGTCATCGCCATCGTGCGGCGCAGGCGCCACCCCAAGCAAGGCACACAGCAGCGCGTACACGTGCACATTCTCCGTCTCCGGCACCGTCACGCCGCGCCGCAACGAAGGCCCGTGGGCGATGAAAATCCCCCGCATCTCCGGGTGGTCCGGATCGTACCCATGATCCCCGGCGAGAAAGCCCTTTTCGGGATACTTCCTCCGCAGGCTCGCCAGATTGGCCCGCGTGGCGACGTGCCAGCCCGGCTCCGGCAACAGCCACAGCGGCGCGATCCGCGGATTGTCCCGCAATTGAAACCGCGCGGGCAGCTCCTCCGCCCGGTACGCCTGCGCGTGCGGCACCCGCTGCAGGCTCAGCAGGATCGCCGCCACATCCGCTCCCTCCCGCGGCCGCAGGGTCACGACACTCCCGTCGCTGTCCACGTGCACCGTCGCCAAATCCAGATAGTCGTCCAAGGCGACGGTGCGATCGAGCTGGGTCGCGGTCATTCCGTGATCCGAGACGACCACCACCTCGGGCTCGCGGCCCAGCGCCCGCACCCGGGCCAGCAGCGTGCCCACGTGGCCGTCCAGCAGCCCCACCGCCGCGGCCAGCTCCGGGGAATCCGGGCCGAACCGGTGCGCGGTGCCGTTGGTCTCCTCTAAATAGAAAGCCACGAAGGCCGGCCGCTCCCCCGCCGGCCGCGCGAGCCAGCCCACCACCTCGTCGACCCGCTGCGTGAACGGGATCCGGTAATCGAAGGGCTTCCAATACGTTGGCCGGCGCCCGCCGATTTCCGCTTCCGAACCCACCCAGAGCGCGGTGGCCGCGGGCACGCCCTGTCGCACGGCCGTGATCCAGATCGGCTCCGCGCCCCACCAGCGCGGGTCCCGGTTCGACGGGGGATGGATGTACCGGAAAAAACGCCCCTCCGTGGAATCGAAGAACTCGTTGTTCACCATCCCGTGCCGCGCCGGATAGCGGCCCGTCACCAGCGTATAATGGTTGGGAAAGGTATTGGTCGGAAAGACCGGGATGAGGCCGCGGGCGCTTACGCCCTCGCGCCGCAGGGCCTGCAGGTGGGGCGTCCGTTCCGGGTACCGCTCGAGATAATCCCAGCGAAAGCCATCCAGGGAAATCAGCAGGACCGGACCGCGGGCCTCGGCCCCCTGAATCGCGCCCGCCCACAGACAAAGCAGCAGGACCGCATACCGCATCATCGGAAGGGCAGGGGAGCCGCGACCGCCCGGGTCCGGACTAAGGATAGTCCTCGCTGGCGGGCGCAGGTTTTGCCGCCGGCTTGGCCGGCTCCGCTCCGGCGACCGGACCACCCTCAGCGGTCGCGCTCGCGGCGTCCGGGGTCGGTGAAGCGGTGGCGGCCGCGCTCGTCGCGCCCTCGGCGGGCGGCGTGGCCGCGGCGGTATGAGCCGCGTAATCGGAATAAGCGTCGCCCGAGGTGCCAGGGGAGGCGGGCGTCGTCGTGCCCGTCGCCAGTTCACCCGGCGCCGTCGGGGTGGCCAGCAGCCGCTTGCGCTCGTCCTCGTCCATCGCGCGGCGGAACTCGTCCTCCACGCCCGAGGCGGCCTTCTTGACCTCCCGCATCACCTTGCCGAGGCCCCGGGCAAATTCCGGCAGTTTGTCCCCGCCGAACAGCAGCAGGGCCACGGCGAAAATCAGCAGCATCTCCATCCCGCCCAGCCCGTCGATGAAGCCCAGGGGCAACAAGGCGGAGTCGAGGGCGGCAACGGAGACCATAAGGAGCGTCAGGAAATCCCGAACGAGCCCGTTCGTCTAGCGGAGAGTGACGCTGACCGCGAATTTACGTGTTTCCCCCTTCGGCACCAGCTGCAGCCCGGCCCGGTGGCTGGGCGCATTCGGCGGCCCCATCCATGGCTCCACGCAATAGAAGGGCGAATCGGGGGCGAGGGTCCAGGTGACGAACATCGCGTCCGGCGGCGGCACCTTCTCCGTGCCGAGGCGCACGCACACGTCGCCCGCCCGCCCGCGCTCCCCGAAGACCGCCTCGTGCCCCTGCAGGCCGGTATGGAAGGTGTCGACTAGGGCCGGGTTGGCGAAGCTCTCCTGCGCCTGCAGTTCGGGGCCGGGCACCAGCCCGCCCGTGGCTAGGTCGTGGCGGAGGCGGCGGGTGGCCGGGATGTGGATCAGGTAGTCCGCGCGGCTGGTCCCCGGGCTCCACGGCAGGCTGAAGTAGAAGTGATGGCCCGCGCACCAGGGCAAAGGCTCCCGCCCGAGGTTGGTCAGCGCGAACTCGCAGGCCAGCCCCAGGGGATCGAAACGGTAAGTCACCGTGAACTCGTACTCGCACGGATAGCAGGCGCGCGCCTCCTCTCCCGGCACGAACCGCGCCACGAAGCCGCGGGCGTCCAGCCGGGTCACCTCGAACGCGCCTTGGCGCGCGATGCCGTGCAGCGGCATCGGCCGGCGCACGCCGTCCGCGGCCCGCCAGTGAAAGATCTCCGTGCCGTCAAAGGTGCGCCCGTTGAAGGGAAACAGGATCGGATTCCCCCCGCGGACCTTCGCGAGGTCGGCGAAGTCCGCCTGCTCCGGCCAGTAAATCACGTCGCGGACGGAGCCATCGCCCAAGGTCAGGTTCCAGTTCAGCAGGCGCGCCCCCCGCTCGGGGAGGGCGAGGAAGGTCGAGTTGCCGACCTGCCAGCGCGTGAGGGTCTGTCCTTGATAGGCCACCTTTTCCATTGCGGC
>JAIXQE010000013.1 GCA_027485815.1 Opitutaceae bacterium
CTGACGCACATCCACCCGATCTCCGTGCGGCAACAAACCCGCGCGATGCCGGCGGAATGCTACTCCTCCGACCTCCAGCAGTTGAAAATGGAGGTGCACGTGCTCTACCGCGTGCCGGAGGCCTCGGTGGTGAAAATCTTTCAGGAGTACGCGGGCGAGCCCTTCGACAATCTAATCGCCCCGCGCGTGATGGAGGCGCTCAAGGAGGTCGCCGCGACGCAGAGTGCCGAGCAGATCGTGAAGCGCCGCGAGGAGATCAAGAGCCGCGCCCTCGAACTGGCCCGGCGCAAGATCGGCGCGCAGTTCCTAGACGTCACCGACCTGGTAATCTACAATCTGGCGCTCTCCAACGAGTTGGAGACGGCGATCGAGATGAAGATGGTGCAGGAGCAGGAGGCGGAGAAGGCCAAGTTCACCCAGCTCAAGGCGCAGATCGAGGCCGACACGGCGATCATCCGCGCCAAGGGCGAGGCGGAGGCGATCCAGATCCGCGGCGCCGCGCTCAAGGCCAACACCGACTTCATCAAGCTGGAGATCCTGCAGCGCTGGAACGGGCGCTCGCCGCTGGTGGTCGGCGGGGGCGGCTCCGGCGTGATGCTCTCGCTCGATGAGTTGTCGCGGCGAGCGGGGGCGGCCGTGGCCCCCCGGCCCGGCACCCCCGCGCCGGCGAGTCCGGCCCGCCCGCCCGCGACGCCGCCTCCGGCGTCCCGCCCGAACCGATGACCCCCCGCAATCGGGCGATCCTGCAGTGCGGCGTGCTGGTCGGGGTGGCCGCGGTGCTTTTCCTCACGTTTCCGGCCACCTTCCGCCTCGTGGAAATGGCCGCCCGCGAGCTGCGGTACTTGTGGTGGCTGATTCTCCTGCTGGCGCTCGGCGGCTGGCTGATCTGGGGCGTCGGCCGCCGGCCGCGGGGTTGACTGGCGGGATCGGGCGCTACTCCGCCAAGCCCACGGCGAAGGTACGGGGTCAGGCTGAGCTTTCCCTGATTCTCCGACCCCGGGTTGCAGGTTGCCACCTAAACCCCTGCCGCCCTCCCCTTCGGGTTCGCCCCGTCATTTGACCGGCACGCGCAAACGGCGATCCTCCGTGATGCTACCCTTCGGAGCATGGTTCACTCGGCGGTGGCCTTGGCTGCGCCTCGCACCGCTGCTGGCCGGCCTATTGCCGCCGGCTTCCGGCGCCATCCGGACGGACTCCGCCCCCGACACCGTGCTGTTCCAGTTCTCCGGCTCTGCCGGCGACGACGCGTGGGGCGCCGTGAACGACGATGTCATGGGTGGGGTCTCCCGCGGGGGCTCAAAGATCATCGACGGCGTCCTGCACTTCCGCGGGATCCTTTCCCTGGAGAATAATGGCGGATTCTCCTCGGTCCGATCCTTCGGCGCGGCTCGCGATCTCGGCCCGGCAACGGCCATCGTGCTACGCGTGCGGGGCGACGGTCGCACCTACCGCCTGCAACTTACGACCGACGCTTCGTTCCGCGGGGCCCGCATCTCCTATCAGGCGCCTTTCGCAACCCGGCGCGGGGAATGGCTCGAAGTCGAGGTACCGCTCGACTCCCTGGAGCCCCGTTTCCGGGGCCAGCGGCTGCGGGGTCCACCGCTGGATCGCGCGCGGATCAAGGAGTTCGGCCTTTCGCTTTCCGACGGCACTCCGGGCCCCTTCGCGCTGGAGGTGGACTGGATTCGGAGCCGTTGATCGGTCGCGGGCCGATCCCGCGAGGGTGGCAACCGGACAGGGTCAGGCTGACGCGGGTTGCCCGGATAAGTTCGGCGCGCGGCGCGGCCGGTGCCCCCTAGGCCCAACCCAGCAGGCAACCCGCTGCCCCGTCCCTCCGGCCCACGGGCGAGGCGTACGGGCGGCAGCGCCGGAGCCGCCGCCTACAAATCGACCTCGCACGCCAGAATGAGTTGGCGAGGCACCATCCGCATCGTGGTGAGGGAATTGCCGTTGAAGAAGTCCCGGTTGCGGGCGAGGTAACGATCCTGCGGGAAGGCATTGCGGATGTTCAGATCCACGCTGAAGCGCCGGTTCCCTAGCCGGGCGGATTTTCCGCTGTAGCCGAAGGACAGGTCGACCGCCGTTTCGGCCTTCCCTTTTTGGATGAGATTCACGTCCGGCACACTGACGCCGTTGACCTGCTTCACGCCGAAGCCCAGCGACGCCGGCGCGCGCCAGCGGTAGCCCCCGCCCGCCCGGAAGCCGCGTAGTACGCCTTCGCTGAAACGATACATCGCGTTGAGATTCCAACGGTGATCCCGGGTGAACTCGTTCGGCCGCCCGTTGTAGGCCTCCAGCACCGGGATGCCCGAGTTTCCGTTGCGCACATTCGCGATCCAGCTCTCCTTCATCGTCTGCTGGGCCCAGCCACCCGCGACCTTGTCGTTGTTGCGTCCCCACGGGGTGAGGTTGCTGCCAAGATTCTGCGGCACGACGTTGCCGGATCCGGTGCCGACCGGGATGGAATCCCACGTGTACTGCCGGATGACGCCGTCCCCATCCATATCAAAGCCGGCCGGATTCCGGTAAATCGCCTCGGTGTCGCCGGGAACGTAGCCTTCGGTGAAAAACGTCCGGTCCATCATCGCCTCAAACTGGTCGGCGAACTTGATCCACTGGGTAGCGATGCCGCTCTGGGTCACCTCCTGCTGATTCCACGTGAAACGGATATCCAGGTTGCGGGTCGGCTTCCATTGGAGGGTGATTTCCTTGCCGGCGGCGGCCGTGTCCGCGGTCACCGCATAAGGGTCGAGGTAGTTGAAGAAATTCATCGTCTCGAATCCGCCGTTGTTCACCGAGGCGAAGGGATAGGCGAAGGCCGGATCGCCCTGGCCCTGCAGGGGCCACGCGGGAAACTTCGCGCGGAACTCCGCCTCGTTGGCCACCAGCGCCCGCGTGATGTCTTTCATGACGGGTCGCATGGCACCTCGGATCCCGGCGAACAGCGCCCCTAGCCGGCTCGGGGAAGACCGAACCTCGTACTCATTATACCGGACATTGAAGTTGCCCTCGAACAGCGCCAGGCGGAACCCGCGGTCAAACCCCTCACCCCGCTCACTCTCCATGAAGCTGCCGTCGGGGTTACGCGCGGTGGTGTTGGGCGCAAACGTGTTCGACTCCGTATACATGAACGAAAGGTCCGCCCCGAACGGAAGTTTCCAGCGCCAGTGGCGGAACGGATGCACGACGATACCCTTGAGTTCCGTGGTGCCGGAAGCCTTGGTCGCCGGATCCATCGCCTCGAAGCCGTAGGCGTCGAGGTGCGCCTGATAGCCGGCCGCCTGCGCCGACACGATCTGGCCCGTTTCCGGATTTCGCCAGGAGACCGCGGGGGCGGTCGACCGGGCCGTGTTGTTGGTGTCCTCGCGGCGACCGTACGTGAGCACCACCCGGTCTTGGAACAGGAAACCTTGGTACGAGAGGAGTTTGGTCGCGAATTCCGAATGGGTCCCGCCGGTGTTGCGGCCCGTGATGAGCCGCTCGCCGTTGGTCCCCGTGCCTGCATTCGTCGGATCCACGATCCACACCTCGCCGTTGTTGTCGGTGATCCGCCACGGCTTTCCGATCGCGAAGCCGTCCGTGCGGGGCTCCCAGCCGAAATCCGCCCCGACATAAGAGCGGAAATTGACCGCCCGATTGCTCGCCGCGGCGCTGTACCCGCTCCCCAAGGGACCCAGTCCCCGCCGGCCGGTCGCGGGATCGATCCAGTAGTTGACTCCGCTGAAGACGGGATCCCGCATGCGGCCATTCTCGATCACAGGCTGGAGATTGTAGCGGTATTCCTGGTTGAGGTTCTTCGCGGTGAGCGCTGACACGATGCCGGCCACGCGGTGCCGCCCAAGCAACCGGAGCCAGCGGTTCTCGAACTGATCCTTGGCGTCGAATTCATACGAAAGCGCGGCCCGCCACTCGTCGCTCTGGTTCCAGCCGGCACTGAAGCCGGCCAAGCCATCGAAATACAACCGGCCCGCGTAGGGATTCGGCGTGACCCCGTCGGGCAGAAACCGGTTGGGATCCACGTTGAGATTCAGGCCGCCGTTGCCCCCGAACATATGTTGCCCGCTTCGGCTCCGGCCCGACTCCCTTTGGTAACCGGCTTCCAGATGCAGGTTGCGCCGGATTTCCTGGTTGAAGAACAGGTTGAGGATCGAGGCCTTCTCCTCCCCAAAATCGGTGTAATAATGATAGCTCGTATCCCGGGGATAGTACCGGTCGTCGAGCAACGAGACTCCGCGGGTGGTGCCGGCATTGACCGGATCCACCACCCCGGGCCAGAGCCCATTGTCGGCGATGTTCTGCACCCCCACCGAATGGTAGCCACCCGACGCTCGCAAGCCGGCCGGATTGCTGCCGCCGATCACACTGATGGCACCTTCACCCGAAAGGCTGAAGACCCGGTTATCGGGATTGGTTCGGGTCGCTTGCCACGCGAGACTGTTGTTGAAAAGCGGCTGGTTGCCGAGCGCCGAGCCCAGATCGCCCGCCTGATACCAGACGCGGACCCGGTCGAGCGGGGCAATCCGCGACGGCATCCGGTTGTGGTTCTGCATCCGCTCATAGTGGGCGCTGATCTTGGTGGTTTTGAACGGGGAGTACTGCAGGGCCCCGTACATCCGACGATCCCGCTCGATTGAAGGCTTAATGTCGGCCTTCTTGTTTTCCGCGAGCAGGGCGCCGCGGAAGGCCAGTTGGCCCGGGAGGAGCGAACGGTTGAGGTGCAACTCGCCCCGCAAGCCACCGAAGCTGTCGACCTGCATTCTCGTTTTGGCCGTGTTCCGATCCATCATCGGCCGGGCCAGCGTCGCGTCGATCGCCCCGGTGGGCGCACCAATACCAAACATCATCGGATTCGGGCCGGACGCGAGCGTGACGCGCTCCAGGTTGTAGTTATCCGCGCGGGTCCCGGTGGCGAAAAACTCGCGCGACCGCCGGACCTGGCCGATACCACGCACCCGCAAGTTGCCTTGGCCGCCTTCCTTGGACTCCACGTTGGCCACGTACTCGGAACCGTTCTCGAGGTTGAGCGAGTAGATGGAGGCTTCCTCGACGCTGTTGAAGCCGAACTCCTGCATGAAATCCAAGGTGAACACGTCCATCTGCGAAGCGACGTCGGCGAGCTTGGTCCGCATGCGGGTGCCCGCCAGGGTTTCCGCCGGCGTCCAACCGCTGTTGTCCTCCGCTTGCACCTGAAACGGGGCGAGCACGACCAGTTCACCTGCCTTTCCGCTGACGGAGGCGTCCGGTGGGCGTGCGCCTGTGGTCTGGGCCGAAGTGCCGGGGCTGAAAGCGAGCCAGCCGGGGAGGGCGGCGAGAAACAGGGGAGGGGTGGGGGTTGTCATAAGGGATGAAGGGAACGCGAAGGCGAACGCTGGCTGGCGGCCGCCCGCCGCGCGCTATCTCGGATTCGCGGCGACCCGCGCGGCCCGGATGGTCGGATCGGGTTTCCCAGCGAATTCCTGTTTTTCCGCTTTGCCGCCCTTATTCTGGGGCACCTCGGGGGCGAAAGTGTCCGGAAAGGACCCGGCTAGCCGCGCTTTCTGGCGCACGATTTCCGGCGCGGTAGAGCGGGCGAGATTGGTCCACTGGAGCGGATCGGAGACCATATCGTAAAACTCCTCCGTGCCATCCCGGTAGCGGATGAAGTACCAGCGCTCGTCGCGCACCGCCGCGTTGCCGGGTCCGTCGATAGTGACGGAAAGATGCGGCCAAGCCTGCTGCGGATTGCGCAACAACGGCACGAGGCTCCGGCCATCGATCCCCGGCTTGGCGGGCAGGCCGCAGGCCTCGATTAACGTAGGGAAGAGATCGATCAGGTTGACGACGCGCGGGCAGTCCTGCTGCGCCTGCATCCCGGGCATCCGGATCATCAGCGGCAGGCGGGTCGACTCCGCCCAGAGCGCGGCTTTGCGGAAACGCAGTTTCTCGCCGAGGTGCCACCCGTGGTCGCCCCAAATGACCACGATCGTGTTGTCCCGGGCGGGACTCTTTTCGAGCGCAGCCAGCACGTGCCCGATACAATCGTCAGCGTAGCTGATCGCCGCGAGATAGGCCTGCACCGCGGCCTGGTGCAAGCGAGGCTCCTGCCGAACCCACGTAAAGTCGGCCGATGGCTTGTTCTTCACGCGTCCCTGCGGGTCGACGATATCCTCCAGATCATCGAGCCGGAATTCCGGCAGCTGGATGGACTCCAGGGGATGGCGGTCGAAATACTCCTGGGGCACGTACCACGGCAGGTGCGGCTTGGAGATGCCGAGCGCCAGGAAGAAAGGCTGATCCGACTTTTTCGCTAAATGAGCCGCCGCCCACTCCGCCGCTTTCCAGTCCTTGGACTCCTCCTTCGGTCCGCGGGTGGGCCCCCACGCGAATTCCGTGCCGTCCGCATCCCCCGCAGCGAGACCCTCGCGTTTTACTTCGGGCCGCGGGATGGGCTGGCCGTTCCACAAATTCTGCCGGCGGGAAGTGAGCCGCGCCGGATCGGGTCGGGAACCGGGGCCGCCCGCGGCGTCTTCCCATTGATCGAAGGCCCAGTGACCCTCGTCACCCGGATGCTTGTGGAAGATCTTACCGTTGGAGAGCGTGTGGTAGCCGTGCTTCGAGAAATACTCCGGCAGCGTCAGGTGGGTTTTAACCAGCTCGGAACCGCGCATATTCTGGCTATTGCCGTAGACTCCGCTGCGGTGCGGCATGAAGCCCGAGAGGAGGGCCGAGCGCGAAGGACCGCAGACCGGGCCGGCGCACTGAGCCTGTTGGAACACGACGGAGCCGCGCTGGGCAAAGCGATCCAGGTGCGGCGTCGCCGATTTCTTTTGCGGCGCCCCCCCGAAGGGGCCCACCCAATCGTTCAAGTCATCGACCGCGATAAAGAGCACATTGTAGGGAACGGGCGGCTGCTCCGCCGCACGGAGCGGGCTGAGCGACAGGCCAAGCGCGCCGAAAGCGCACGCGCGGAGAGCGAGGGGAAGAGGAGTCATAACTTTTAGGGCTGAGCGTTTTTCTCTAGGCCAGTGCGATTGATGAGACCGCCGAAGGGATTATTACCGAAGGTAGGGGCCATGAGACCGCGGTTCCATTCGGCGGCAGCGGCGGCGAGGCGCGCCGCCACCTCCGGGCGGGAAGCCGCAAGGTCCCGGGTTTCGCCCACGTCCTGCGCCAAATCATAAAGCTGCGGTGCGTTTTGGTAAGTACGCAGCCACTTCCAATTGCCCTCCCGGACCGCGAACGCCTCGCCGGCGTCCATGCGCCAATAGAGGCGCGGGTGCGGAGCGGCCGGGTTCTGGCCGGTGAGAAACGGCAGGAGATCGACGCCATCGAGCGCGGCGAGCCCGGCGTCCCGCTTGCCCCCGGCAGCCGCGAGGGCCGTCGGGAAGATGTCGAGCGCAATGACCGGCTGAGCATAGGTGCGGCCGGCCGGGATCCGCGCGGGCCAGGCCACCAGGAACGGGACGCGGATGCCCCCCTCGAATACGTCGCCTTTCTGGCCGCGCAGCGGGTGGTTCACCGAAGCGTTGGCATTGCGCTTGGTCATCGGCCCGCCGTTGTCGGAAAGGAAGAAGATCAGCGTGCGCTCACGCTGGCCGACGGCATCCAGGGCATCGAGGATTCGCCCGACGGCCTCATCCACCGTCGCGACCATCGCGGCGTAGGTGCGGCGGCGTTCGTCCGCTATCGCGGCGAAGCGCGCGAGTTGGTCCGCCCGGGCTTGCAGGGGCGTGTGCGGCGCATTGAAGGAGACATAAAGGAACCAGGGCTGCGGGGCCCGGGCGTAGCGGGAGACCGCGGCGACGGCCTCTTCGCCCAGCCGCGTCGTGAGTTCCCCCACTTCGGGCTCGGGGGCCGCGTTGCGCAGAATGGGCGACGTATGTTCGGCGTCGCCGGTGCTGGCCGCTTTCTTACCGGCCCCCACTTCAACCTCGACGATCGAGCCCGGAAAGTAACGGTGACCGCCCCCGAGAAAACCGAAGAAGTCGTCGAACCCGCGGCGATTGGGATGGAACTGCGGCTGCGAGCCGAGGTGCCATTTGCCGATCACCCCCGTCTGATAACCGGCGCCACGCAGGGCATCACCGAGGGTAACCTCGGACAGCGGCAAGCCGTGGTTAGCGGCGGTGGCGTCCCACTTGGGATTGTACTCATAGCCGAACCGTTGCTGGTAACGGCCCGTCATAAACCCGGCGCGAGAGGGACTGCAGACCGGATAGGAAACGTAGCCATCGGAGCAGCGCACGCCGGAGGCGGCGAGACGGTCGAGATGAGGCGTGGGAATGTCACGCCCACCCTGAAAGCCGACGTCGTTGTAACCGAGATCATCGACGACGATCAGCAGGACATTGGGCCGCGGCTCGGCGGCATGGGTCGCCAGCCAACCCCCAAGCATCAAAAGCAGGATCGTAGGGAAGCAGCGCATGGGGCGATCGGGGTCGGGAATAAACGGGGGACGGACCTAGGGGAGGAAAGTCGCGGGTGCGATAGTCACCGGAGCCAGCCCAAGCGGGGACCACGACTGGTTCAGGGCAGCCGTCATCCGGCGGGGGTGTGGGTACATCGTGCGCAGGCCGCTCAGGGGCGAAGGAACAGGTCGCTCGTCACCACCGCTTCGATCAGCGAACGGAGGCCGGGGGGCTGCGACGGAAAAGCCGCGAGCATCTTTTCCACGCTCGGTTCATCCAGCACCCCGATGCGCCGACCGCAGGCATAGGTAAGGAGACGGTCCGCGAGCATCCGGGTGAAAAGGTCGCGGCGTTTGACCAAAGCCTGCTTGAGGCCGGCCACGTTGGAGA
>JAIXQE010000073.1 GCA_027485815.1 Opitutaceae bacterium
GGGGCGTGGAATTGATCGAGAGCGCGAGGGTGCGGCCGTCCGGGGAGAGGGCGAAGCCGCCTTCGCCCGCGAGCGAGAAGGGCCGGTCGAAGCCGGGGGTGAGATCGGTGAGGGCCTTCGTCGCGAGGTCGAGGCGGACCAGCTTATGCGCGAGGCCGTCGGTCAACCAGGCGTCCCAATACCGGAAGGTCCGGTGCTCGGTGACCTTGGCGGAGATCTTGCTGTCCTTGCGCCGGCGCTGTTCCTGCCGCATCGCCGCGAGGTCCGCGGCCTGCAGCTTCCCTGCCAGTTCCGGGATGACCCGCGTGACGACGACCAGGCCCGAGCCGTCGGGCAGCCAGCGCGGGGACGAGACGCCGTAGGGCAGGTCGAGCACGCGCTCGGGTTCGCCGCCGTCGAGGCGCAGGAGGTAGAGGGCGGGGCTCTCGTCGTCGCCCCGCTTCGAGGTGAAGGCGATCCGGGTGCCATCGGGGCTCCACGCCGGGGAACCGTCCGCGGCCCGCGCGGTGGTCAGGCGCCGGGTGGCGCCGCTGGCGACCTCGGTGAGCCAGAGCTGCGTGGTGGCCTGGTTGCGCTCCACGGACCACTCCTGGACGGTGAACACCACCTGGCGGCCGTCCGGCGACAACGCGGGGCTCCCGAGGCGCTGCAGGGCCCAGAGGTCGGCCGGACGCAGGGGGCGGCGTTCCGCCGCGGCGGCGGCGCACGGGAGCGCGGCGGCGAGGCACGCGAGCAGGAGGGTGCGGAGGAGGGACATTCGCGGATTGAGCGCGGCCGGCGCCGGGAGTCAAAGCGCCACCGCTCCCCGTGGCCGTCCCCCGCGGTCCGGGTTTGCCCCGCGGCGGACCTTGGCCAGCGTGGTGGTCATGCCGCCGTTCCGCCGCCTGCCGTTCCTGCTGCTCGCCCTCGCCGCTGCGTGGGCGCCCGGGCTCCGCGGGGCCGCCCCGTCGCCGGTCAAGGGGTCCCTCGTCGCCGCCACGACCGCCGTGCAGGCCGGCCAGCCCGTCACCGTGGCCCTGCGCCTGCAGCACGATCCGCATTGGCACACCTACTGGCTGAACCCCGGCACCGGCCTGCCCACCACCCTCGCGTGGCAGTTGCCCCCCGGCTGGACCGCCGGCCCCATCCTCTGGCCCGCGCCGCTCCTCCTGCGGGACAAGGCGGGCAACATCGTCGGTCACGGTTACGAGGGGGAGATCCTGCTGCCGGTCGTCCTCACTCCGCCGGCCACCCTCGAGGGGTTCGCGGTCGAGCTGAAGGCGAAGGCGGACTGGCTGATGTGTGAGACCGTCTGCGTGCCGGGCGGCGCGGCGGTGGGCCTCACCCTGCCGGTGGCCGGCGGCCGGCCGGACGCGGATCCGACCTGGGGACCGCGGATCGCGGAGACCCTGGCGCGGCTGCCGCGGACGGACGAGGCCTGGGCGGTGTCCGCCGTGCGCGAGGGCGTGGCCGTGCGGCTCACCGTGCGGCCCGCGAACCAGGCGGCGCCGCGGGAACCCGGGGCGTTGCGGTTCTTTGATGCGGACAACCGCGTCGTGTACGACATCGACCAGCCGGTGACGGAGGCTCCGGGAGGCGGCTACACCCTCGCGCTGAAGCTGGATCCCACCACGCCGGCGGACGTCGCGCGGCTCACGGGGGTCCTGACGGCGGCGAACGGCTGGCGGGCGGACGGAACGCTGCCCGGCCTGGCGGTGGACGTGGCGCTAGCGCCGGCGACCTCCGCGGCGGCCGCTCCGGCTCCCGCGGGCGACCCGGTGGCGGCGGGTGCGGCGGGGGTTTCCCTGGCGGCGACGCTGCTGCTGGCGTTGCTGGGCGGCCTGATCCTGAACCTGATGCCGTGCGTGTTCCCGGTCCTGGGGCTGAAGATCCTCGGCTTCGTGGAACAGGCGGGCAACCAGCGGGGGCGCGTGGCGGCGCACGGCCTCGTGTTCACCGCCGGGGTCCTGGTTTCCTTCTGGACGCTGGCCGGCGTGCTTGTGGCGTTGCGGGCGGGCGGTGACCAGCTGGGCTGGGGGTTCCAGCTGCAGTCGGCGCCCTTCGTCTACGGCCTCGCGGTCCTGCTGCTGGTGTTCGCGCTGAACCTGAGCGGGCTCTTTGAATTCGGCCTCGCGGCGACCGCGGTCGGCGGCGAGCTGCAGGCGCGGGGCGGTTATGGCGGATCGTTTTTCACCGGCGTGCTGGCGACGGTGGTGGCCACGCCGTGCAGCGCGCCCTTCCTCGCGCCGGCGCTGGGCGCGGCTCTCACCGTGCCGCCGGTGCAGTCGTTCCTGCTGTTCACGGCGATCGGCGTGGGATTATCCGGGCCCTACCTGCTTTTCTCCGTCTTTCCGGATCTTGTCCGCGTGCTGCCGCGGCCTGGGGCTTGGATGGAGACCTTCAAGCAGCTGATGGCCTTCCCGCTCTATGGCACCGTCGGGTACCTCGTCTGGGTGCTGGCGGCGCAGACCAGCGAGGAGGGCTTCCTGCACCTGCTGCTGAGCCTCGTGGTCGTGGCCTTCGCGGTCTGGCTGTACGGGCGCTGGACGGCCCCCGAGGCGCGGCCGCGGCGGCCTCGGGCGGCGGTGGCGGCCGTGGTCATGGGCGGCGTGCTGGCGTTGTGGCTCGGTTGGCCGCGGGCGGTCCCGGCGCCCGGTGCGGCCACGGCGGAGGTCACGTGGGAGGCGTGGAGCCCCGAGGCCGTGGCGCGCCTGCGGGCCGAGGGGCGGACGATCTACGTCGATTTCACGGCGCGCTGGTGCGCCACCTGCCAGACCAACAAGCGGGTCGTCTTCGGCTCGGGCGAGGTGCGCCGCGTGTTCGCCGAGCGGCGGATCGCCACCCTGCGGGCCGACTGGACCAACCGCGATCCTCGGATCACCGCCGAGCTGGCCCGTTACCAGCGCTCCGCGGTGCCGTTTAACGTCATCTGGCAGCCGGGCCGCGCGGAGCCGGTGATCCTGCCGGAGTTGCTCACGCCGGGCATCGTACTCGACGCGCTCGGCCGCTGAGGCGCGACCGATGTGGCCGCGGCTGCAGCCGCGGAGGAGGGCGGAAGGGCTTGGCGCTCCGAAGCCGCGGCCATGACGGACACGCCTGCCGCGGCACCGCGGCTTGGTGTAGCCGGGGATGTAATCCCCGGGCGAAGGGATGGGAATGCCTGCGGCGAAGTAATTCGAGCGGCCTCTGCCGCGGGCCGCATTCAGACCGGCCACGGCACGTCGGGACGCAGCGCGAACCGCGTGCCGGCGGGAAAGTGCAGCCCAAAGTATCCCGCGAGCACCGCCAGCAGCTCGTCCGCGTCCGCGATCACGCGCCGTTCCACGCGGCCGTCCGCGTGGCGCACCGTGAGGTCGCGGTTCAGCAGGGTGTGGCGCCGGTCGTCGAGGGTCAGCGACGCGCGCAACTGGTGGCGGAAGGCGGACTGCGGGTGCGCGCAGGCGTACCAGTTGCCCAACTCCAAATCGACGGCTGCGACCGGCTCCGGGGCGAAGGTGTAGACGTCGCCCCACGTCTCCCCGAGACGCGCTTGGTGCGCGAGCAGCGGCCCGCGGCGGACGAGGCGCCGCGGCTCCAGCCCGGAGGACTGCTCCTCGTCCTCGACCAGCCGCAGCGGCCGGGTGAGGGACATGCTGCCGAAGCCGACGTCCGCGAGCCGGGGCCCGGCGTCGGCCGGCGTGACGTGCAGGACCTGGTGCACCAAGGGGGTGGCGACGTCGGGAGGCACCTGCCAGCGCACGCGGCCGAGCAGCGGGGCCACGTCGAAGCCGAGGGTGCGCAGGGCGGCGCCAAGGAGGGCGTTCTGCTCGAAGCAGTAGCCGCCGCGGCGGTCGTGGACGAGCTTGCGGGTGACGGCAGCAAGGTCGGTGGCGATGGTGCGGCCGAGGAGGATGTCTAGGTTTTCGAAGGGGATCGTGCGGGCGTGGGCGGCGTGGACGGCCGCGAGCACCGCGGCGGTTGGCTCCCGCGGGCCGGCATGGCCAATGCGGTCGAGGTAGGCCTCGAGGTCGGAGGGGGTGAGGGAAGCGGCCATGGCGGGAGCAGAGCGTGGCTGACCTCCTTGGCGGGCTTGCGCAGCCGGATCGAGCGTAATGGTGGCGCCCGTGCTGCCCTCCGGCGGGCCCTCTGCGGTGCAGCCTCCGAAGATCCGGCGATGTGGCCGCGGCAGTTGCCGTGGCCACACCGGAGCCTCCGCCCCTCAGGGCGCCTTGCCCTTCCGCGCGGGGGCCTTCCGGGGTGACTCGGGCGGGGGTTGGATCTGGTCCGCGGGCGCGAAGCAATCCGCCGGCGGCTCCGTCGGCAGCGAGGCCTTCCACGCCAGCGCGAGCCGGCTCAGCCGTGCAACCACCTCGGGCTGCGCCGCCGCCTCGTCGCGCGCCTCCGCCCGGTCCGCCGGCAGGCGGTGGAGGGAAACGCGGCGCGCATCGGCGGTCAGGAGCAGCTTCCACTCGCCATCCCGCACGGCCAGCCGCGGCCACCAGTCGGGCTCGGTCTGGTTGCCCCGCCATTCCCAGAAGACCGGCCGCGTGCGGGCCAGCGGCCGGCCCTCGAGCGCCGGGAGCAGGTTCTCGCCGTCGCCCGCGTAATCGGCCGGCAACGCCACCCCGGCCGCGGCGCACAGGGTCGGCAGCAGGTCCACCGCGGTGAACACGGTGGTCTCATCCCGCCGCCCCGCGGGCGCGCGGCCGGGCCAGCGGACGAGGAACGGCACGCGCACGCCGCCCTCGAACAGGCTCCGCTTCCGGCCCCGCAGGCCGCCCGTCTCGCCCACGCTGTAATAGGTGTCGTAACCGGTGACGCCCGAGTCGCCCTCGGTGTAGGCGGGTCGCTGCGTCGCGCCGGTGTTCTCCGGGCCGTTGTCGCTGGAGAACAGGACGAGGGTGTTCCCGTCGACGCCCGCCTCGCGCAGCGCGGCGAGGATGCGGCCGACCGCCCGGTCGCCATCGGTCACCACGGCGGCGTAGACGCGGCGCTGCTCGTCGAGGTGCGCCCACTGGGCCATCGCCTCCGGACTCGGCGCGTGGGGCGTATGGGTCTCGTGCAGCCAGACGTTCAGGAAAAACGGCCGGTCGCGATGGCGGCGAATGAAGTCGACGGCCCCGGACGCGCTGTCCCCGACCTTCGCCGCGGGCCAGCCCGCGCCCCCGTTGAACACCGCCCACTCGTCGATGCCGTAGGCCTCGGGCGGCGGCGCGCCCGGGGTCTGGCGGTTGGTGAGGTGCCACTTGCCGAAGTGACCGGTGCGGTAGCCGGCCGCCCGCAGGAAGCGCGGCAGCGTCGGCGCGCGCGGATCCAGCCAGTCGGGCATTCCGCGCGGGCGGTTCTGGCTCGGGTGCGCGAAGTGCTGGTGCACGCCCCACCGCGCCGGATACTGCCCGGTCATCACCGCCGTGCGGCTCGGCGAGCAGACGGGGTTGAGGACGTTGAACTGCCCGAAGTCGATGCCCTCCGCGGCCAACTGGTCCAGGTGCGGCGTGCGGAGCCACGTCGAGCCGTGGCCCGACAGGTCGCCCCAACCCCAGTCGTCCGCGAAGAGGAAGACGATGTTGGGGCGCGGGGCGGGCGCCGCGGCGCGGGCGGCGACCGCTCCGAGGACGAGCAGCAGCAGGCGGAGGAGCATCGCGGGGACCGCGCGTTCAGCGCACGGTGAGCACGCCCCGCATCAGCAGGTGGTGGCCGGGGAACGAGCAGAGGTACGGGTAATCGCCGGGCGTGGCGGGCGCGGTGAACTCGAGGACCTCCTCGCGCTGGTGGTCAACCAGCTTGGTGGCCGCGAGCACGTCGCCGCCCGGCGGAATGAAGGCCAGCTCGAAGCCGCGGGCGCCGAGCGCGATGGCGGCCTCGCCCACGGCATCCGCCCGGCCCGGCTTCACCAGCAGCCAGTTGTGCGGCATCGCGTCGGGATTGAAGAACGTGAGCCGCACCCGCTTGCCCGCGGGCACGGTGAGTTTCGTGACGTCGTACCGCATCGCCTCGACGACGGTCCCAAGCCGGATTTCGACGAGGTCCGCGGTCTCGCGCACCACGCCCGACTTCACGGCGGCCGTCGGGGTGGCTGCGGCCGGCGTGGCGCCGTGCCCGGCGTGGGCCGAGGCGAGGGCGGGCGCGGCCGGCGCCGGCGGATTGAGCAAGTGGCGCACGGTCGCGGCTGCGACGCGGGCGTGGGGCTCCGGTGACGCCAGCACCTGCGCGAGCAGGGCGGGGTTGGCCACATGGTGCTGCTGATGCAGCCAGAGCGCTTCGAGGAACGCGCGGGCGTGCTCGCGCTTCGTGGGATCAAAGCGCCCGAGCCAGCGCTGCGTCGCCGCGATCACCGCCCGCGAATCGCGGCCGCTGAGCTCGACGCGCGTCCGGTGGCGCACGCCGTCGGTTGGGTGGAGCAGGTTCTCCAGCAGCGCCTCGATCGGCTGGCCCGCGATGGCGACCGGGGCTTGGAGCGGCCGGCCGGCAGCGGTCACGCGGTAGATGCGCCCGTGGCGCTGGTCGCGCTGCGGGTCGCGCACGTTGTGCTGCATGTGGCCGATGATCACGTTGTGCCAGTCGGCCACGTAGAGGGCGCCGTCGGCCCCGAAGATCGCGTCGGCGGGGCGGAAGTTCTTGTCGCCGCTCATCAGCAGGCCGGCGGAGGTCTCCTCGACCACGGAGCCGTCGGCCTGGGTCACGTTGACCTTGAGCGGGGCGCCGGAGGGTTCGCCCCAGACCGTGCCGGCGGCGGCGTCGCGCGCGAGCCGGTACTGCTTGAGGCCGCGGAAGCCGATCACGTTGCAGAGCAGGAAATCGCCCTGCATCGCCTCGGGAAAGTGGGTGGACGACACGATCTCGCAGGCGGCCACCGGGCGGACCTCCTTCTTGAGGAGCTCGAACATCTTGAAGCCCTGCTCGTGCGGGCGCACCTGGAATGCGCGGCCGCCGGTGCCGTCCGTCGCGTAGTGGTAGCCCCAGCCGTCGAAGGCGATGCCGTGGGGATTGGGGGAGTTGGCGGCGTGGAAGGCGATGCGGTACGTGCGCGGGTCGAAGCGGAACATCGCCGAAGCCTCCGAGCGGAGCGAGGGGCCCCACGGCTGCTCGTGGTTGTGCACCATGAAGATCCCGCTCTGCCAGTAGAGGCCGCCGTCCGGCCCGAGGATCAGGTTGTTCGCCCCGTGGTGGGTGTCGGCGGTGTCGAGGCCGTGCAGCACGATCTCGCGGACGTCCGCCACGTCGTCGCCGTTGGTGTCCTTGAGGAAGAGGAGGTCGGGGCCGGAGGCGACGAGGACGCCGCCGTTCCAGAACTCGAAGCCGAGCGGGTTCTGCACGCGCGCGAACTCGGTGGTGCGGTCCGCCCGGCCGTCGCCGTTGTCGTCGTGGAAGATCACCAGCGCGTCGCGCATCGGCTGGAGCGGCTGCCACATCGGGTAGGTGGGCCACACCGCGGCCCACAGGCGGCCGCGCGCGTCGACCTGGAGCTGGACGGGGTTGATGAGTTCGGGGAAGCGGTCCTCGGCGGCGAACACGTTCGCCTGGAAACCCTCGGCGAGCGCGAGGTGGCGCAGGCCCTCCTCGCCGCTGACGTACCGCGGCACGCCCTCCTTCATCGCGCTCGAGCTGGCGCTCCCGCCGCCGATGTTGGTCTTCACCGGGATCGGGGCCGGCACGTTGCGGTCGTCGACGGCGAGGTCGCCGCCGCTGGCTCGCGCCCACACGCGGGCGTCGCGGTTGGCGGTCATCACGTCGAGCATCTTCAGCTCGTGCTGCAGCACGGTGGCGTTGGTCTGGCCGTCGACGAAGGCGAGGGTGGAGCGGCCGCCCCAGACGTCGTTGCCGTCGCGGGCCCGGTAGCGCGCGTGCCAGTGCTCGTCCTTCTCGAGGACGGCCTCGCGGAGTCGCGCAAGGGAGCTGGGTATAGGCTGGCGAGGACCGAAGAGGGCGCTTCGGATGCGGGAAAGCAGCCCGACGGTCGTCGGCTCCGGAACCAACGCCTTGGCGATCACCTCGGCGAGGAGCCGGTTGCCCTCGGCGGTGAGGTGGACGCCGTTGAGCGTGAGTGGCGTGCGGGCCTGGCGGAACAGCTCCAGGGACGGGGTGAACAGGTCCACGTACGCGACGCCGGCCTCGCGGGCGGCGGCGGCGGTCGCCTCGGTGTAGGCCTTGAGGCGCGCGTTGTGCTCGCGGCCGTCGGGCAGGAGCGGGTTGCGCGTGTCCTCGAACGCGATCGGGCTGAAGAGCACGACCCGGGGGAGGTCCCGGCCGTTGGCGCGGCTGCCGCGGGTGCGCGCCACGAACTCGAGCAGGTCCTTGCGGTGCGTGTCCGCCGCGTCCACGCCGGCGAACGACTCGTTGTAGCCGAAGAAGGCGAACACGACGTCCGCCCGCACGTGCCGCAGGTAATCGGTCATGTGCAGCTGGCCCTTGCTGCGCGGGTAGGTGTTGGGGCGGTCTCCGCTGGTGCTCATGTTGCGGAACCGCACGTTTTGGCCGGCGAGGCGCGACTGCAGCAGGGTCTCGAGCCAGCCGTCGTGCTGCATCCGCTCCGGGAGGGCGTTGCCCAGCAGGGCGACCACCTCGCCCTGACGGAACGCGAAGGGCAGGGGATCGCGGTGGCCCGGGGGCACGGGAAACAGGTCTGGCTCGCGCGGCGGGGGCGGCGGGGCCTTCGCGGCCGCCTTGGGCGCGGTCTTCGCGGCGGTCTTGGGGGCCGCCTTCGCGTCGGCCTTCGGCGCCGCGGTGGCAGGCGCGGCCGCCGCCTTCTTCGGCGCCTCCTTCTTGGGCGCGGCCTTGGGCGCGGGGCCGGTATCATTGTTCGCCGGGATGGGGCTAGTGAAACCCGCGTACTGCGCCGGCTTCACGCCGCGCGCGTGGCCGAGGTTGCGGTGGGTGTTCGGCCGGAACGGACCTACGAAGCCGATCGCGAGGTCGGGACGGATCGCGTCCTCCAGGCCCGCCGCCCAGAGGCAGCCGTTCACCAGCAGGCGCCGGTAACCTTCGTTGAGCAGGTCCTCCGGCGTGCCATAGAGCGAGGTGAACACGCGCCCAGTCTGGCCCGACGCCCCGCGGTAGGTGCGGGTCCACTCCGAGGGCTGCGCCGCTTTGGTCGGATCGGCCGGCGAGTCGGGGGTCATCCCGTTCAGCGGTTGCGCGAGGGTCAGGACCTCGCCGTCCACCGGCTTGCCGACGTAGGCGCCCACGTGGGCCCAGATGTCCTTCACGCCGCGGAGGATCGGGTGGCCCGCGCGCTCCGGGACGATCGTGATGCGCGTGCTCTGGGCGTGGTTGCGGCCGAGGTGGCCAACCCAGGTCTGCCCGAGCACCTGGTGCCCGAAGCCCAGTTCGTAGCCGGGCACCTTGCTGTCGTA
>JAIXQE010000205.1 GCA_027485815.1 Opitutaceae bacterium
GGCGAAATTCGGCCGGGTTGAGCGTGACCAGCCCGTAATCCAGCTGCAGGGCCGTTGCTGCGATCTGCAGGTCGTGCGGTCCGATCCTCCGGCCGAGGCGCTCGAGTTCCGCCCACAGGTCCGCGTGGCGGCGGGCGACCGGCAGATCGAAGTCGATCACGTCCAATTCCGCCAACATGGCCTCCACGAAGGCGCTGCGCTCCCGGCGCCGTGGGCCCGACTCCGCCCGCTCGACGCCGTGAAGCAGCTCCGAGGCCGTGATGGCGGCCAGCGCGAAGGGTTCCTCCGCGTGCGCGGCGAAGAGCCGGGGCAGGTCCAATCGCGCCCGTTCCGCCGCGATCAGCACCGACGTGTCGAGGATCAATCCCATTGCAGCGGCGGGATCGGGAGCAGGGCGGCCCGGGCGTCAGCGAGGTCCCGGGCCATCGCCTCGGCCTCGGTCGGGCTCAGCTGCGGGAGCCGGGGCCAGAGTGCCGCCAGTTCCCGGCCGGTGCTGGGCGCGCGGGCCGGAACCACCCGCACCATCGGCCGACCGCCCTTCAGCAGGAGGGCGCTTTCGCCCCGGAAATGCACCCGGTTGATCAGGTCCGAAAAGTTACGTGCGGCTTCCGTCACGGAGAGGCTCCTCATCGCGCTACCCTGGGTCGGATAATCAGATAAAGCAACCCAAGACTTTGATGAACAGTCTTCGGGGCACGTGAGCATATTCGGAATCAGGCGGGGTTTATGGCCGCGCCACGGCCGCCTGCCAGCGCCGCGAGGCCCCGATTCCAGGACTTCCGGCGGGCGCATGGCGGGGGCACCCGGGCCCCGCTCCGGCCCCGCGGCGGCTCAGGCCAGAATCCCCTTCACGACTTGCCCGTGCACGTCGGTGAGGCGGTAGCGGCGGCCCTGGAACTTGTACGTCAACTGCTCGTGGTCGACGCCGCAGAGGTGCAGCAGCGTCGCGTGCAGGTCGTGGATGTGCACCGGATCGCGGACGACATTGTAGCCGTACTCGTCGGTCTCGCCGTGGGTGATCCCGGCCTTCACGCCGCCGCCGGCGAGCCAAACCGAGAAGCAGCGGGGATGGTGGTCGCGGCCGAAGTTGGTCGCCGTCATCGGGCCCTGGCAGTAATTGGTCCGCCCGAACTCGCCGCCCCAGATGACGAGGGTGTCGTCCAGCATCCCGCGCTGCTTCAGGTCCGCGACGAGGGCGGCGCTGGGCTGGTCGGTCTGGAGGCACTCGCGGCGGATCCCGCCGGGCAGGCCGGCGTGGTGGTCCCAGTCCTGATGGTACAACTGGATGAAGCGCACCTCGCGCTCGGCGAGGCGGCGGGCGAGGAGGCAGTTGGCGGCGAAGGTGCCCGGCGTCCGCGCGTCCGGGCCGTAGGCGTCGACCACCGCGTCGGGCTCGCCGCGGAGGTCGGTGACCTCGGGGACGCTGCTCTGCATCCGGAAGGCGAGTTCGTAGTTGGCGATGCGCGCGCCGATCTCGGCGTCCGGGGTGCCGGCGAACTGGTGCTCGTGGAGCTCCCGCAGGCGGTCGAGGGCGAGGCGGCGGTTGGCGGGGGAGACGCCGGCGGGATTGCCGAGGTAGAGGACGGGGTCGCCGCCGGAGCGGAAGCGCACCCCCTGGTGCTTCGCGGGCAGGAATCCGGCGCCCCAGAGGTGCGACATCAGCGGCTGACCCTTCTTGTCCTTGGTGAGGAGGACGACGAACGAGGGCAGGTTGTCGTTGGTGCTGCCGAGGCCGTAATCCAGCCAGGCGCCGAAGCTCGGCCGGCCGGGGATCTGCGCGCCGGTCTGCATGAAGGTCACGCCGGGCCCGTGGTTGATCGCCTCCGTGTGCAGGGAGCGGACCACGCAGAGTTCATCCGCCACCTTGGCCGTGTAGGGCAGCAGTTCGCTGAAGGCGTTGCCGCTGCGGCCGTGGCGCTGGAAGGCGAACGGGGAGCCGGCGATGGGAATGGAGCTCTGGTTGCCCGACATCCCGGTGAGGCGCTGGCCGCCGCGGACGGAGTCGGGCAACTGTTCCCCGTGGCGCTGGTTGAGGAGCGGCTTGGCGTCGAACAGGTCGAGCTGCGAGGGGCCGCCCGACTGGAACAGGTAGATGATGCGCTTGGCCTTTGGGGCGAAGTGGAGGCCGCCGCCGGCCGGGACGTTAGCGGCGGGGGCCGCGCCCGCGGGGCGCGCGAGGAGCTGCGCCAAGGCAAGGCCGCCGAGTCCCAGGCCGAGGCGGTTGAGGCATTCGCGGCGGCTCAGCCGGAGCCAGGGCTCGGGCCCGGTGCAGAGGGAAAGGGGATCAGGGAGGCTCATCGTTTCTGCACGAACAGGTCGTGGTTCATCAGGGTGTTCACCAGCGTCGCCGCGGCGGCCACCTCGACCGGCGGCAACGCGGGATCGGCCGGGCGCGAGCCGTGGGTGAGGTAACAGTCGGCGTCGCCCGGCTCCCGGGCATAGTGTGCCAACTGCTCGCGGTGCAGGCGGAGCAAAATCCCCGCTTCGGCGGCGTCCGGTTCGCGACCGAGCACGCGGCGGAAGGCGAGGGCGGGCAGCGCGTCCGGGCGCCCCGCCGTCTCGCGCAGGAGGTTTTCCGCGAGGCCGCGCGCCGCCTCGACGAACTGCGTGCCGTTGAGGAGGACGAAGGCGTGCAGGGCGGTGTTGGTGGTGTCGCGGCGCGCCACGCACACCACGCGCTTCGGGACGTCGAAGGCCTCGAGCACGGGCGCCGGACCGTTGCGCCGCCAGAAGGTGTAGAGGCTGCGGCGGAAGAGCTCGTCGCCCTTCCCGGCCGGTGCCGGCTTGAACGACTCCGGCAGGTCGTAGGGGTGGACGGGCGGCCCGCCGAGGCGCTCGACCAGCAGGCCGCTCACCGCCAGCGCCTGATCCCGGATCATCTCGGCCGGCAGCCGGTGTCCCGGACCGCGGGCGAGGAAGGTGTTCTCCGGGTCGTCGGCCGTGAGCGCCGGGGTCGCGGCGCTGCGCTGGCGGTAGGTGTGCGACAGGACGATCGTGCGCAGCAGCGCCTTCACGTCCCAGCCGCCGCGGACGAACTCGACCGCGAGCCAGTCGAGCAACTCCGGGTGCAGCGGGCGCTCGCCCTGCAGGCCGAAGTCCTCGGCGGTCTTCACCAGCCCGCGGCCGAACAGGGCCTGCCAGAAGCGGTTCACCGTGACGCGAGCCATCAGGGGATGCCGCGGATCGGTGAGCCAGCGCGCGAGCCCGAGCCGGTTGCGCGGGGCATCGGCGGGCAGCGGGGGCAGGAAGTGGGGCGTGTCGGCCCGGACCTCCTCGCCGCGCTGGTCGTACTCGCCGCGGCGGAGGATGTAGGCTGCCTTCGGCGCGGGCAGTTCGCGCATGACCATGATTTCCCGGGCCTGCTCGGCCAGGCGGGTTTGGCGGGCCCGGGCGGCCTGCAGGGCTTCCGCCGCCGCGCGGTGCTCGGGATCGTGCGCCGCGAGGTAATGGGCGTAGAGCGCCGCGTCGTTCCCCGCCCCCGGCGCGCGCCCGGCCCGCGCCAGGGCGCCCGGCGCCGCGACCTCGGCCACCTCCAGCGGGGTGAGCGCGCGGTCGAAGATGCGCAGCTCGTCCACCAGGCCGCCCTGGAAACCGCGGTCGCGGAAGCGTTCTCCGAGGGTGATCGTGTCCCCGCCGCCGCCGGTGATGTTGCGCGTCAGGTGGTCGCGCACGACCTCGAGGGGCGCCTCGGCCCCGTCGACGTAAACCCGCAGCCCGGCGGCGCGGCTCGAGCCGTCGCTGGTCACCGCCACGTGCACCCAGCGGCCGAGCGGCAGCGGATCCTGGGTGCGCACGGAGATCGCGTCGCCCGGCCAGAAATGGATCAGCGACCACTGCAGCCGGCCGTCGCTCATCAGCAGCTCGTAGCCGCGGCTGGCGGCGTCGGTCCACGCGCGCGAGCGGTGCATGAGGACGGCCC
>JAIXQE010000006.1 GCA_027485815.1 Opitutaceae bacterium
ACGATCATGACTCAGACCCCGGGGAGACGCGCAACGTCGCCTCCCTCCACGCCTCCATGGCGGCCGAACTGGATCGCCGGCTTCCGCTCGCGCCCCTCCCCTCCCGTCAGCGTTGATTCGCATCACCGTGCACCTGAACCTCGCCCGACCCCGCGCGCCTGCCTCACCGGTTCCAATCGACCGGCGCCCCCTGACGCGCTGATCCAGGTAATGCCCACCCATTCCCGATCGTGAACCACCACCGCATGCTCACTCGGTTTCCCTTCGTTCTGCCTGGCCTGCTTCTCGGCGTCCTGCTCGCCGCGGCCCACGGGGCGGAGCCACCGCGCATCGATCCTTCCACGCTCACCGGCAAGGTGATGGTCGGCTACCAGGGCTGGTTCAATGCCGAGGGCGACGGCGCGAAGCGCGGCTACAACCACTGGGCCCGCGGCGGCGCCAAACCGGCGCCGGGAAACGTCCGCGTGGACATGTGGCCCGACCTCTCCGAGTTCCCCGCCGCCGAACGTTTCCCGACCGGCTTCGTGCACGCCGACGGCTCGCCCGCGGAGGTCTTCAGCTCGTATCTCCGCCCGACGGTCGTGCGCCACTTCGCCTGGATGGAGGCGTACGGGATCGACGGCGTGTTTCTCCAGCGCTTCATCAATTCGCTCTCCCGCGGCCATTCGCTCGCGGCCAACAACGCCGTCCTCGAGAACGTCCGCGCCGGTGCGCGCGCCCACGGCCGCGTCTATGCGCTGATGTATGATCTCAGCAGCCTCGCGCCCGGCCAGGCCGACGTGCTGATCGCCGATTGGCAACGGCTCCGGCGCGAGACGCGCCTCACGGCCGACCCGAACTACCTCCGCCACCGCGGCAAGCCGCTGCTGGCCCTCTGGGGCTGCGGCTTCAAGGACGACGACAAGCCCCGCCCGGCGCTCGGCGACTGGCGGAAGATCCTCACCTTCCTCAAGGAGGACCGCGAGAGCGGCGGACTCGCCCTGATGGTCGGCGTGCCGAGCTTCTGGCGCACGCAAAGCCGCGACTCCATCGCCGACCCGGAGCTCCTCGAAATCCTGCAACTCGCCGACGTGATCTCGCCGTGGACGCCCGGCCGCTACCGCACGCCCGAGGCCGCCACGGCGCACGCGGCGGCCGTCTGGCAACCGGACCTCGCCTGGTGCCGCGCGCACGGCATTGATTTCCTGCCCGTCGCCTTTCCCGGCTTCAGCTGGCACAACATGAAGGGCGCCCCGCTGAACGCCATCCCCCGGCTCCAGGGTCGTTTCTTCTGGTCGCAAATCCTCGCCGCCCGGAACACCGGGGCCGAGATGCTTTACGTCGCGATGTTCGACGAGGTCGACGAGGGCACCGCCATCTTCAAGGTGACGAATCATCCGCCCACCGGCCCCGGCGAGGGCGTGCAGTTCGCGACCTACGAAGGCCTGCCCAGCGACCACTACCTCCGGCTCACCGGGCTCGCCGGCCCGGTCCTCCGCGGCGAGCTCCCGGCGGGCGAGGAGCCCCCCGGCCTCAAGCCGGTGGCGCCGTGAGGCCGTCGCCGGCCCGCCGACGGCACGCGAGGCGGGGGCCTTCGCAACGATCGGGCCCGGCGGGGCTCTTGGATCCCGCGACCGCCGAACCTCGCGCGAGATGGGGCTTTTCGTGAACTCCACGAAGTGCCACGGTCCCCGCGAGGCCGCTCGGGCCGCCCCTCGCCGCCTCCGGGGAAACCATCCCCGCAACCCCTCCAAGCCATGACCAAACCCCGCCTCGCCCTGACGCTTTGTCTCCTCGTGGGCCCCACGCTCGCCCAGTCGGTCGCTCCGGCGGCCCGCTCCGCCCCGGCCGCGGAGGACTCAGCCGTCGTCCTGAATCCCTTCATCGTGAGCACCGAGGCGAACAAGGGCTACTATGCCTCGGAGACCCTGTCGGGAACGCAGCTGAAGTCCCAGGTCCGTGACCTTGCCAACCCGATCACCATCCTCACCGAGGAGTTCATGCGGGACATCGGGGCCGTGAACTACGAGGAGGCGTTGGAATTCCTGCCCAGCACGCGGGAGTTCAAGGGCGACACGTCCGATCCGGAAGCCGTCACCTCGCGCACCGGCACGCCCTTCACCGTGCGCGGCTTCCGCTCCACCTCGCTGACCAACAATTTCTTCACCAGCCGCATCAAGGTGGACAATTTCAACACCGAGACGCTGACCCAGTCCCGCGGGCCCAATTCCCTGCTCTTCGGTCTGGGCTCGGTGGGCGGAGGGCTCGACGCCACCAGCAAGGTCGGGCGCTTCAACGCTAACGGCTACGGCCTCGATTTCCGCTTCGACGGGGAAGGCTCGCGGCGCGTCAGCCTGGACGTCAACCGGATCATCATCCCCAACCGGGTGGCCCTGCGCTTCGCGGCCCTCGCCACCGATCAGCGCACCCCGCGGGAATTCCAGTACATGCGGCGCAACTCCGCCTACCTGAACCTGACCCTGCAGCCCTTCAAGGGCGCGACGATCAACCTCAACGCGGAGACCGGCCGGATCGATGAGCTGCTGCCGCGGCCCTACCTCGCCTACGACAGCGTGTCGGCTTGGCTGAACGATCCCCGGTCGCCCCTCCAGAAGGCGAACACGATCGACCTGCCGCTGGTGCAGGCCGGCACCACGGCGGCCCGCAATGCCGCCCGCAACCTCATCACCGGCGTCTCCCAGGGATTCTCGACCACCAACTATCTCGTTTACGTGATGAACGCCCCGCAGCTCGGCGTGCAGAACTGGAACTTCAAATCCCGCGGCTCGGAAGCCTTCGTCAACGGCCTCGCCCAGAGCCAGACCAGCATCTCGGGCGCCACCCGCGTGCCGGGCGTGAATTTCCCGTTGGACACAATCGTCTCCGGACCTTCGGACTACTTTGACACCACGTACGACAAGTTCTCGGCTTCGTGGCAGCAGCAGATCCTGCGTCACACCTTCCTCGAATTGGCCGGCGCCCTCGAGCACTCGAAGAACGAGGACTGGCAGCCGATCTCGCGCGGCGACTACGAGGTCTTCATCGACAACAATTACTATCTGCCGACGCAGCTGGCGGCGAACAACCCGGATCCCACCAAGCCGCTCAATCCGTACTTCGGGGTGCCGTACCTCGAGTCCAACAGCACGCTGCAGAACCGCAGCACGACGATGAAGCAGTACCGGGCATCGCTGACCCGGCAGTTCGATCTCAGCGGCTTCGAGCCGCTCAAGGGCTTCGATCTCGGCCGGTTCACGGCCCTCGCGTTCCACTATTACCGGCACGTGGACAGCTACTTTCAGCAGCCCGAGGAGATGACGACGACGTCGGTGCTGGCCTCGGGGCTGCTCTCGGACACGCAGAACCAGATCCGTCGCCGCTACTATCTCACGCCGGGCCAGCCGGTGACGTTTCCGGCCTTCACGCCGGACCAGGCCACGATCCGGCAGACGGGCAATCCGGCGGTTCCCGGGAGCGTCTTCCCCACCGTGAATTCGGCCTTCCTCCATCGCCTGAATCCGGTGTACGCGCCCGAGACCACCAAGTCGTACGCCGCGATCGGCCAATGGGAATTGTTCTCCCGCCGTCTGATCCTCACCGGCGGCATCCGCCGCGACGAACTCAGCTCGCGCAACTTTGTCTTCGCGCAGGATCCCGTCACGCGGCTTTTCCTCGGCAAGGGACAAGGGGCGTTCGCCCCGGCGACCACGTCATCGGTCACCAACACCAACTACGGCGCCGTGGTGAAGGTCACGCCCTGGCTCGATGCCTTTGCCAACACGGCCACGAACACCGTGGGCGCCGGCGGTACCAACTACGACATCTTCAACCGGACGCTGCCCAATCAGGAGGGCACGGGATACGATTTCGGGCTGCGGGGCTTCTTTCTCGGCGACCGGGTGATCCTGAAGCTCAACTATTTCAGCAACGAGCTCACGAACCGGATTTCGAATCCGCTGCGGGACGGCGCCATCGGCGTCGAGATGGCCCGGCAGAACGGCTATGTGGAAAGGTTCCTCGAGGGGATGGTGCTCAATGGATTCGGCAGCCGCGTCGCCGGGGCGCGACGCTTCGCCGATTACCCGGGCAACGGCCTCTGGACGGACGTGGAGTCGGACCTGACGAAGGGCTATGAGATCGAGGCGACGCTCAATCCCACGAAGCAGATCCGCGTCCTGTTCAACGTCTCCTACAACGACTCGGTGTTGAACGAGACCTACCAGTTCACCCGCCCGTGGTACGAGCAATTCGTGAAGCCCGTCCGGGACGACGCGGCGATCCGGTCGGTCATCGCCAACCCCGCGTTCAATCCCACGCGGACCATCGGTGACTACATCACGGGGATCGAGCGCCGGCTGAACTACCATGAGGCGCAGGTCGGCGGGGCGCGGCTGCGCGGCAACAATTGGCTCGTGAACCTCGTGGGGAGCTACGCCTTCGACCAGGGCCCGCTGCAGGGCACGCGGGTCGGCGGCAGCGCGCGCTGGCGGGATGCGCCCACGATCGGCTACCCGGAGCGGGGCGGGACTTTCGATGTCGCGAACGCGTTTCGCGGCAAGGACTCCCTGGTCACGGACGCCTTCGTGAGTTACGCCTGGCGACAGAAACTGCGGGAGCGAAACCTGAATTGGACGGCTTCCCTCCGGGTGCGGAATCTCCTGAACGACGATGAGGCGATTCCCGGCGGCGCCGTCGACAACGGCAGTGGCCGGCCGCACCTCCTCCAGCGGATCTACCTGGCCCCCCGGACCTATGAGCTTTCCGCCGGCGTGAGGTTCTGACCCGCCGGAGCCGCGTTCCGTGGGTTCGCGGTTCGCCCGGCGAACCCCGCCGTGCATTTCATTCCCTCGCACCACACCCCTTTGCCCCATCCCTATTATGCGCCCGGTCTGCCGCTCCCCGCGTCGGTTCCTCACGACGCTGACCGCGTCCCTCGTCGTGGCGTGGGCTGCCCCGAGCCAGGCCGCGACTGAGCCGCGGCCGCCCAACATCGTCGTCGTCCTCGCCGATGACTTCGGCTACGGCAGCCTGGGGGCCTACGGCGCGGATCCGGCGCTCGTGCGCACGCCGAACCTCGATCGCCTCGCGCGCGAGGGCCGGCGTTTCACCCACGCGTACACGCCGTCGTCCGTCTGCACGCCGACCCGCTACGCGCTCGTCACCGGCCGTTATTGCTGGCGCACGTCGCTCAATCACGGCGGCGTCGCCAACACGCTCGATCCGCTCCTGATCGAGACCTCGCGCCCGACGATTGCCTCCCTGCTGAAGAAACACGGCTACGTCACCGGGTTTGTCGGCAAGTGGCACCTCGGGTATGGCACGGCGCCCCGCGTCGACTACACGCGGGAACTGAAGCCCGGTCCGCTCGAGCTCGGCTTCGACTACCAGTTCGCCGTGCCGCAGAATCACAACGACATCACGCGGGTCTTCGTCGAGGACCACCGCGTGTTCGGCCTGCGCTCGGCCAAGCTGACGCCCGCTCCGGGCAAGCTCGGCCTGGATGCCCCGGAGCGGGACGACCCGCAAACGATGGGTGCGCTCACGGATCGCGCCGTGGCTTGGCTGGAAAAACAGGCCGGCGGGGCGGCGCCCTTCTTCCTTTATTACGCCCCGGTCGCCGTCCACGAGCTGATCACGCCGTCAGCCGAAAGCCACGGCTCCAGCCCGGCCGGCGCCTACGGCGACTTCATCCACGACCTCGATCGCAGCGTCGGGCGCATCCTCGCCGCCCTCGCGAAGCAGGATGCCCTCGGGCAAACCCTCATCGTGTTCACCAGCGACAACGGCGGCGTCGTTCACCCCGGGAGCAAGACGGGCGCCAACCAGGTCGCGATGGAGGCCGGCCTGAGAATCAACGGCGCGTTGCGGGGCGGCAAACACGACATCTGGGAAGGGGGATTCAGGGTGCCCTTTCTGGTCCGCTGGCCGGGCCGCGTACCCGCCGGCACCACGAGCGACGCGCTGATCGGCGTGGTGGATCTTTTCGCCACCGTCGCCGCGATCGTCGGTGAAACGCGGCTCGACCGCGCGACCACCGCGCCGGACAGCGTCAACGTTCTGCCCGCCTGGCTCGGCCCATCCTCCACGCCATCGCTCCGGGATGATCTCATCCTGCAAAGCGCGAACGGGGTCTACGCGATCCGCAGCGGGCCGTGGAAGTGGATCGAGGGCGTGCCGCTGGCGCCCAAGGGGAAGAAGGCTCCGGCGGCCACCGGTCCGAAGGCGGACCAGTTCCGGCCGCGCCTCGTGAACCTGGTGGACGATCCCGGCGAGACGCAGGACGTCGCCGCGGCGCACCCCGAAATCGCCCGGCGCCTCGCCGAAACCCTGCGCCGGCATCGCACCCAGGGTTTCAGCCAGGACTGAGGGCCGGCCCAGGGCCCGACGGGCGAGGACGGGGTCATGTCCGGATTCCGCACCATCGCGTGGCGGCCGGCGCATCCGGGCGGCCGGCCGGCGCTCTTACCCTCACGGCCACAAGCCGCGTGCACTTCGGCGCGGGGGATAGAAGTCCTGCCCGCGAACGGTCCCGATCAGCCCAGCGCAAACTTTGAGCTTCCAGATATGACCCGCCTACCCTCCTCAACCTTGAGGCCTTCGAGCAAGAGTTGGGAATCGATCGCGGGGGCAGGTTCAGCGGAGGTTCGCGGCCTCATCCATCAGCGGGTGTTCGAAGGCCGAGGCGTACGCGTTGAGGGTGCGGGCTGGAATGCGCAGCTTCTTCGCGGCGGTGCGCCAGTCGGCCACCACGGCGTGCACTTCGCGGACGATGGCTTTCGCGGCGGTGGGGCTTAGTCCGAAGCGCGGCGCGGCCGCTAACGCAGCTTCGATACTGGCATCAGCGGCCTCCTCCGAGATGGCCGTCTGGGGCATCGGGGCTCGTTCGATCTGGGGGACGGGGTTGAGGTCGTAGGCTGGGGAGAGTGACCACTTCCCCGCTGTGCGCATCAAGAAGCCGTGGTTGCGGAGGTGGTCGTCGCAGTTGCTTGCGAGCAGGGAAAACACGAGACGGCGCCAGAGTTCACGTAGGTCGCCAGCCACGTCGTCACCGAACTGACGGATGCCATCGGCGAGGAGGGTGTAGGCGCCAGGCTCTCCCTGCGGCAGTCCGAGCAGGCTGTTCGCGGAGATGAAGGGCAGACGTTGGTCTCCGTCGCGATCGAAGCGCGTGATGACCGACACGCTGCGTCCACCGACCGTGATGAGTTGGGACTCCGCCACGTTGATGCCAGCGTGCTTGGCCAGATGGAGGGCAAGCACCTCGCCGGCAGCGATGTCACGCACGTCGTCAGGCTTGGGAAACTTGGCCATGGCGAGCCGACCATCGTTCAGCGAAACCGCAGACTTGGGCCGGGCGCCACCGAGCGGTGAGCCGGCCCCGAGCAGGAAGCGCAGGTCGGCGGCGGTTTCGGTTTCACCATGGATGGCGTCGGCGGCCCGCAGTAATGCGGCCAGACTCACGATAGGAGGAAGCTTACCGCCCGTCGCGGCGAGGAAGGCGCCGGCAGGTCCGGTGCGGAAGCGCAATGCCCCGATGCGGGCGGTGTCATCGAGGGCCAGAACGTAGTCGAGTTCGCGGTAGGGCTTGCGGTCGAGGACCTGTTTGCGGACCGCCCGCTCGATCAGGATTCGTCCCCAGCGGTCAGGACCGCAGTCCTGCATCGCCCCGAACAGCGAGGCCCCGTGCATCGGGCTCGGGCCCAGCGGCAGACTGGTGGGGTCGATGGAAAACGAGCCGGTACGAGTCAGCCATTCACGGGCGTACTCGAACGTCACCGCCGCGCTGCGTTCGGCCGTGCGTAAGCGCCCCACGAGATGCGTCGTGCCCTGCCAATCGATGTGCACCTCGACGCTCATGCTTGGCGCCGCCGAATGCGCTTGGGTAAGCGCTGCTCATCGAGGTTCAGTCCAAGCGCGTCGTCGCTCGGGGAGGCAAGGTTGGCGAGCCGGTCATGGAGCTGGAGGATGAAGGCCGCCGTGGCCAATGTGCCGGTGGCCACCCTCGGATCGCCTCGTTCCATGCGCCAGAGCGTATCCCGACTCACGAAGAGGCGAGCCGCCATGTCGTCGGTCGAGATACCGCGCTTCCTCCGCGCCAAAGCGAGTTCCCGGCCCAACTTACGAAGGGCATGTGCAGCCGGCAGGGGAAGTGAAGGCGAGCTGCTCACGGATTTAGCGTCGGTTATATCGGACTCTAAGTCAAATATCGTCCGATATGGCAGACTTAAGCTGGCACCCCTGCCCGGTGCTCGATCCGCAACCAGTGCACGCTCAGACGGGTATGCTGGTTGGGGGTTGTTCCGCGGAATCGGAACTAAAGTCGACCCCGTCGGTTGGACAGCGGACCGGGTAAATTAGGTTATGGGACCGCGGTTGAGATCCGGCGGCGGGGCGGTGGGCATGAGGTGGGCCCTCAAGGGCGGTTCCGGCTGCGGGCCTGTGCCAGCATCCACGCGTGGAGCTCGTCGGTGCCGTAGGCGTCGTCCCAGCAGTTGTGGGGCACGTTCGGGTATTCGGTGTAGCGGGCGTTGGCTCCGGCCTGCTGGAGGGCGGCGGCCATCGCGCGGTTGGCCTCGACGGTGGCGGGCTGGTCCTTGTCACCGCAGAAGTTCCAGATCGGCAGGCGGGCGGCGGCGAAGGCCGGCGCGAGGGCGGCGTCGGGGCGGGCGCACATCGGCACAATCCCAGCCCAGGCAGAGGTATCCTTGGCGGCGATGCTCCAGGTGCCGGCGCCGCCCATCGAGATGCCGGTGAGGATCACCCGGTCGGGGTCGGTGCCGAATTCCTGCTGGGCCTGCCGCAGCATGCCAAGGGCCCACTGCGCATCGGGGCCGTCGGCCTGCCAGTTGGCGCCGGGGCGGCACTGGGCGAGCACGACCACGAAGGGGTACTTCGCCTTGCGCTTCCAGAGCGCGGGCCCGATCCCGACCATCATCTGGTCGAGGTTGTTCACGCCGCGTTCGCCGGAACCGTGGAGGAAGAGCATCACGGGCGGCTTCGTGCCGGGCGGATTCGCCGCGGCGCCCGGGATGAAGACGATGAACGGGTGGCGGCCGCCGTCCGCATCGGTGAAGACGCGCGTCTGGAAGCCACCCGGCGGGTTGGCGGGTGAGGCGGCCTTCTTTTCCGCGGCCCCGAGGACGGCCCCGGCCAGCAGGCCAAGCAGACAGGCGAGGAAGGCGGGGCGGGTTAGGGGTGTCATGTGGCCGAGCCTCGGGCGGTGGCGGCTCCCCGCCAACGCGATAATCAGACCGGCCCCTCGGGCGGAGCGCCCCGAGGTCGGCGCCGCCGCCGGGCCACGATCCCTAGTCCCCGGACCCACGCCGTCGCTGGTCACCCGGAATTCTCGACCGGATCCGATCGTTTAATCCGCACCCTCCCCGCGCAATGGTGGGCCGACTGGGATTCGAACCCAGACTCAAAGGATTATGAGTCCTCTGCTTTAACCGTTAAGCTATCGGCCCCCGACGGGGAAGGTGGCGGCCGCCGGGAACGGGTGTCAAACGGGGACCCGCGCCTTCACCGCACCAGGGCGTGCACGGCCCCGATCACCCGCTCCTCCACGTCGTCCGCCAGGCGCGTCGGCAACCCGTAGAACTCCATCGCCCGCTCCGCCTCGTACCCGCCCTCCGCCAAGATCCGCCGCGAAGGGATGTAGCACGGCACCGCATTCGCGTACGCGTTCACCCACACGCGGTCCGCGCCCAGCTCCCGCTTCAGGCGCAGCGCGTAATCGGCCACCACCTCGCCGCCCAAGAACACCATCGCGAGTTCCCCGCCGAACCGCCACGCCTGCACCGGATACCCCACCGCCACCGGCAGCGGACGCCCTGCATCCAGCTCCGCGAGGAACTGGCGCGCCGGGTACGCCGTGATCGGCGGCTGCGTCAACCGCGCCTCCAATTCCGCCCGGGAAACAGCCCGCGCGAGGGGCAATTCGAGGCGCTGGAACCGCGCCGCGGTCACGGCCCCGAGCGGACGCAGCGGCCCGGCGAGCAACCGCCCGACCTCCGCCGCGATCGTCGCCCCGTGGCGCGCCACCTCGGGCAACCCGCGCGGCTGCGGATCGGCGTCCGCCCCGCAGCCGATCGCCACCAAGGCCACCGCTCCCGGATGCGCCGCCTCGAGACGCTGGGCGGCGTCGCCGGCCCAGTCCGGGTGCACAAAGTTATCCCCGCCCTTCAGGGTCGTGCAGTGGCAGGCATAGTTGAGCAACAGGGCCCGGACACCGCGGTCCGCTCCCTCCGCGCCGGCCGCCCGCAGGATGGGCAAGTCGTGGTCGACCACCCCGCCCGGCTGGTCGGTGTAGCCGACGTGGCGGCCGTCGACCACGCGGCGCCGGTTGACGGCAAAGCCAGCCCGACCCCGGGCCCAGCCCAGTTCCGCGGGCCGGCGGGCGGCGAGGGCGGCGAGGGCGACCTCGACCAGCCGCTGCCGCAGGAACGCCGTGTAGGCGTCAATCCGCGCCAGTTCGTCCGCGGGCAGGTCGCGCGAGAAGAGGAACGGCGCCGTGCCCGCGATGGCGGGACCGTTGTGCTGGTGGGTGACGGCCAGCGCGAACCGCTCGCGCGGGAGGGGGCGCCGCGCCTGCAGGTCGGCGAGCACGCCCGCGGTGAAGGCCTCGGACACGCCGAGCACCTCCGCCACCACCAGCACGACCGGCCCGTCACCCTCGTCCCCGCCGAGCGCGAGCGCGCGGGCGGACAGGGGGGCGGCCACGTTGGTCGCTTCGGTGGCGCGATTGGGGTAGCCGGTGAGGCGGATCGGCAGTTGCGGGGTGATGTCGATCCGGGCCGCGCCCACGGGCACGGGCACGGCGGCGGCCGGGAGGCAGCCGAGGAGGAAGGGCAGCAGGAAACGGGCGCGCGGGGTCATCGGGTGCCTGGGCCGAGTAGCCCGGCCCAGTCAGGCTGGGGAGGCCAGGATGGCGGGCAATCCGCAAGGCGAAGTGAAGACGGGTGGGAGCAGGCTTTACGCCACCCGATTTCCGGCGCAGCTTCCGCTTCGAATGTCGCTCCGCCGAGCCGCGCCCCTTTGCCTGATCATCGCCGGGCCCAACGGCGCGGGAAAAACGACGTTTGCCCGGGAATTTCTCCCTCGCGAGGCCGGAATCCTGAACTTTGTAAATGCGGATCTCATCGCGGCCGGTCTTGCCCCGCTGCGACCCGCTCAAGTCGCCATCGGGGCGGGCCGAATCTTTCTGCACGAAATCGATCGACTGGCCGGCCAAGGCGAAAGCTTCAGCTTCGAAAGTACTTTAAGCGGGATGACTTACCTACCCCGCCTCCGGCGTTGGCGGGCAGCCGGGTATCGGATCGAGATCATTTATCTCCGGCTCGATTCGGTCAGCCTCGCCCTGCGTCGCATCGCCGCGCGGGTGCGTGAGGGCGGTCACGACGTGGCGGCCACAGACGTGATCCGGCGTTTTGAGCGGAGCTGGCGTAATTTCCGGAAAGCCTATGCACCGCTGTGCGATTCGTGGTGGGTCTACGACGCGGGCGTTCGACCCCCGGCGCTCCGCGAAAAATCCTGATGAAAACCAAGCGAATCGATCAACGGACGAAGGCGATCAACGCGGCAATGCGGCGGGCCGCGCGCACGGCCGCCCGCCGGGCCCGTCATACGGGAGGTAAACTCTACGTGATGCGGGGCGGGCGCGTGGTCGCGGAAGCCCCCTGAACCAGCTCAGCCGCCACCCGAGGCTCAAGCCCACCGCCCCACCTCCTCATGTCACCGGCTGCAGATCTGTCTCCACCACGGCCTGATGCGTCGCCTTAGCCTCTTTCTGCTCAGTTTGCTGAGCGGCGCGCGCGCCGCTGAGCCAGGCACCCCGGTTTCCGCGGCCGAGGAACGGACGGCCCTGCGCGAGGCGCTCACGTTCCACGCCTCATTCGATCACGGGTTCGACGCCGACCTCGCCGGCGGCGACCGCACGCTGCACTTCGCGGGCCCTCGCGGGGCACCGCCGGGACCGGGCGAGGCGATCCGGCGCGAGCCGGCGGGCGGAAGGTTTGGCGGCACCCTGCGCTTCCTGCGGCCGGGCCCGGTTCGACCCTATTTCACCGCGCCGGGGATGCTCGATTACCGGGACCAGGACTGGAGCGGCAGCGTGTCGCTGTGGCTGCAGGTCTCGCCGGACGAGGACCTCGCGCCGGGCTACTGCGACCCGGTGCAGCTCCTGCAGGGCGATGGCAGCCAAGGGTTCATTTTCCTCGAATGGTGGTCGGAAGGCCGCGGCCCGAAGGTCTTCCGCTATGGCGTGCGGCCGATCCGCGAACGCTGGAACCCGGAGGACACGCCCTGGGAAAAGCTCCCCGTCGCCCGCCGGCCGATGGTGCAGGTCACGGCCACCCCCTTCGCGCGGGAGCGTTGGACGCACGTGGTTTTCACCTTCGACCGCCTGAACGCCGGCCGCGTGGGCCGGGGCGTACTCTACCTTGAGGGAGAGGCGCGGGGCGAGGTCGCGGGCTGGGACCTAACCTTCGGGTGGGAGGGCCGGGACCTGCGGATGTACCTCGGCGCCGGCTACGCGGGCGGTCTGGACGACCTCGCGGCCTTCCGCCGGGCCCTGACGCCGGCGGAAGTGCGGACGTTGCACGCGCTTCCCCGGGGCATCGCGGACCTGCGCTGAGGCCGGCGTGGCCGCGGCTGCAGCCGCGGATTTTAGACGAAAGTCGTTTTGGATGGGTCGAACCGCGCCCGCCACGGGAGCGCGGTCCGCCGCCAAACCCCTCACCCGCCTGGCACCAGGACCTTCAGTCCCGTGGTCCGGGCCAGCTCGCGCTGGCGGAGATCAAAGGTGACGAAGCGCCGCGAGCCCCATTCCAGGGCGCTGGCCATCTTAAGGAGATCCGGGATCCACGTGGATCCGGTCAGCGGTTGCCGCGGTTTTCCTCGCGCAGTTGCCTCGCCTTCACCGCGGTCAACGGCCCGGGCTGGTGCTCCGTCAGCCGCGCCCAGTAGTCCACACGCGGCGCAGCTTTTTTCCGCGGCGGCGTGTAAGGGATCAGCCGGTAGCACGCCCGGCCGCTCTCCGTGAGGACGACCTCGCCTTCCCGCTCCAACAACTTCCTGACCTTGGGGAAATGATGGCGCAGAGCGGAGAGCGTGGCGGCCACCGGCATGGTCACTCTGATCTGACTCATACCTGAACCACGGTCAATCGACCGGCAGCGCCAACGCCTTCCCGTGCCTCACCCGGCCGGGGCGGCCGCCACCTCCG
>JAIXQE010000229.1 GCA_027485815.1 Opitutaceae bacterium
CGGTCATCGGCCTCGTCCAGGTCGGGGTGCAATCGATGGCCGACCGCTACACCTACCTCACCGTCCCCGGGATCCAGCTGGCGGTCCTCTGGACGCTGCGGGAACTGCTCCCGCGCCGCTCCGCCGCCGTCCTTGCCGGGATCGCGTTGACGGTCACCGCCGCCCTGACGTGGCGCCAGCAGGGCGTATGGCGCGATTCGGAGACCCTCTTTTCCCACGCGCTCGCGGTCACGGAGCGCAATTACGTGGCCCACGACAACCGCGGCCTCCACCGCCACGGCCAGGGGCGCGTCGACGAGGCCCTGGCTGACTACCGCGCCTCCCTCGCCATCCACCCGGGTTACCTGAATGCGCACAACAACCTCGGCCATGCGCTCGCCCGGCTGGGCCGGCCCGCGGAGGCGGTCCCGCATTACCGCGCGGCCCTCGCCGCCCAACCCGGGCACCCCGAGGTGCGCAACAACCTCGCCAACGCCCTCTCCGACCTCGGCCAGCTCGACGAGGCGATGGAGCACTACGCGTTCGTCCTCGCGCGGGACCCCGGCCACGTCAACGCCCTCAACGGCTCCGCCGTCGTCCTCGCGCTGCGCGGCCAGCCCGCCGAGGCCCGCGCGCGGCTCGAGCGCTCGTTGCAGCTCGATCCCGCCAACGCCGGGGCGCACCACAACCTGGGCAACGTGCTCTCGATGCTCGGCGACGCCGCCGGCGCGGCGCGCCATTACGCCCGCGCCCGCGAGTTGACGCCGGCCGCCGGCCGATGAGCGCGGCCGTCCCACCGAGCCCGGGCTCGACGCCGCGCCGCCGCCCCGGTGGGATGGCGCGATGACGCCCGAGGAGGCAGCCGTCCGCATCGCCACGCTCCGCGCCGAGGTCGCGCGGCACGACGAGCTTTATTACCGGCAGGCCCGGCCGGAGCTCACCGATTTCGCCTACGACGGCCTCAAGGCCGAGCTTGCCCGCCTCGAGCGCGCCTTCCCCGCGGCCGCCGCGACCAGCGCCGCGTCCCCCACCGCCCGCGTCGGCGACGACCGCGCCGAGGGCTTCGCCCGGGTCCGCCACCGCCAGGCGATGACCACCCTCGACAACACCTACGACGAGGCGGAGCTCCGCGAATTCCACGCCCGGCTTGTCCGCGCCCTCGGCACCGAGGAGCTCGCCTACACCGTTGAGCCCAAGGTCGACGGCGTCGCCATCAGCCTCACCTACGAGGACGGCCGGCTCACCCGCGCCGTGACGCGCGGCGACGGGGAGGAGGGGGACGACGTCACCGCCAACGTCCGCACGATTCAAGGCCTGCCGCCCGCGCTCGCCGACCTCGCGCCGCCGGCGGTCATCGAGGTGCGCGGCGAGATCTACCTGCGCGAGGAGGAGTTCCGCCGCATCAACCAGCTGCAGGAGGAGGCCGGCGAGGCCCCGTACGCCAACCCGCGGAACCTTGCCGCCGGCACGCTCAAGCAGCTCGACGCGCGCGTCGTCGCCGGGCGCCGGCTGGAGATCGTCCTCTATGGCGTCGGCCACTGCGAGCCGCCGGTCGCGACCTCCCAGACCGGGTTGCACGAGCGGCTGCGCGGCTGGGGCCTGCCGGTGCTGGACCCCTTCTGGTCCGTCCGGGGTCCCGATGCCGTGTGGGCGGCGATCGGCGAGCTCGACGCCCGCCGCCGCGCGCTTCCGTTCGGCACTGACGGCGCGGTGGTGAAGCTCGATGCCTTCGCCCAGCAGCGCCACCCCCGCGTGGGCTTCCGGGGGATGGCGGCGGACGGACAGGCGGAGGCGGCCCGCAAGCTTTCCCCCCGCTGGGCCTGCGCGTTCAAGTTCCCGCCCGACCAGGCCGAGACCCGCGTGCGCGAGATCACGATCCAGGTGGGGCGCACCGGCGTGCTGACTCCCGTGGCGGAGCTCGAGCCGGTGCTGCTCGCGGGCACCACCGTGCGGCGGGCGACCCTGCACAACGCCGACGAGATCGCGCGCAAGGACGTGCGCCCCGGGGACACGGTGCGGGTGGAGAAGGCGGGCGAGATCATCCCCGCGGTCGTGGCGGTGGTGCTTGCGCGGCGTGCGCCCGGGGCGGCGCCCTACGTGTTCCCGCGGGAATGCCCGGTCTGCCGGACCGCCGCCGTGCGCGCCGAGGGCGAGGTCGCGTGGCGCTGCCCGAATCCGGATTGTCCCGAGCAGGTGCGCCGCCGCATCGAGCACTTCGCCTCGAAGGCCGGCGTCGACATCGACGGGCTCGGCGAGGAGATCGTCGGCCAGTTGCTGGAGCGGGGCCTCGTCCGCCGCCTGCCGGACCTGTTCCGCCTGCGGCTCGAGGACCTGCTCCCGCTGCGCAAATCGGGCGAAGTCTGGGCGACCAACCTCATCGCCGGCATCGCCGCGCGCCGCGAGGTCGAGCTCTGGCGGGTGATCAACGGCCTCGGCATCCCGCAGGTCGGCGCGGCGGCGGCCAAGGAGCTCGCGCGGACCTTCCGCTCGCTTGAGGCCCTGCTCGACGCGCCCTTTGCGGAGCTGTGCCGGGTCGAGGGTTTCGGGGAGAAGACGGCCCAGGCCGTGCGGGGTTGGTGTGAGCAGCCGGCCCACCGTGCGCTCGTCACCGACCTGCTCGCGGCGGGCCTTGCCCCGCGGGCTCCGGCCGCCGTCGCGGGCGGTCTCGCCGGCAAGACCTTCGTCCTCACCGGCACGCTGCCTACGCTCGCCCGGGAGGAGGCGGCCGCGCTGATCGAGGCTGCCGGCGGCCGGGTCAGCGGGAGCGTCAGCCGCAAGACCCACTACGTCGTCGCGGGTGAGGAGGCAGGTTCCAAGCTCACCAAGGCGCGCGACCTCGGCATCCCCGTGCTCGACGAGGCGAGCCTGCGGGCCCTGCTCGTGGGCGGCTGAGCCGGCGGGGGACGCGTTAGCCGAGGGGTTTTTCCCACTCCGAGTTGGCTCCTCGGGTGATGTAAACCATTGCGCACGAGGTTCCTGTATCGAATTCGAGTCCGTGCGCCGGAGGTGTGGGCAGGCGACGAAAAAGCGGCGTCGGCGGGTGAGAGGTTGGCACTGGTTGGCGGAATTTTTGGACCCCGGATGGTTAGTGGTTGCTTACCAGGCGAAAGTTAGGCTTAAAAACCTACACAGCGTGATAAAAATTATTATCACGCTTGCGCATGATACATCTCCGTGAGAATACAAATCAGGAAAATTGGGTTTTCGACGGTAAGCCTTCGTCGTCAACATCTGTGACTTCCAAGTCAGGAGTGGTGGTGGAGCCTGTTTCCGGAAGCCGCGCGAGGCGGGTGGGGAAGGTCGCGGCGGGGCGGGTGCGGACTTTGGAGACGCCATTGGGTTTCTTTTTGTTGGATCGGACGGGGCGGGTGATGGCGTCGAACGGGCCGGGACTGCATCTCCTGGGGCGGCGTCGGATGGTGGGTCGGGAGGGGCTGCGGCTGGCGGCCTGCGTCCACCCGGTGGATCGGCGGCGGTTCCGGGCGTTCCTGCGGGCCTCGCTGGTCGCGGGGGGCGCGCCGGAGCCGGCTGAGTTCTGGCTGCAGCGGCCGCGCGCGGAGCCCCGTTGCGTGCACCTGGTCGCGGCGCCGCACCGGGAGGGCTGCACGGTGGCGGCCCTGGACATCACGTCCCGCAAGGCGGCCGAGCTGGCGGAGCGCCGGCGGGGCGAGGAGCTGTCGCACCAGTTGGAGGAGACCGAGGAGCAGCTCCGGGAGGGCCTCGCGGCAGTGGGGAGGCGGGAGCGGCAGCTGTCGGAGATCTTCCGCTCCGCGCTCGATGCCATCATCCTGTTGTCGCCGGACGGGCGGATCGTGCGGTTCAACCCGGCCGCGGAGCGGATGTTCGGCTGGCCGTCGGCGCGGATCGCGGGGCTGCACGCGGGCGTGTTGGTCCCGCCGCGGTACCGGCTGACGTTGCGGCAGGACCTGCGCCGGGCGTCGCGCGACGGCTGCGTCCACGTCGGGTCGCTCCCGCCGCGGCAGGCGATGCGGGCGGACGGCACGGAGTTTCCGGTGGAGGCTTCGTTCGCGCGGACCGGGGAGGGCGAGGCGGCGGGGACGGTCGTCTTCCTGCGCGATGTGAGCGAGCGGGTGGAGGCCCTGCGCGGGATGGTGGAGAATTGGCGGGCGCTGACGGAGTTCTTTGATTCCGCGCCGTTGGGACTGCTCTGGCTGCGGCTGGACGGGGTGGTGGAACGGGTCAACGCGGCGGCGCTGGAAATCCTCGAGCGGCCCCAGAGTGCGGTGCTCGGTCATCCGTTGGGCGCCTTCTCCGTTGAGGGCGCGGGCTTGGCGGTGTTGCTCGCCGCGCTGCGGGACCGGGAGACGCTGCGGAACCAGCGTTTTCAGCTCCGTCGCCCCGACGGCTCGCTGCGTCACGTGCTGATCGACGCCAACGGCTGGTGGCGCGAGGGCCGTCTGATTCATTGCCAGCTTTTCGTGCGCGACATCACCCACCGGGTGGAACTGGAGCGGGAAATCCTGACCATCGCGGAGCGGGGGCAGGAGCGGATCGGCCACGAACTGCACGACGACCTTTGCCAGCAGCTGACGGCGATCGAATTCCGGAGCGAATCCCTCGCGGGCCGGCTGGCCGGGACCGCGCCGCGGGCCGCGCGGGAGCTGCGGGAAATCTCCGGGCTCATCCGGGCGGCGAGCCGCCAGGCCCGCGAGATCGCGCGGGGGCTTTCCCTGCACGCGGTGTTCCACAAGGGGGGCCTCGGCGCGGCGCTGCAGGACTTCGCGCAGCGCACCCGCAAGGCTTACCGGTGCCGGTGCGGGTTCACCGACCGCGCCGGGCTGCTGCTGACGGACCCGGTCCTGTGCTCAAACCTGTTCCGGATCGCGCAGGAGGCCGTCGCCAACGCGTTGCGGCACGGCAGGGCCACGCGGCTGGAGGTGAGCCTGGGGGCGAGCGGGGACGATCTGGTGCTGGAGGTGCGCAACAACGGCCGGCCCCTGCCGGCGACGCCGCGGGCCGGCCTCGGGCTCCGGACGATGCAGCATCGGGCCGGCGTGATCGGCGGGCGGCTCGAGTTCGTGCGCCGCCCGCGGGGACTGACCGTCCGCTGTATCGTCACCGACGCCATCCGCACCGCCCGCGGCCGGCGGAACGCTTCCGCATGAAAACCCGCACCCCCGCCCCCCGCGCCTCCGCCCCCCGCGCCCCCGGCGCCAAACGCATCTTGGTGGTGGATGACCACCCGATGACCCGCCATGGCGTGGCGAGCCTGCTGCAGCAGCAGCCCGGCCTGAAGGTCTGCGGCGAGGTGGACTCCGCCCGCGCGGCGCTGGCCGCGGTGCGCGCCGAGCCGCCGGATCTCATCGTCGTGGATCTGAGCCTGGGCGAGCGCAGCGGCCTGGAGCTGATCAAGGACCTGCACGCGCTGCACCCGGAGGTGCCCGTGCTGGTCTTCTCGATGCACTACGAGAGCCTGTACGCGGAGCGGGCGCTGCGGGCGGGCGCGCGCGGCTACCTGATGAAGAGCGAGGGCGCTGCCCCCCTGATCGCCGCGGTCCGGGCCGTCCTCCAGGGCAAGGTCTACCTGAGCGAGGCGATGCGGGACCGCGCCGTGCACCAGTTTTCCCGCGGCGCGGCGCAGGCCCCGCGCGACAACGCGAGCCTGCTGAGCGATCGCGAGCTGGAGATCTTTGAGCTCATCGGCCGCGCCCAAGGCACCCGCCAGATCGCCCGCCGGCTCCGCGTCAGCGTGAGCACGGTCGAGACCCACCGTTCGCACATCAAGGAGAAGCTGGGCCTGAGCAATTCCACGGAGCTGGTGCACGCCGCCGCCAATTGGGGCGGAGGAGGGGGCTCCTTGTGAACCGGCGCATCGTGGTTTACGCGAGGGCGCGCTCGCCGGGGGCACGATTCACCGGCGCCTGGTCCCCTGCTATAAGGAGGGCGATGAACGACGACGCGGCCATGGCCTCCCCGAGTTGCCCGTCGCCGTCCGGCGGGGGGAGCGCATTAGCGGCGCCGCTCCTGGAACCGCGGCTTTCTTGTCCGCTCGGCCGAGCCACGCGGCTGATTCCCGTCTCGCCGCGGAACGGCCTGTTTGAGTGCCGGCCGCTGCAGGAGGGGCACTGTCCAAACTTCATGTCCTTTGGCGGCGGATTCTTTTGCCGGGCCCACCTCGGGTTGACCGGGGAGCGCGGACCGCGCCTGCCGTAACCCTTATGTCCTCCCTCGCTTCCCCCCGCCCGTCCGCCCTGCGCCGCCGTTCCCGCCGTCCCGTCACCTTTCCCTCCGCTCCCGCCATGACCACCCTGACCGCTCCCGCTCCCGTGCCCGAGGTCCTGCAGGTCCAGCCCGGGACCGACGTGCTGCCCGTGGAAACGCTGCGGGTCCTCATCGGCTTTGACGACCAACCCGCGTTCCAGCGGGCGATGCGCCTCTGCGTGCGCGTTTTCAGCGAGTTCGACGGCGGCCTCGACGTGCGGCCCGTGCCGTGGAACTTCAGCTACCTCACCCTGCCCGAATGGCGGGCGCTGGCGGCGGTCGATGCGGCGGCGGCCGACATTGTGATCGTGGCTGCCTCTCGCGTGGACGATTTGCCGACGGGCGTGGGGGACTGGGTCGAGCTGTGCCTCGCCGCGCCGCGCACGACCACCGGGATGCTGGTGGCCCTGGTCGGCGACCCGGCGGACCACCAGCCGGGACCTTCGCGCGTGCGCGCGTTCCTCCGCGAGGTGGCCGAGCGCGAAGGCTTCTCCTTCCTCGCTCCCTAAGCCCTGAGCCTGCCGAATGGGCTCCCTGAGTCCTGAGCCGGTCGAATGAACTCAGGCCCGCGGGGCCGCCGGCCACCACTGGTAGAGGAAGAAGTACACCAGCACGCCGGTCACGCTCACGTAATACCAGATCGGGAAGGTCCAGCGCGCCCAGCGGCGGTGCCGCTCGAAATCGCCCCGCAGGGCCAGCCAGAAGGTCCGCGGCACCAGGTACGCGATCGCGATGGCCAGCAGGATGTGGCTGATCAGCATCGTGTAATACACGGTCGCGATCGCCCCCGTGCCCCCGAAGGGCGTGTGCACGCCCCGGACGAGAATCTTGTGGGCGACGTAACCGACGAGGAACAGCGCCGACACCGCCCCGGCCGAGAGCATCGCCGCCCGGTGCCGCGCCAACGCGGCGGTCCGCTCCGCTCCGGCGGGTTGCCGCAGCGCCTGCCGGATGAAAACGAAGCCCAGCGTCATCAGGACGGTGGCGAGGGCGTTGAGGCCGGCGTTGAGGGCGGGGATGTCGTGCAGACTCATCGGAAGATCAGGCGGTCGGCGACCAGCGAACCCAGAACCAGTGGAAGATAAAGGATCGAGGTCAGAAAAAGCCGGCGCGCCGCCCGGTCGCGGCCCTCGCGCCGCAGGAAGACCAGCGCGCGCCAGAGGAACCACCCGCCGCCCAGTGCCGCCACCACCCCGTACCCCCACGTCGCCAAGCCCCAGAACACCGGGAGCAGGCTCACCACGCCGAGGGCGACCGTGTTCACCAGGGCCCAGACGGCCACCTTGCCGCCGGCCTCGTCCCGCACCGGCAGCATCGGGAAATTCACCGCGGAATAGTCGCGCCGGTAGGTCCAGGCCACGGCCATGAAGTGCGGGATCTGCCAGAAGTAGAGGATCGCGAAGAGGATCCAGCCCAGGGTGGTCACGCGGCCCTCGCCGGCGCTCCAGCCGATGAGCGGCGGGAAGGCCCCCGCCACCGCGCCGATCTCCGTGCTCCAGACCGACCAGCGCTTCGCCGGGGTGTACCACGCGAGGTACGACACCAGCGTCAGCAGCGTGAACAGCGCCGCGAGCCGGTCCACGCGGCCGAAGAGCAGGAACAGCGCCACGATGCACATCAGCGCCCCGAGCACGAACGCTGAGCCCGTGGGTACCTTGCCCGTCGGAATCGGCCGGTCCGCGGTGCGCGCCATCCGCGCGTCGGTCTCGTGCTCCAGCCACTGGTTCAGCACCGCCACCCCGCCGGCGGCGAGGGCGGTTCCGACCAGCAGCCAACAGACCTCGGCTAGGTCGGCGGCCGGGCGCGCCGCGTAGTACCCGACCAGCGCCGTCAGGACCGAGAGCAGGCTCAGCCGCGGCTTGGTGAGGGCGAGGTAATCGCGGAACGTCGCGGCGGCCGGCGCACTCATCCGCGGGTGGGGGTCGCCAGCGGCGCGGGTCCGTCCAACTGGTCGCGGTGCGCGACCCACGTGAGCCAGAAGGTGACGGCCAGCGTGAGGGCGCCGATCACGACGTGGCCCGTCGTCATCTCCGGCCGGCGCAGGGTCCAGATGACCATCGCCCCGAGCAAAATCTGCAGCACCAGCAGGCTGATCAGCGCGGCGGCGCCGGCGCGCATCGCCGCGCCGGAGGCGGGATCGCGGCGGATCGTCCAGGCGAACCAGGTGAGCGCCACGGCGAGGACCACGGCCATCACCCGGTGGGCGAAGTGGATTCCGATGCGGAAATCCCACACCGCGGGGAGCAGCGCGTTGTCCGGCGGCGGCGTGGAGAACGGGAAGCTGCCGATGGCCAGGCCGGCGTTGTTGTGCCGCATCGTGGCGGCGATCGCCAGTTGCACCAGCAGCAGCCCGCAGCAGACGATGCCCGCGCGGCGCACCCGCGGTCCGAACGGCGCGGAGGTCTCGATCCAGCGGCGCGTCAGCGCGACCGCGATCCCGATTAGGAGGCAGACGTACACCTGCGCGAGGATGCCGTGGGGGATGCGCAGCATCTCGCCGACGGACATCGTGATGCCCGGCACCTTGAGTTCGTGGAGCAGCACCCGCTTGCCGCCGATGAGCCCCTGCAGGATCACGATGCCCAGGGCCCAGTACCCGAGGCGGCGCAGCCAGGCCCGCTCCTCCCGCCGCCACAGCCAGAACGCCAGCCCCATCGTGATCAGGCCCATCACGGCGCCCGTCAGGCGGTGCGAGTGCTCGGCGAACATCGACAGGTCCGAGAGCCAGCCCTCCGGGTTGATCGAGCCGTTCGACAGCGGCCAGTCCGGGAACGCCATCCCCGCGTTGATGCTGGTGGTGAACGCGCCGAGCGTGACCAGCAGGAAGACCCACACCGAGCCGGCGGCGGCGAACGCGGCGAGCGCGGGCTGGTGGATGGTGGTGCGGCGGGCTCCGGAGTCGGCGGACATGCGGGTGCGGTCGGGGAGAAGAAGCGGGGCACGCCCGCGCCGCAAACCCTTTGACAATTTTGTCCCCCGCCGGATCGGTTTAGTAGATGCCCGCCTGCCGCCTATTCATCGTGCTGGGCCTGCTGGCCGCCGCGCTGGCCGGTTGCCGCCGCGCGGCCCAGGCCCCGGCCCAGGGCCCCGCCGAGGTCCGGCATCCGCTCACCGGCGTCATCCTCCGGGTCGAGGCCGAACAGGGCGTGCTCATCGTCCAGCACGAGGAGATCAAGGGCTACATGCCCGCGATGACGATGGAGCTGGCCGTGGGGCCGGAGGAACTGGCGGTGGCGCGCGCGGGCCGGCGCATCCGGGCGGATCTGGTGGAGGGGGCGGACGGCGTGTTCCGGCTGGAGCGGATCTGGCCGGACGACGCCTCCACCGAGGCGAAGGCGGTCGCGGCGGCGGCGCTCCAGCTGCGCCAAGACACGCACACGCGGGGACGCCACCCGTACCGCGAGGTCGGGGAGGTGACGCCGGACTTCGCCCTGCTGGACCAAGACGGCCGCGTCGTGCAGATGGCGCGGTTCCGGGGCAAGCAGGTGCTGCTCAACTTCATTTTCACCCGCTGCCCGGTGGCCACGATGTGCCCGGCCGCGACGGCGAAGATGATCACCGCGCAGCGCCTCGCGCGCGAGGCGGGAGTCGCCAACCTCGAGCTGATCTCGATCACGCTCGATCCCGCGCACGACACGCCGGCGGTCCTGCACGCGTACGCGGCGATCCGGGGCATCGACACGGCAAACTTCTCCTTCCTCACCGGCCCGGTGCAGGCGATCCGCGACCTGCTGGCCCAGTTCGGGGTCAACACCCAGTTCCAAGGCGACATCCTCCAGCACACCCTGGCCACCGTGCTGATCGCGCCCGACGGGCGGATCGCGCACCGCACCGACGGGAGCCAATGGGACCCGGAGGAATTTGTCCGCCGCCTTTCCCGCTGATGTCCACCGCCGCCTCCGTCCCGCCGCTGCCTCGTCCGCCCTTCGCCTGGGGCCAGTTCCTCGCGCTCACCGCGGGGGCCGCCGTGGTCTTCGCGCTGCTGCGGCTGATCCCGACCGGCAGCGACCTCAACCACATGGACTTCCGGGTCGATGCGAAGGGCGGCCAGGCGATCGAGTTCTGCGACCCGCTGAACCCGCAGTTCATTCCGGTGGTCGCGGTGAAGTCGCCCGTGCTGATGGAGGTCGTTCCGGCTGCTCCCCCGGTGCCCGGGCGCCCCGTCGCGGCGGTGGTCACCCTGCGCACCGCGCGCGGCAAGGCGATCGGCCCGGAGGACCTGCAGGTGACCCACACGCGGCGCCTGCACTTGCTGGCCGTCGACCCCACCCTGGCCGATTACCAGCACCTGCACCCCGAGCCGGGGGCGCGGCCCGGGGAATGGGCGTTCACCTTCACCCCCGCGCGGCCGGGGAACTACCGGATTTTCGCCGACTTCACCCCGACCGCCACCGGACGCGGGCTGTACGCGAGCGCCGACGTCGAGGTCCCGGGCGCCGCTGCCGCCGCCGTGCCCGTTCCCGTCGCCGTTGGTGAGCCGCTGGTGCGGGACGGCCACCGGTTCACCCTAGCGGTGCGCCCGGCGCCCGCGCGGGCGGGCCAGCCGCTGGACCTGCGCTTCGCCGTGGAACGGACGGACGGGGCCGCGTTCGCGCTGGGCGAGGTGATGGACGCCTTTGCACACCTCGTGGCGTTCGACGCCGAGCGTTCCGGTTTCGCCCACCTCCATCCCGTGGTCTCCGGCCCGGCGCGGCCCGGGCCGTCTCCGCGCACCGAGCTCGACTTCAAGCTGACCATCCCGCGCGCCGGGCGGTACACCATCTGGGCCCAACTGAGCCTCAACGGCCGCGAGGAGTTCGTTCCGTTTCAGTTTGAAGTGAAATGAGCGGCCGCGGACGGGCCGGGGGCTGGGGTGAGGCGCTGGAGCGCCGGGTGCCGCCGCTGCTGGCGTGGGTGGTGGCGGCGGGTGCGGTCTGGGGGTTGGGGCGCGGGTGGCCGGCGCCGGGCTGGGGCGGGGCGGGAGCGTCTGGCGCGGCCCTGGTACTGGCCGGCGCCGGGGCCTTGGTGGCGGGCGCGGGCGTGGGGCAATTCCGGCGGGCGGCGACGAGCCTGAGTCCGTTCGCCGGGACGGGCGTGCGGACCCTCGTGGTGAACGGGGTGTATGCGTGGACGCGGAACCCGATGTACCTGGGGCTGGCCCTCGCGCTGGCGGGCGTCGTGGTCTGGCGGGGGAGTTGGGCGGCGGTGGTGCCGGGGCCGTTGTTCTGCGCTTACCTGCAGCGGTTCCAGATCGGGCCCGAGGAGCGGGACCTCGCGGCGGCGTTCGGCCCGGAGTTTACGGCGTACCAGGCGCGCGTGGGCCGCTGGTTCGGTCGGCGCGGGGGGTGCTCCGGGACCTGAGTCCGGCGGCCAAGGTTCGCCAACCGGCCGGACATCCGCCTCGCTGGCGGGATGGGTTCCCCCGACGGCCTCATCCTCCTCGATCCCTTCCCGCGCCGGCTCGACCGTATCTTCGACGCCCCCACCCGCGCCCGCCTCGAACGCCTCGGCCGCGTGCTCTGGCACGATGGTTCGCCCGCCCCCGCCACCCACCTCGACGCCCACCTGCCGGATGCCGTCGCCCTGATTGGGCAGTCGCCCCTTGACCGCGCCCGCCTTGACCGCGCGCCGAAGCTCCGGGCGGTGTTCAACGTCGAGAGCAACTTCCTCCCGAACATCGACTACGCCGAGTGCCACCGCCGCGGCATCCCCGTGCTCTCGACCGCTCCGGTTTACGCGCGCCCCGTGGCGGAGCTCGCCCTCGGGATGGCGATCTCCCTCGCCCGCCGGATGCACGAGGCCGACGCCGCCCTGCGCGCGGGCCGGGAGCGCAAGGACGACAACCACGACTCCTTCCTGCTGCACGGGAAGACCCTTGCCCTGGTGGGCCACGGGAACCTCGGCCGCGCGCTCGTCCCGCTCCTCCGGCCCTTCTCCCCGGAACTGCTGGTGCACGACCCCTGGGTGCACCCGGCGGTGCTGCGCGAGCAGGGGCTCGTGCCGGCCGGGCTCGACGAGTGCTTCGCCCGCGCGCGGGTGGTGTTCCTGCTGGCGGCGAGCACCAGCGAGAACGCGGGCCGGATCGGCGCGGCGCAATTCGCGCGGATGGCGTCCGGCGGGGTGATCGTGCTCGCCAGCCGGGCGGAGCTGGTGGACTTCCCGGCGCTGCTGGCGGAGGCGCGTTCCGGCCGCCTGCGCGTCGGGATCGACGTCTGGCCCGAGGAGCCGATCCCGCGCGACGAGCCGGGCCGCACCGTGCCCAACACGCTGCTGCAGGCGCACCGCTGCGGGAGCGTCCCCGAGATCCAGCCGCTGATCGGCCAGCTGGTGGCCGACGATCTGGAGCTGATCCTTGCGGGCCTGCCGCCGCAGCGGTGCCAGCCCGCGCGGCTGGAGACCGTCAGCCGCCTGCGCAGCCGGCCGGTGGGCGCGTGGTCGCTCGGCGCGACCCCGCCGCCCGGCCGGGCGCCCGAATGACGCTCCGCGCCGCTGATGAAAGCCCGCTCCGCTCCTGTCGCGCGAACCCGTTGCGCCCGCCTTCGTCGGATCCTGCGATTCGCCCTCGGCGGTCTCGTGGTGGGTTTACGCGCGGCCGAGTTTACCGACCCCTCCCCGCCCACCGTCGCTCCGGGGGCCCCGCCGGCGCCGGCCGTACCCGCGGCGAATCCGGATGCGGTGGTGCACGCGGCGCCGCGGCCGGATTCGCCGGGCGCGCGGGGGGTGGACTGGCCGCATTTTCTCGGACCGGCGCACAACCAGACCTCCCCGGAGACCGGCCTGCGCGCGGCCTTCCCGGCGGGCGGGCCGGCCCTGGTGTGGGCGATGCCCAAGGGGGAGGGCTACGCGGGACCGGTGATCGCGGGCGAGCGGCTCGTGTTGTTCCACCGGGTGGGGAGCGAGGAGGTGGTGGAGTGCCTGCACGCGCGCGACGGGCGGCGTTTCTGGCGCGTGGACTACCCGACCGCGTACCGCGACCGCTACGGCTACAACCCCGGCCCCCGGGCCAGCCCGGCGATCGCCGACGGGCGCGTCTTCACCTTCGGCGCCGAGGGGCGGCTGCACTGCATCGACCTCGCCTCGGGCCGCATCGAGTGGCGGCGCGACCTCCACGCCGAGTTCCGCGTCCCCCGCAATTTCTTTGGCGTGGGGGCGAGCCCGCTCGTCGTGGGCGACGTCGTGATCCTCCAGCTGGGGGCCCCGGGCGGGCCGGGGGTCGCGGCGTTCGACGTCGCCACGGGCCGCCTGCGCTGGGGCGCCGAGCGGGAGTGGGGGCCCAGTTACGCGACGCCCGTGCCCGCGACGTGGCGGGGCCGGCCGCGGGTGCTGGTTTTCGCCGGCGGGGAAAGCCGACCCCCGACCGGCGGCCTGCTGGTGCTGGATCCGGTGACAGGTGCGGTGGACGCCCGGTTCCCGTGGCGTGGGACGCGTTACGAGTCGGTCAACGCGGCCGCGCCGCTCGCGCTCGCCGAGGGCGTGTTCATCTCTGAGTGCTACGGGTCGGGCGGGGCGCTGGTGACGGCGGCACCCGATGGGACCGCCGTGGTGGCGTGGACCAACCGCTCGTTCGGCGTGCACTTCATGTCCGCGGTGCAACTGGGGGAACTGCTGGTCGGCGTGCACGGGCACGGCCCGCAGGACGCCGAGTTCGTGGCCGTGGAGGTGGCGACGGGGCGCGAGGTGTGGCGGGACCAGCCGGTCTGGACGGAGACCGTGGCCGAGGCGCGGGGGCCGCGGGAAATCCGCACGGGGCTCTTCCGCGCGTCGCTGCTGGTGGCGGACGGACAGGTGCTGGCGCTGGGTGAGTTCGGCCACCTGGCGCGGCTCGAGGTCTCGCGGGCGGGTCTGCGGGTGCGGGAGCGGGCATGGTTGTTCGCGGCGACCGAGACGTGGACCCCGCCGGCGCTGAGCCGGGGCCTGCTGTACGTGTGCCAGAACACCCGCGACGCCGTCGCCGGCACGCCGCCCCGCCTGCTGTGCTACGACCTGCGCGGCGACTGAGCGCGCGCGGAACCTAGGCGCCGGCGCGCGGCCGTGCCGGGAATTTGGCGTGGTCTTCCCGCCGCGGATCACCTCTCGTGAAGGTTCCCCCCGGACGCCCCGCGCCCGTTTTCCCGCCCCGATGATCCTGCCGCCCCTTGCCGCCACCCTGCCCCCTTCCGGGGCTGCGGGCGAGCCGGCCGTGCTGCACGGATGCTTCGCGCGCGCCGCCCAGCGGTGGCCGCACCACCCCGCCATCGATGTTCCCCCCGGACCCGGCCACCCGGCGCGCGTCACGCTCACCTACGCGGAACTCGCCGCTGCGGCCGACGCGGTCACCGCCGCCCTGCGCGAAATCGTGCGCGGGGAGGGGGTCGTGGCGATCTTGCTCCCGCGCAGCCACTGGGACCTCTACGCCGCCCAGCTTGGCATCCTCCAGGCCGGCGCGGCCTACACCTGCCTCGACCCCAGCTTCCCCGACGCCCGCCTCGCCGAATTACTGGAGGATTCCGCCGCGCTCGCGATCCTCACCAACCCCGCCGGCGCCGCCCGCCTCGGCGCCCTGGGCAAGACGCGCCCCGTGCGCGACGTGCAGGCGCTCGTGGCCTCCGCCGCGAAGGGGTCAGGCCGCAACCTGCAACCGCCCGCGCCCGGCTCCGGCGAGGGCGATCTCGGTTGCAAGATTCATCCTGACCCCTTTCCCGCGGTGCCGCCGGAGCGGCTTGCCTACCTGATCTACACCTCCGGGACCAGCGGCCGGCCCAAGGCGGTGATGATCGAACACCGCAGCATCGCCAACCTGGTCGCGGATGACCTCGACCGC
>JAIXQE010000072.1 GCA_027485815.1 Opitutaceae bacterium
AGTTCCGATGCCGGAGGCGTGCTCCGAGGCCTCGACCTCGACCTCGCGCGGGATCTCGCGGGCGCGCTCGGCCTGCGCCCGGGCTTCGTGCCCACCTCGTGGCCCGGGCTGATGGCGGCCCTGCGCGCGCACCGGTTCGATCTCGCGCTCTCCGGCATCACCGTGACCGCGGAGCGCGCCCGCGAGGCGGCGTTTTCCCTCGCCTACCTTGAGGATGGGAAGACGGCCATCGCGCGGCGGGCGGATGCACTGCGGTTCGTCACCTTCGCCGCCATCGACCAGCCGGGCGTGCGGGTGATCGTCAATCCGGGCGGGACCAACGAGCGGTTCGTCCGCGAGCGTCTGCGCCAGGCGGAGATCGTGCTCCATCCGGACAACAGGACCATCTTCACCGCCCTGGCCGAGGGGCGGGCCGACGTGATGTTCACCGATGGGATCGAGGTCCGGTTGCAGGCGCGGCGGGATCCCCGCCTCGCCGGCACGCTGGACGGGCCGCTGACGCGGGCGGGCAAGGCGGTGTTGCTGCCGCGGGACGCGGACCTGCGCTCTGCGGTCGATGCGTGGCTGGGGCCGCTGGTCACGGGGGGCGTGGTCACGGAACGGCTCGAGCGCGCCCTGGCGGAGGCTGCGGGCGAGAAGCGGCTTTGACACCCGGGGCCGCGGCCTCATCCGTTCCCGCACCATGCTGCAGTCGCTCCGCATCCGGAATCTGGCCCTCCTCGAGGCGGTGGAACTGGAGTTCACCCCGGGGTTCACCGCCGTCACGGGCGAGACCGGCGCCGGCAAGAGCATTTTGCTGGGTGCGCTCAGCCTCCTGGCGGGCGAACGGGCGGACAAGACCGTGATCCGCCAGGGCGCGCCCGCGGCGGAGGTGGAGGCGGTCCTGCACTTCGCGGCCCCGGAGCGCCTCAACGCGGTGCTCGAGGAACTCCAGCTGCCCCCGTGCGAGGACGGCGCGCTGCTGCTGCGGCGCACGCTCCCCCGCGACAAGGCACCCCGCATCACCGTGAATGGCAGCCTCGCCACCCTGGCGGCGCTGCAGCGGCTGGGCGAGGTGTGGATCGACTTTCACGGTCCCAGCGAACCGCGGCGACTGCTGCGGGATGATTGCCAGCGGGAGCTGCTGGACCTCTTTGGCCGGCACGGCGAGGACCTCGCGGCCTATCGCGAAGCCTTCACGCGGTGGCGGGAGCGGGCGGCCGAGCAGCGGCGCGTGGCCACGGAGGCCCGGCTCGCGCCGGACCAGATTGAATTCCTCCGCGCCCAGCTCGGGCGGATGGACCAGCTGGAGCTCAACGCGGAGGCAGTCGAACAGTTGGAACGCGACCACCAGCGGCTGAGCCGCGCGCAGGAGTTGACCGGATTGACGGAGGCGTTGGGACAGGGATTGGCGGGGGAGGACGGCATCCAAGGACGGCTCGCGCCCCTGCTGCGGATGGCGCGGCAGTTGGAGGAACTGGATCCGGCGAGCGCCCCGCTCGCCGGCCGGCTGGCTTCCTCAGCCGTGGAGCTGGCGGACCTGGCGGAGGAGTTCGCCGCGCTGGGGCAGGCCTTGAACCTCGATCCCGAGCAGGCGCAGGAGATCGAGCAGCGGATGGCAACGTGGCTGGAGGTGCGGCGGCGGTACGGCGGCGACTTGGCCGCGGTGCTGGCCGCGCGGGAGGAGATGCGGCGGCGCCTGGAGGTGCAGGGCGATGTCGAGGGCGTGCTGGCCCGGCTGGAGCGCGAGGCGGCGGAGGCCCTGCGCGAGGCCCGGCGGTGCGCGCAGGCGCTGCGGGCCCGCCGGGAAAAGGCGGCCCGGGAACTGGCCCGGACGGCGGGCCGCGCGATCGCCCGGCTGGGGTTCGCCAAGGCGGATTTCCAGGTGCGGGTGACTTCCTTGCCGGAGCTCGGCCCGGGGGGGGACTCCGGGGCCGAATTTCTTTTCTCCCCGAATGTCGGGGAGGCCCCGCTGCCCCTCAGCCGCATCGCCTCCAGCGGCGAGCTGGCCCGGGTGATGCTCGCCCTGAAGACGGTGCTGGCGGAGCTGGACGGGGTGCCGCTGCTGGTCTTCGACGAGGTGGACGCCAACGTCGGCGGCGAGATCGGCAAGGTCGTGGGCGAGAATATGGCGGGCATCGCTCGCGCGCATCAGGTGCTGTGCGTGACCCATCTGCCGCAGGTGGCGGCGCAGGCCGCGGCGCATCTCGTGGTGACCAAGGACCAGAGCGGGGAGCGCGCGGTCGTCCGCATCGAGGCGATCCACGAGAGCCGGAAGGCGCGGGTGACGGAACTCGCGCGGATGCTAGGCGACCGGCAGGCCCGGAGCGCCCAGCGGCACGCCGAGGAATTGCTCGGTGGTTGAATCCGCCGGACGCTGACCCGCACTCAGCGGGAAGGGGACGGGGGAGCAGAGTCCCGCTTGGAGCGCCAGAGCCACCGCGCCATCGCGGGCATCACCAAGATGGCCCCGGCCATGTTGACCGTGAACATGAAGGTCAGCAGGAGGCCCATGTCCGCTTGGAACTTGAGGTCGGAAAAAACCCAGGTGCTGACCCCGATCGCGAGCGTCAACCCGGTGAACACCACGGCCGCGCCGGCGTCCTTGAATCCGCAGAAGAGGGCCTCCTCGAAGGTGGCCCCCGCCTTCAGTTCCGCGTGCAGGCGCGCGAAGATGTAGATGCCGTAGTCGACGCCGATCCCGGCCCCGAGGGCCACGACCGGGAGCGTGGACGGCTTCAGGCCGATATCGAGGGCGACCATCACCACGTAGCCGAGGTAGCTGACGATCGCGAGCGGGGTCACGATGCAGAGGGCGGCGCGGACCGACCGGAAGGCGATGAGGCAGAGCGCGATGACCGAACCGAAAACCCAGTAGAGGATGGGCTTCTCCGCGGCGGCGACGACTTCGTTGGTGGCGGCCATCACCCCGGCGTTGCCGCTGGCGAGGCGGAACACCGCCTGCGGCGAATCGTGACGCGCGGCGAACTCCCGCACCGCCGTGGTCACCTCCGTGAGTGTCTCCGCGCGGTGGTCGCGCAGGAAGATCAGGACCGGCAACACCGAGGAATTCGCGTTCAGCAGCCCGGTCGAGGTCTCGACGGGAGCGACGGCCTGCGCGAGGGCGTCGCGGTTGCGGGGCAAGATCCGCCACTTGAGCGAACCCTCGCAAAACCCCGCATTCACGCCCTTGGCGACCCCGGCGAGCGACACGACGGACTGCACGCCCGGCAGTTCCCGCATCCGCCCCTCGAACTCATCGAGCAGCGTCATCACCCCGTGGTCGACCCCGGCATCCGGCACGGTCTCGACGATCACGCTGAGCAGGTCCACCCCGATGGAGAACTTGCTCGCGATCAGCTGGCTGTCGCGGTTGTAGCGCGAATCCGGCCGGAGCTCGGGCACGCCGGCCTGGGTGTCGCCGATGCGCACCTCCTTGGAGAAGTGGAAGGCCCAGGCGCCGATCGCGAGGCTGACGAGCGTGATGGCGGCCGCCGGAGCGGGGGTCAGGGCGCGCGCGACCCGGCCCCAGGTCGCCTCGCCGCGCAGGCGCCGCGTGGCGACCCAGTCGGCGTAGGAGGGGGGCAGGCGCAGGTAGGACAGCAGCAGGGGCAGGAGGAAAAAGTTCGTCAGCGTGATCACGCTCACCCCAAGGCTCGCGATCAGCGCGAGTTCCTGGATGGTCGGGATCGGGATCACCATGATGGTGAAGAAACCGACGGTATCCGTCAGCAGGGCGACGATGCCCGGTCCGATCAGCTGGCTGAACGCCGCGCGCGCGGCCGTGGGGCCGTCCTGGCCTTTGAACACCTCGTTGCGGAAGGTGCAGATCTTCTGCACGCCGTGACTCACCCCGATCGCGAACACCAGGAACGGCACGAGGATCGAGAACAGGTCCACCCCCAGGCCGAGGGCGGCGACGATCCCCAGTTGCCAGATGACCGCCACCAGGGAGCACACGATGGGGGCCGCGGCCAGTTTCCAGCGGCCGGCGTAGTTCCAGACCAGCAGCATCGTGACGATCAGGGCGGCGGCGAACATCAGGCGGATGTTGTCCGCCGCGGCGGTCACATCCCCGACGATCTGGGCGAACCCGATGATGTGCACGGTGACGCGCCCGGCGGTGGCGGCGGCCACGCCCTCGCGGATGCGCTCCAGCCCGGCGGCCACCGCGGCGTAATCGACGCGTTCCCCATTCGCCGGGTTGGTCTCGAGGAGTTGGGCACTGACGACCGCGGCGGTGAAGTCGTGGGCCACCAGTTGCCCGTGGCGGCCTGACTTCAGGATATTCTCGCGCACGCGGGCGAAGGCGGCCGGCGTGGGCTGGAAATCCGCCGGAATCACGTTCCCGCCCGCGAAGCCGTCCTCGATCACCTCGATGAAACGGACATTCGGGGTGAAGAGGGACTGCACCTGCGGACGGTCGACCGCGGGGAGGAAGGTCACCTCGTCCGTGACCTTGCGCAGCTGGGCGAAGAACTCGGGGTTGAAGATGTCCCCCTCGCGGGCGACGAGGGCGACCAGAATCCGGTTGGCGCCCCCGAAGGCTGCCTGGTGCTTGACGAACGTCTGGATGTACGGGTGCCCACGGGGCAGCGACTTGTCGAAGCTGGCATCGACGCGGACGCCGAGCGCCAGCCAGAGCATCCCGGCGGTCAACGCCGAGAAGAGGAGCATCAGCGGAGTCCGATGACGGAACATCCAAACCGTGAAACGATCGAGGCGCGAGGGGCCCGGGGTCATGGCAGGGTCACGGGGGTCGCGCCCGCCTCGCCGAGGGCGAGGACGCTGCCGTCGGGCAACTCGAGGAGCTCTGCCACCGCGGTCGTCGGGGCGCGGGGCAGCAGGCTGAAGGTGCGCCCGTAGTCACGGCTGACGGCCAGCGCCCGGGGCGGTCCGCCGATCAGGATGAGATTCGAGCGCAGCCGGAGGGCGGTCGCGAGCAGGCCGACGACGGGAGGGGGCATTTCCTGCCACGTGTCCCCCTCGTCGGCGGAACGGTACAAGTGCCCCCGCAGGCCGTGGGCGATCAGGGTTCGCCCGTCGAGCGGAAGAACCCCGTGAAAGGATCCCTGATAGGGAGCCTGGAGCGGGGTCCAGTTTAACCCGGCGTCCCGGGAGCGGAGGAGCGTGCCCGCCTCGCCGGCCAAAAACAGTGTACCGCCGGCGCTGCGGCTGATCCGATTCAGGTGGGCGTCCCCGTCCCGCACCTGCCGGCGTTCCCACGTGGCGCCGCCGTCCCGCGTGGAAAGGTAAAGCCCGTAGGCTCCGACCGCGATGGCGTGGCGGGCATCGAGCGCGAGTACGTCAAGGAACGAATCCTGCAGGTTCTCCCCCTGGTGCTGCCGCGTCCACGTGGCGCCGCCATCCCGTGTCCCCAGCACCACGGCATCGTGACCGACGGCCCAGCCAATACCTGAGGCGCCTTCGGTCGCAGGGGGGGCGAGGGCAACCCCGGTGAGGGTTGCCCGGGTGGGGGAGTCGGCTCGCCGCCACCCGGCGGTGGGGGCGCGCGAAACCCAGATGCTGCCCCGCTCCCCGACCACGACGGCCAGGGACCCGCTGACCGCTCCGTCGAGGAGCAGGCCCCGGGGAAGAGACGGCTCCCCGGCGGCCAGGGCCGCGGGGAGCAGACAGGCGGCGACCCGGGCCGCGAGAGAACCGTGCGAAGCCATCCCGGCGTCAGCGGACGCCGTCGCGCCGCAGGGCCTCGGGGTTGAAATCGGCCGGCGTGCGTTTGATGCCGAAATCGTACATCCGGTTCTCGTTATCGAGGCCGATCGCCAGATAACGACCGTTCTGCAGGTCGTGGTGCACCTCGAGGGTGCTCCAGAAGGCCTGGACGTCGTAGTAGTTGATGCAGTGGGCCTCGGAGACGCGCCAGAGCTGGCCGCGGCCGTCGTACTGGTCGGCCGCGAGGATCTGCCATGAATCCTCATCGATGTACAAGGTGCGGCGGCTGTACAGGTGGGAGGTGCCGGGCTTCAGCTTGGCGTCGACGACCCAGACCCGGTGCAGCTCGTGGCGGGTCAGGTCGGCGTTGACGTGGAGCGGTTTCAGGATCTCTCCCGCCTTCACGCCCTTGGCGTGCAGCTTGTAGGAGTTGTAGGGGACGATCATCTCCTTCTTGCCGACGAGGGTCCACTCGTAGCGGTCGGGCGCGCCGTTGAACATGTCGAACTGGTCGGCGGTCCGCTGGCCGTCGGCGGCGGTGCCGGGGTTGTCGTAGGCCACGTTGGGCGCGCGGGTGACGCGGCGGCGGCCGGCGTTGTAGACCCAGGCGCGGCGGGGCTCCTTGACCTGATCCATCGTTTCCTGCGCCAGCAGGATGGTGCCGGCGAGGCGGGCCGGGGCGGTGACGGCCTGCTTGAAATAGATCAGGGTGTTGGAGGACTCGAGTTCCTTGGTGGTGATGTCGGGGCGCGTGTAATTAAAGAGGAACTCATCCTCGAACTTCACGAGCTGGAAGCCGCCGCCGCGCTCGACCGCGGCCTGGTCGATGTAACGGGTCGCGGCGACGCCGCGGAAGCGGGTGAGGGAGTTCCACAGCACCTCGAGCCCGTTCTGCGGGAGGGGGAAGGGGACGCCGACCGTCGCCCCGGCGATGCCGTTGCCGCCGGCGACGAGGGTGGCGGCGGTGGCGTTCTGCCGGGTGGCGTCATAGACCCGCTGCGGGTTGGACGCGCTGCGGCGGGTGGGGTAGACGGTCAGCTTGTACGTCGGGTAGGCCTGCAGCAGGGCCAGCTGGCCGGGGGTGAGCTGGGCCTGGTACTGGGCCGCGTTGGCCGCGGTCACGGTGAAGCGCGGCTGATCCCCCGCGAACGGGTCCGGGTGGTGCATCCCGGGCTGGTAGCCGGCGGGGGGCGTGGTGATGCCGCCGGTCCAAGCCGGGATCGTGCCGTCGGCGTTGGCCTTGGCTTCGGCGCCAAGGGGGGTGAGTTCCCGGCCGAGGCGCGCGGCGTCGGCGGCGGAGACGGCCGCGCCGGCGGCACCAGCGGTGGCCGCCAGGAGGAGGACGGAGGAGAGGACGTTCATGGGACGGGGGCCTTGGGGTTAGAAGGAGTACTTGAGGGTGGTCGCGACGTAGTCGCGGTCCGAGAAGAGGTTGAACTTGCCGGCGCCGGTGAAGTTCACGTAGCGCGCCTCGAAGGACCAGGCGTTGCGGTAAGTGAACTCGACCGCGACGTTCACGCTCTTGCGCCCGGCGATGAGATTCCCGAGCGGGAGCGGGGTGACGCCCCGGACGTCGTGCGTGAAGGCCACCGTGGGCTGGAGGTTCACGTTCGGCAGCACGTTGTTGTAGTCGAGCCGCGCGAGGACCTGGTAGCCCCAGGAGAAGCGGTCGGCGAAGCCGTCCGCCGCGGTGGCGGGCACCTGCGGGAAGCCGGCCGTGTTCATGAAGGACTGGGAGCCGCCGGTGAAGGTCGCGGGACCATCGTAGCGGAGGACGTCCTTGGACGGCAGGTTGGCCCAGACGCCGCCGGCCTCGCCGAGGACGGTGAGCTGCTGGGCGCCGAGGGTGGGCCCGAAGACCTTGGTCAGCGTCGACTGGGCGGTCCAGACCCGGTGGCGGCGGTAGCCGCTGATCTCGCGGCCGTACTGGCCGAGGTAGTTGCCGAGCTGGTTGGCGGCGGCGAACTGCGGCGCGAGGGAGGAGAGGGTAGCGAAGAGCACCTCGACGTCGTCAACCTGCAGCGGGACGTCGTTCTTCAGCGAGACCTCGCCCTGCCAGGAGACGCCGGAACCGCCGAGCGACGTATTGAAGCTCAGGCCGAAGAGGCTCAGGTCCTCGGCGTACTCCGTGAAGTACCGGCCGGAGGCCGCCGCGGTCAGGAGGGCGATCTGGCGGGCGCCGGCGATGGCGGCCTGAACCTGGGCGCTCTGCAGGGTGGCGATTTCGACGGGCGTCAGGGTGGTCGGCGCGAGGGAGGACTTCACGATCATCTGGAAGATCGCGGCGGCCTGGGCGGAGGCCTGCGCGGCCGGCAAGCCCCCGCGAAGGAAGGCGGCGGTCAGCGGACCGGTCAGGTTGGTGTCGATCGGCGTGGTCGGGGTCCGCGCGCTGATGACGGGCGAGCGGCTGTTGTAGCGGGCGTAGTACAGGCCAAACTCGGTGTTGTTGATCCCCGGGGCGAGGATTCGGGTGGAGACGCCGAACTGGTTGAAGTTGCCGGCGTCCCGGTCCTCGGCGCGCGAGATGCCGCCGATGGTGCTGCCTTGGTCGGCGATGCTGCCGAAGCCGAGCCAGACCGTGCGGCCGCCGCGGGTCGCGAAGTCGTTGGTCGAGAAGTAGGTGCCGGCGGGCTCGAGCTCGTTCCGGCGGAATTCCAGCAGCCAGAAGGGCTCCACCGTGATCTCCGGCGTGAGGCCGATGGAGGCCTTCACCATGTTCACCGGGAGCAGCGCTTCCTTCAGCTCGGAACCGGGCACCCGCAGCTTGGAGAGGTCGGCCGCGTTGACCACGTTGATCCCGTTGGGGATGAAGGTGCTCTCGCCGAGGCTGAGGACCTGCCGTCCGATCCGCAGGTCGAAGGGCAGGCCGCCGGCGACGTCCGCCTTCACGCGACCGTAGAGGTCGAGCAGCTGCGCACCCTTCACGGTGCGATCCTTCGCCTGGTCCGACAGCGGCGTGCGCGCCGTCTCGTCGGCCTTCAGGTCGTTGTACCAGTAGCCGCGGGCCAGCGCGCCGAAGTTCCCGTAGCGGACCTCGAGGTCGTGGTTGCCCTTGAGCAACTGGGAGACCCAGCCCTTGGCGTAGTTGAGGTTGCCGTCATCGCTGTTGACGGAGTTCTGGGTGCCGGTGACCCCCTGGAAGGTGCTCGTGATGCCGTATTGGCTGCGGTCCGGGTTCTGCAGCCGGTAGAGACCGCCGAAGGAGAGCGTCGAGTCGAAGCTCACCTTGAGTTCGCCTTCGGAGAGCTGAAGGGCGGAGGCGGACGGCAGCGCGGCGGCGAGGCCGAGGACGAGACCGGAGAGGATCCGGCGGGACGGGGGCAGGTTCATAGTTGGATCAGGGTCGCAGCCGGTCCGGCGCGAGGGTTTGCCGGCGACCGCGGAGGGTGAAGGGCCGAGACAAAGCCCCGAACGCACCTTCCCGCAAGGGCGAAAGCGATCCCTCCGGAAGGGCTGGGTGATTCCCCCCGCAGGGGGACGCGAGCCCGGAAACCGCTTTACGCCCCCCGCCCAAACCTGCCTCGCTGGGTTGCGATGCCCCGCCCCACCGCCACCCCGCTTTCCCGCCTCGAGTTCCTGCAGACCGGGGCCGCCGCCCTGCTCGCGGGCGCCCCCGCCGCCGCCGCCGCAGCAGCAGCAACCTCCCGGCGCGCGGGCATCATCGCCGCGGAAAATGCGCGGGAGGGGGCCCGCGACTGGCAGCTCACCCGGGTACGCGTCGACCAGGACGGCTTCCGTTCGCCGGCCGTCGAGGGCTACTGTTCCCGCCAGAGCGTGCAGGCGGGCGACCGCATCGAGGTGATGATCTCCACCAATCCGCCGCGACCGGTGCGGCTGGAACTCTTCCGGACGGGATACTACGGCGGCCGCGGGGCCCGCAAGGTGGCCGAGTTGGGGCCGCTCGAGACCCGTACGCAGCCGACGCCGGCGCCGGGCGAGAAGAACCTCCACGAGTGCAAGTGGGAACCCTCCGCCGCGCTCACGATCCCCGCCGACTGGGTCAGCGGGGTCTACCTCGGCCGCCTCACCACGATCCCGGCTGCGCCGGACGAGCCCTACTGGCAGAGTCACGTGGTCTTCATCGTGCGGGATGAGCGGCCCGCAGACATCCTTTTCCAATGCTCGGACAACACCTGGCAGGCGTACAACCGGTGGCCGAACCGCTTCTCCGTTTACACGCATCCGAAGGGCAACCAGGGACCGTGGGCCGACGTGAGCTTCGACCGCCCCTACGGCCGCGAGGCGCAGTGGAGCGGGGTCGTCAACGATCCGCGCACCGTCGGCTCCGGCGAATGGCTCTGCTTCGAGTTTCCGCTGGCCTTCTGGTTGGAACAGCACGGCTACGACGTCACCTACTGCTCCAACAGCGACCTGCTCACCCCCGACCGGGCGCTCCGCTGCCGCACCTTCCTCAGCGTGGGGCACGACGAGTATTGGGATATCCGCCAATACCGCAGCGTCGAGCGGCTGCGCGACTCCGGCGTGAGCCTGCTGTTCCTGTGCGGCAACTCCGTCTGCTGGGTCTCGCCCTTCCGTCCAGCCCACGACGGCCGGCCGAACCGCATCCTCTTCCGCGGGGGACCGTATGGAGGGGAGCAACCCTACGCCCGCGAGCGGCACGAACGCCACGGGCCCTTTCCCCACCGCGGTCCCGATGAGGGCCTGCTGATGGGGGGCCGCAACGTGGAGCCGATCAACGGCGGGGGCGACTGGACCTGCCGTCTGCCGGCCCACTGGCTCTTCGCCGGGACCGGGATGCAGGCCGGGGAGAGCATTCCCGGCCTCATCGGCTGGGAATACCACGGGCAGCCGGCGACCGAGATCCCGGGTCTGGAGGTGGTGGCGGGCGGCACCGCGTGGGTGAGCGGCGTGCGACCCCAGCAATGGGCGGCCACCCTCTACCCGGGACCGAAGGGAAACTTCGTCTTCAACGCCGCCACCATCTGGTGGGCGCAGGCCCTGGCTTCGCCGCCGGGACACGTCCTGCCCTGGTCGCATTGGAGCCGGCCCCACGGCCCGGACGAACGGGTGCAGCAAATGACGCGGAACCTGCTCGCGCGGGCCCTGGGTCGCGCGGATTGACCGTTCCGCGCCGCGGGCGCTTGCGCCGGACTGGGGTTCCCCTACGGTCGCGTCATGGAACCCCCTGTCACCCTCTCCCGTCGTACCGTGGTCAAGACGCTCGGGGCCGGCCTCGCGGTCCTCCCCGCCGCCTCGAGGCTGGGCGCGGCGGCCGCCGCCGGCACCGCCCAGCCCTTCACGCTGCCGCCCCTGGCCTACGCCTACGCCGCGCTCGAACCGCACTTCGATGCCCGGACGATGGAGATCCACCATTCCAAGCATCACCAGGCGTACATCACGAGTGCCAACGCGGCGCTGGCGTCTCATCCGGCCCTGCGCCCCAAGAGCGCCGAGGATCTGGTGAAGGACCTGGCGGCGGTGCCGGAGGCCATCCGCACCGCAGTGCGCAACCACGTGGGCGGTCACCTCAATCACGCGCTCTTCTGGGACGTGATCGCGCCGCGGGCCGGGGGGGCTCCCTCGGGCGCGTTGGCCGCCGCGCTGCAGGAGCGTTTCGGCTCCCTCGACGCCTTCCGCGCCCAGTTCACCGACGCCGCGATGAAGCGCTTCGGGAGTGGTTGGGCCTGGCTGACGCTGAAAGGCGGCCGGCTCGAGGTTTCGTCCACCGCCAACCAGGATTCACCCCTGATGGAGGGCGCGGTTCCGCTCCTCGGGCTGGATGTCTGGGAGCACGCCTATTACCTGCAGTACCAGAACCGCCGGGCGGATTTTGTCGCCGCCTTCTGGAATGTGGTGGCGTGGGACCGGGTGGCCGCCCGCTACGCCGCGGCCCGCTGACTTTCGGTCGGGCGGCCGGCCGTGGTCACCGCGGGGCCGGAGGCGGGGCCACGCCGGAGAATTCCAGCATGTGGGCGACCTCCCGGTAGCCCTTTTCCCGGAGTTCCTCGCGTGCCTTGGCGACCGCCCGCTGGAGTTCCCGGGAGACCTCCGCGGAGAGGGGCGCGAGGCTGCCGGTCGAGCGGCAGACCACGTGGTAGGTCTCGGCTGGCCCGAAGGCGATCTGGTACAGGGAGGTGCCCTGGTGAATCACCGCGCGGCGGACGAGGCCCCCGCGTTCGAAGGCCGCGATGCAGCGGTAAACCGTCACCAGGTCGCAGGCGCCGGCCGCCAGCCCGGCGTGGAGGTTCTCGATCGAGACCGGGCCGGTCTGCCGGCAAAGGGCCTCGAGGATGGCCATCCGGGGTTGCGTGACCCGCAATCCAGCTGCCTTGAGCCGCGCCGTGGCGAGGATCAGGAGGGGATCGCTTCCCGCGGCGGGCGGGGCGGTTTCGGGCCGCGGGTTCTCGGCGGAGGGAAGGGGAGTTGCCATGGGCGATCGCGCAGGGCCAGACGGTTCAAAACGGCCGGGGTTTCGCGCGGGAAATTCGCGCGGTGCAGGATTGCACCGTACCCGCCCGTGTGCCAATTCGGGCAGGAAGCATGGAAACTCCGGACTTCAGCGAGGTGGTGGCGCTCATCTGCAAGGAGGATGCGCGCTTCGACCGCAAGGCGTACGAATTCGTGCGGCTCGGCCTGGATCACACGGTCAAGGAGCTCCAGAAGCGCGACGCCACGCGGGTCGGCCGCTCCCGGCACGTCTCCGGTCCCGAGTTGTTGCACGGCCTCCGCGTCTACGCCCTCGACCAGTTCGGGCCGCTGACCAAGACCGTCCTTAACGCGTGGGGTATCCACCGGTGCGCGGACTTCGGTGAGATCGTGTTCAACCTCATCGAATACAACATGTTCTCGAAGACGGACCAGGATCGCCGCGAGGACTTCGAGGAGGTCTTCGAGTTCGAGGAAGCCTTCGTGAAACCGTTCCTGCCCTCCCGCCGCCCCCGCGGGGCCTCCGGTCCCCGGGCCCGGGGAGCGCTATGAAGCCGCGTCGGCCGTCGTCGGCCAAATCCGGCCGGAGCCTCGCCGACACCGCCTTGCTCGAGGCCTTCTGGCGGGAGCCGGTGCAGCGGATCGTGCTGCCGAACGGGGTGGTCGTCATCCTCAAACCCGATGCCTCCGCGGCGCTGGCCTCCGTGCAGGTCTGGGTGCGCTCCGGCAGCGTCCACGAGGGCGGTCAGCTCGGCGCAGGCCTGTCGCACTTTCTGGAACACATGCTCTTCAAGGGCACGGCGCGGCGCGCCGGACGCGAGATCAGTGCCACGATCCAGGCCCACGGCGGCTACCTCAACGCCTACACCACCTACGACCGGACCGTCTACTACGTCGACCTGCCCAGCGAGCACGCGGGCGTGGCGGTCGACGTGCTCGCCGACGCGGTCCTCCATTCGACCCTGCCCGAGGACGAAGTGGCGAAGGAGCGGGACGTGATCCTGCGGGAAATCGCGATGACGCGCGACGATCCGGACAACCGGCTGTGGGACGCGTTGTTCGCGACCGCCTTCCGCGAACACCCTTACCGGCATCCGATCATCGGGCATCGTGACGTGTTCGCCGCGGTCTCGCGGCAGGAGCTGATGGGCTACTACCGCGAGCGCTACACCCCGGAGAATCTGGTGGTCGTGGTGGTCGGGGACGTGGATGCCGCCGCCACGCTCGCGGAGATCAGCCGCCACTTTGGCGCGGTCCCGCGGCGCCGATCGATCCCGGTGCTGGTGCCGGCCGAACCGCGGCAACTCGCCCCGCGCCGCGAGCATCGCGTCGAGGACGTCGAACTCTGCCGGGCGGTGCTCGCCTGGCCCATCCCCGGCCTTGCTCATGCTGACGCCCCGACCCTGGACCTGCTGGCCGCCGTGCTCGGTCAGGGGGAAAGCTCCCTGCTGTGGCGGGAGGTGCGGGACGGGGCCGGTCTGGTCCACCAGATTGACGCGGGCGCCTGGAACCCCGGTTCGAGCGGCCTGTTTTGCGTCTCCTACACCTGCGATCCGGAAAAGCGGGCCGCAGCCGAGGCGGCCATCCACCGGGCGCTTCGTCGTTATCTGGATCGCCCGGTCCCGGCGGCTGAGCTCCGCAAGGCGCGGCGCCAGCTCGTGGTGGGCGAGATCAATTCCCGCAAGACGATGAGCGGCCAGGCCTCGCGGTTGGGCGCGGCTGAGGTCGTGGTGGGTGACCTCGACCACGGCCGCACCTATTTCGGGGAGCTGGCACGGGTGACCGGCAAGTCGCTGCAGGCGGTGGCGGTGCGCCACCTCGCGGCATCCAGCCTGATCGCGGTTTCCACCGGGCCGGCCGCGGCCGGCCCGGGATCCGGGGTTGCCGTGCGCCGCGCCGCGCCTCCCGACTTCACCGAGACCCGGTTGGCAAACGGCGCCCGGCTCCTGCTGCAACCGGATCCCCGCCTGCCGAACCTTCACCTGCGTCTGTTGCTGCCGGGCGGCCCCCTCGCCGAGGCGGCGGACCGCCGCGGGGCGAGCGCGCTGCTCTCCACGCTGCTCACCAAGGATACCCGGCGCCGCAGCGCCGCGGAGGTGGCCCGGGCGATCGAGTCCGTCGGCGGGGCCCTCTATCCCTTCTGTGGCAACAACAGCCTCGGCATCGCCGTCGAGGTGCTGCCCAACGAGGCGGCGCTGGCGATGGAACTGCTGGCGGAGGCGGTGCTGGCCCCGGCCTTTCGCGAAGGGACCTTCCAGCTGGAACGCGACGCCCAGGTGGCGGCGCTCCGGCAGGATGACGACGACGTGGTGACCTGGGCCCGCAAGCGCCTGCGCCGGCGTTTCTTCGGCTCCGACCCGCTCGCTCTGGACGCCTCCGGGGATATCCCTGGGGTTCAGGCGCTCACCCCCGCGGACCTGGCGGCGCTGCACCGCCGGCTGGCCGTGGCGGGGAACACGGTGCTGGCGGTCGCGGGTGACTTCGATCCCGCCGCGCTGCGGCGCCCCTTGGAGCGCCTGTTGTCCCGGCTGCCCCCCGGCGGCGGAGCGGGTCCGATGGTGCCGCCGGGGTCTCTGCCGGCGGAGCGGGGGGCGTTCGTGGAGTTTCAGCCCCGCGAGCAGGCGGTCGTCCTCCGGGCGTATCCGGGTCCGGCGCTGCACGCGGCGGATTTCCACGTTGGCGAGGTGTTGGACGAGTGCCTCAGCGGCATGGCCTCGCGCCTATTCGAGCGGGTGAGGGAGGACAAGGGGCTCGCCTATTTTGTGCGTTCCGCGCGCGTGACCGGGCTGCGGTCGGGAATGTTCTCCTTCCTCGCGGGCACGCAGCCGGGGAAGGAGGCGGAGGTCCTGGCGGAAATTGACGCCGAGATCGCTCGGATCGCCGCGGGCGGGGTCGAGCCCGCCGAGCTGGCCCGCTGTCAGACGCGCCTGAAGGCCGCCCGGCGCCAGAGCCTGCAGACTCCCTCGGCGCGGGCCCTTCAGGCCGGGCTCAATGCCCTGCAGGGCTTCGACCTCAATGATTGGCGCCAGTATGACGCCAAGGTGGATGGGGTGAGCATCGCGCTGCTGGCCGCCTTCGCGCGGGAACGGCTCCGGCCGGAACTCTCCCTGCAGCTGGTAGTGCGGCCGGAGTCGGCCTGAACCGTCGACGCCCCGGGCGCGGGCACACCGGTTTGCCGTCCGGGCAAAAAAAGAGGCGACCCTCGCGGGTCGCCTCAAATTTTCCGAAGGAAAGGCTTACTTGTCCTTCTTCTTCTGGCCCGCGGCCATTTCGGCCTGGGTCAGGAAGCCATCCTTGTCGGCGTCCAGCTGGGCGAAGCGGGACTCGGCCTTGGAGGCGTCCTTCTGGGCGGCGGCGAACTCCTTCTTGGAGACCTTGCCGTCCTTGTCGGTATCCATGGCGGCGAAACCGCCACCCTTCTTCTTTTCCTCGGCGCCGATGAGGGCGACGGGGAGGCTGAGCACGGCGGCGAGGACCGCGACGGTGAGATTACGATGGTTCATGGTAGGTTTTGGAGTAATTCCAATGTTCAGCAGCGAAAGACGTGTGGAATTTGTCAAGGTTACTCTCGTTTTTGCGGCTGCCGGGTCAGCGCTTGGCGGAGAAGCCGCCGCTCCACTGGAGCTTCTGCCGGACGACGTTGAAATGAGAGTAATCGGCGGCCTGCGCGAGCGGCAGGCGCTTGCGGGCCAGCGCGATCGTCACGGGGGACTGCCCGCCCACCCGGAGCTTGCGCTGGCCGTCCAACGCCACGAGCAGCCGGGAACCCGGCGAGCGGTTGTAGACGCGGAGGCGGACGTCGTCGCGGAAGATGATGGCGCGGTTGCTCAGCGTGTGCGGGCAGATCGGCGTCATCACGATCACCCCGGAGCGGGGATGCAGGATCGGTCCGCCGGCCGAAAGGTTGTAGGCGGTCGAGCCGGTCGGGGTGGAGAAGATGAGGCCGTCGCAGAGGTAATCCGTGACCAATTCGTCGTTCGCGAAGACCTCGAGGCGCACGAGGCGGGAGTTCACCTCTTCCTTGATGAGGACGTCATTGAGGGCCAGGTCGCTGCTGCCCGGTCCGGTGGCGCAGTCGAGCATCGTGCGCTGGTCGACCTGGAAGCGGCCGGCGAGGAGGTCGGGGAAGCGTCCGCGGGCCTCCTCGGCGGAGAGAGTGGTGAGGAAGCCGAGGCTGCCGCGGTTGACGCCGATGAGGGGGACCTGGTGGCGCGCCGACTCCCGGGCCGCGCCGAGCAGCGTGCCATCGCCGCCGATAACGCAGCAGGCGTCCATTCCCTTGAGGTAACCGGAGGGCAGGGGAAAGCGGCTGGTCTGCTTCAGTTGCACCCCGGCGGCGCGCGCGACGGCGGCGAGTTCGCGGGTCAGGCCCGGCGCGCCGGCCTTGTTGCGGTTCACCACGAACGCGAGATGGCGGATGGGTTTCATCGGGCGGCCTCAGGATGCCCGGCGGCGCAGGCACAGCAAGAACTCGCGGTTGCCGTCCGCGCCCCGCAGCGGGGAATCGATGGCCCCCCGGTCCTCAACCCCGGGCAACCGGGCGGCGGCGGTGCGGACCCGGTCCAGGGCCGCGTCCTGCACCGCGGGATCCCGGATGACGCCGCGGCCGCGGTCCACCTCCGCCTTGCCGGCCTCGAACTGCGGCTTCACCAGCGCGACGAGGGTGCCACCCGGCCGCAGGAGCGGCCAGACCGCGGGAAGCACGGCGGTCAGGGAAATGAACGAGAGGTCCATCACGATCGCGTCGTAATCGGGCCGCGGCAGGTCGGACGCCTGGAGGTGGCGGGCGTTCACCTGCTCGAGGTTGGTCACGCGGGGATCCGCGCGGAGCCGCGCGTGCAGCTGCGCCCGGCCGACATCCACGCAGGTCACCGTGGCCGCGCCGGCCTGCAGGACGCAATCCGTGAAGCCCCCGGTGGAGGCCCCGACGTCGAGCACCTGTGCGCCCCGCAGGTCGAGGGCGAAGTGGGCGAGGGCGGCCACGAGCTTCTCGCCGCCCCGGCTCACGAAGCGCGGGGGCTGGGCGACGCTCACCGCGAGGTCCTCCGGCACGGCCTTGCCCGGCTTCTCGAGGCGCGTGGTGCCGTGGCTGACGCGGCCGGCGAGGATCAGCGCCTGGGCCTGGGCGCGGGACTCCGCCAGGCCCCGGAGCAGCAGCAGCTCGTCGAGCCGAAGCCGTTTCATGTTCTTCCCTGCCGGGCCGGGCTCCAGCAGGTGGTCCGACCGCCGATGGTGGCGCGCGCGAGCGGCTTTCCCGTGCGCGGGCAGCGGCCGCCGTCGCGCCAGCGGTGAAGAAAAAGCCAGGTCCCCGGGATGCCGACATTGAGGTCGGCGGGCAGGTGGTTCCCCTGGCCGGCGATCACCGCGAGCGCCTGACGGCACACCTGCCGGCACTCGCGCCAGAGGCGGCGCACCTCGGCCGGGGTGAGCGCGCCCGCGGGGCGCGCGGGGGGGAGCGCGGCGCGCCAGAGGATCTCGTCCGCCATCCAGTTGCCGACCCCGGGGAAGCGCTCCTGCTGCAGCAGCACCGCCTTGATCGGGGAACGTCGCCGGCGCTGCAGGAAGGAGGTCACCGCGGTGACCGTGAACGCCGGGGACAGGATCGGCGGCGCAATGCGGCGCCACCAGTCCGGAGCCGTCGGACCCTCGTGGAAGAGGATCCGGCCGAACATCCGCGGATCGCGGAAGACCAGGGCGCGTTCGGCCTGGAAGAGCACGAGGTGATCGTGCCGCCCGGGCTCAAAGGCCGCGGGTGCGGCGAAGAGTTCCCCGGTCATGCCGAGGTGGACGCCGAGCCATCCGGAATCCCCGGCATGGAAGAGCATCTGCTTGGCGGCGGCCGCCGAGGGGCCGAGCGGCCGACCGGTCAGCGCCCGCTGCAGCGCGCGGGCGTCCGTCCCGCGGAACACCTTCCGGTCCGCGTGCACGTGGACGCGCTGGATCACGGCGCCGGTGCCGGGCAGCGCCCAGCGTTTCCGGTAGAATTCGACCTCGGCCAGCTCAGGCATCGTTCAGCGGGCCGCCGGCCGCGAGGGCCGCGACCAGTTCCGTCAGGCTCGGCCAGACCGGCGTCCCGGCCGGGAGCAGTTGGCGCCAAGCCGCCGCGTCGTGCTTGCCGGTGCAGACCGCCGCGGTGCCGATGCCGGCGAGGCGGCCGGCCTCGAGGTCGCTCTCGCGGTCGCCCACCATCCAGCACCGCGACGGCTCCAGGCGATGCCGCGCGACGCATTCCCGGATGAAGCGCGGTGAGGGTTTGCGGTAGACCTGGGGGTCATCCGGCCCCTCCGGGGCGACGCAGATCGCGTCGAACACCGGCCGGGGCAGCCCCAGCAGTTCCTCGAGGCGCGCGTTGCAGCGGTCCACGTCCGCGAGCTGGAACAGGCCGCGGGCGATGCCCGACTGGTTGGTGTGGAGGAAGAGGCGCAGGCCCAGCGTGCGGGCCGCGCGCAGGGCGCCGGCCACGCCGGGGATCAGCTCGATGCCCGCCGGATCCGAAACGTAGTGCCGGTCGAAGTTCAGCGTCCCATCGCGATCGAGGAACAGGGCTCCGCCCGCGAGTGGGCCTGGGGGCGGGGGCAGGTCGTGGAGGGTGATCATCGCCGGCCCACGTAGGCGGTGAGCTCGGCCGGGGTGACGGTCGCCGTGCCGAGCTTCCCCACCACCACGCCAGCCGCGGCGTTGGCGAAATGGGCGGCCCGCTCGAGCGAGGTCCCCGCGGCGAGGGCGAGCACCAGGCCGGCGAGGGCCGTGTCGCCGGCCCCGGAAACGTCGAAGACCTCGCGGGCGGCGGTCGGGATGATCTTCCGGACCTTCCCCTCGGTGCTGAGCAGCATCCCCTCCTCGCCAAGCGTGACCACGAGGTGGCGCGTCGCGTGCCGCTCGTGCAGGCGGGCGCAGACTTCGGCGGCGGGGAACGGCGCGTGCGGCGCCGGCTCGAGGCCCGCGAGCTGCAGGGCCTCCCGCTTGTTCGGCGTGATGAGGTCCAGCCCGTGGAAGGCGAGGCCGCGCCGCGGCTTCGGGTCGAGGGCGATCAGTTTTCCCGCGGCCCGCGCGCGCCGCGTGAGGTCCGCCAGCACGGCGTTGTTGAGGATCCCCTTGGCGTAATCGGACAGGATCACGGCGTCGCAGGCGTCGAGGGCCGGGGCGACCAAGGCCGCCAGCCGGTCAATCGGGACCTCATAGGCGGCCGGAGCGGCCTCCCGGTCGAGACGGCAGAGCTGCTGCTGGCGCACGAGCACGCGGGTCTTCACGATCGTGGGCGCTTCGCCGGGCGTGGAGATGGACTCGATGCCGCGCTCCCGGAGCAGGCCCTCGAGGCGCCGGCCGCTCTCGTCGGCCCCGAAGTGGCCGACCACGGTGCACCGGGCGCCCAGCGAGGCCAGGTTCAGAGCGACGTTCGCCGCACCCCCCGCGGTCCAGGAGTCGCGCGCGATGTCGATCACGGGGACGGGGGCCTCGGGGGAGATGCGGGTCGCGTCGCCCCAGATGTAGTGGTCGAGCATCACGTCGCCCACGACGAGGATGCGCAGGCGCCTTAGGCGCCGCAGGAGTGCGGGGAGGTCGCGCATCGGATCAGAATTGCCAGTCGTACGAATAGCGGGAGAGCAGGCGCGGGGCGCCGCGGGTGACGAGCGCGACGTCCTCGATGCGGCAGGCGCCGAGGCCGGGATAATAGAGCCCGGGCTCGACGGTCACCACCGAGCCCTCCGGGACCGTGTAATCCACGCTGCCGCTCAGGCGGGGCAACTCGTGCACGGCGAGCCCCAGGCCGTGGCCGGTCCCGTGGAAGAATCCGACCGATCCGGACTTGAGATGGCGCGTGGCGAAGCCCGCCCGCGCGAAGACGTTCACGCACTCCTGATGGACGTCACGCCCGTTGACCCCGCCGCGGAGGCGCCGCAGGGCGGCCCGCTGGGCCTCGCGTACGGCGTGCACCAGCGCCTGCTGGCGCTCGCTCGCGCGGCCGCGGAGGAAGGTCCGGGTCATGTCCCCGTGGTAACCGTGCCGGGTCACCCGCGGGAAGATGTCCACGATGATCAGCTCGTTCGGGCGCAGCGGCCCGTGTCCCCGCTCGTGCGGATCACACGCTTGGTCGCCGCCCGCGACGATGGTGTGGGCCGAGACGGCGCCGGCCTCCAGCACCGCGACCTCGATCGCCAGCTTCACCGACTCGCTGGTGACCACCCGGCTCCGGTGGTAGAGGCGCCGGCCGCGGACTTTGCTCGCGCGCAGGATGCGTTCCGCCGCCGCGAGGCCGAGGGCGCTGCAGCGGTTGCCCTCGCGCAGTGCCTCGATCTCGTCGGCGGTCTTGATTTCGCGCTCGGGAAAGAGTGCCCCCCGCGCGATTTCCAGCTCGAGGCCGAGCGCCGTGAGCTGCGTGTAAAGCCCCGCCGGGAAGATGTCCGGAATCCGGAACCGGCGCTGCCCCAGATCCCGGGCGGCGAGGCTGATCACCTCCGCGGCGCCGGGGCGGCGCTCCGGCCATTCCCGCCGCGCCCGCTCCAGGTACCCGTCAAGCGGCTGGACGACGTCGAAACGGGACGTGCGGCGCACGCGGCCGAACTCGAGGGCGCTCACGATGGCGTGGCGGCGGCGGCCGTGGCCGAAGCAGATGAATGGATCGCTCATCTCGACCCCGCCGAAATAAAGGGCGTCGGGGCAGCTGTGGGTGTCCGCGTAAAGGAGCGGGGGGATTTCGGCGGTGGGTCCGGGCACGGCGAGGCGGGGATTGAGTTGCGGCGGCGGGGGGATTAGCCCTCCGCGCGTGAAAAACGCAAATCCGGTTTTGGCGCTGGCGCTGCTGGCGGTGTGGGCCGCGCTCGCGGGCTGCGGGCGGGGGAACTCGGGGGAGGCTGCCCCGCCCGCGCCGAAGGGCCCCGCCGAGTACTTCCCGGTGGGGTTGGGCGGGCGGACGGTGCGCCTCCAACTCGCGGTGCGCCTGCCCGAGATGCAGCGTGGCCTGATGGAACGCCGCGACCTGGGCCCGGACGACGGGATGATCTTCGTCTACGAGCGTCCCCAGCGACTCAGCTTCTGGATGCGGAACACGCCCACCCCGCTCGACATCGGGTTCTTCCGCGCGGACGGGACCCTGGCGGAAGTCTACCCGCTGCACCCCTTTGACGAGACGCCGGTGGCCTCCCGCGCCGAGGATCTGCAGTTCGCGGTCGAACTCCACCAGGGCTGGTTCCGCGCGCACGGGGTGAAGCCCGGCGCGCGCCTCGACCTCGACGCCCTGCGCGCGGCGTTGCGGGCCCGGGGCTTCGACCCCCGGCGCCACGGCCTCTAACCCTGCTCCTTCGGGATCTCGTTGTCGGTGCGGATCACCAGCACCGGGGTCTTCGTCTTCACCCAGACGTCGGTCTCCTTGAGGAACTTCGCGGGCACGTGCTCGATCGCCTCCCCGACGGTCTTCACCGGCAGCAGGCGGCCCTTCTTGGTGGTGTTGAAGTCATAGACGGCGCGGAAGAGGCGGTCCTGGGTCGTCGCCACACTCTCGTTCTCCGGGATCTGCAGCACCCAGCCCACGAAGTCGTGCTGCGGCAGCCGCTCGTCCGGATCGCTCACCAAGATCACGAACTGCTTCTTGAGCGGAGGCGGCTTCTCCTCCTCCCCCGGGTCGGGTTGGACGGCGAGGTTCATCTCCTCGACGATGCGGCGGAGGGTCGCCGGCGAGATTTCGTTCTTCTTCAGGATCTCGGCGACCTTGTTGACTTCGATCTTCGGCATGGGCGTGTCCGTCAGCAAACACCCGCGGCGGGGGGCCGACCAAGCCAAATCGCGTCCCCGCGGGGACGGCGGCCCGGCGGCCCCGGCGGTTGACGCGGGCTTTACAGCACGGTCCGTCCCGGCCTAGGTGGCGCGGATGACCGCTCCGGAGGAATGCTTTGACGTGGTGGACGCGTGCGACGTCGTGATCGGCCGGGCCTCCCGCCGCGAGGTGCACGCCCGCGGGCTCTGGCACCGAGCCGTGCACGTGATGGTCTTCGACGCGGCCGGGCGTGTGCTGCTCCAGCGGCGTTCGGCCCTCAAGGATGTCGCGCCGCGCCTCTGGGCCTCGTCCTGCTCCGGGCACGTGGATGCGGGGGAGGAGTACGACCCCGCCGCGCTCCGCGAACTCGGGGAGGAGATCGGCGTGTATCCGCCCGCGGGAGCGGCGCCGGCGCGCTGGTTCCGGGTGGAGGCGTGCGAGGCGACCGGCTGGGAATTCGTCTGGGTGTACCGGCTCCGGCATGACGGCCCGCTGCGCCTCGAACCGCGGGAGATCGAGGAGGCGGCCTGGCATCCGCCCGGCGCGGTCGACGCGTGGCTGCGCCGGGCGCCGGACGACTTCTGCCCGTCCTTCGGCCTGATCTGGCCGCTCGTCTCGGCGCGGTTGGCGGCGGGCTGAGGTCCGCGGGTCAACCGCGCGCCCGGCGCAACCGCCGGAGGTGGGGGGCCGTTGGGCTGCCCTTGCAGCGGAGCAGGCCCTCCGGGTCGCCGGCGTAGACGATCTCGCCCCCCGCGGGTCCGCCGCCGGGCCCCAGTTCGACGACGTGGTCCGCCTCGAGGATCACATCGAGGTGGTGTTCGATGACGACCACGGTGTGTCCCTGGTCCACCAGCGCATGGAGCACGCGGATCAGTTTTTCGCAGTCGCTGAGGTGGAGGCCGATGGTCGGCTCCTCCAGCAGGTAGAGGTTCCGCGCCGGCACCCCGCGGGCGCGTTCGCGGCGGCCGGCGCTGCCCTGCGCCAGTTCGGTCACCAGCTTGAGGCGCTGCGCCTCGCCGCCCGAGAGCGTGTTGGAGCTCTGGCCGAGGGCGAGGTAACCGAGCCCGCAATCGACCATCAAGCGGCAGACCTCGGCCAGTTCCGCGTGGAAGGCGAACTCGCGGGCGGCCTCCTCGAACGTGAGGTTGAGCACCGCTCCGATGTCGCGCCCTTGCCAGGTGACGTCCTTCAGTTCCGGGCCGTAGCGGGAGCCCTGGCACGTGTCGCAGGGGAGGAAGGCGTCCGGCAGGAACGCCATCTCGAGCCGGATTCGGCCGGCGCCCTCGCAGGCCGGGCAGCGGCCGCCCGCGGTGTTGAAGGAGAAGCGCGAGGCGGTGTAGCCGCGGAGCCGCGCCTCGGGCAACTGGGCGAAGAACGCGCGGATCAGGTCGAGGATCCCGAGGTAGGTGGCCGGCGTGGAGCGCGGGGTCTGCCCGATCGGGGCCTGGTCGACCTCCACCACCCGGCGGAATCCCGCGGCGCCGGTGAGCGAGGCAAAGGGCGGGCGCCCCAGCTCCCCGGGGGATCCGCCGTCCTGCACGAACTCCCGGCCCGAGAGGCGATCGCGGCGGCCGGCGATGGCCTGGGAGGCCGCGGGGTGCAGGAGATCGCGGATGAGGCTGGATTTCCCGGCCCCGCTCGGCCCGGCGACCACGGTCAGGCGGCCGATCGGCAGCCGCAGGCGCACGTCGCGCAGGTTGCGGAAGCGGACGCCATCGAGGGTCATCCACGCGCCCCGCGCGTTCGGCGCCGGCAGGGGGCGCCGGCTCCCGCGCAGCGGATGGGCGATGCCCGTGGCGAGGTAACGACCGGTGAGGGAGCGCGGGTTCGCGCAGACCTCCGCGGGCGTGCCGCAGGCGAGGAGTTCGCCGCCGTGGATGCCCGCGCCCGGCCCGAGGTCGATGATCCGGTCCGCCCGCTGCATCAGCTCGTCGTCGTGCTCGACGACCAGCACCGTGTTGCCCTTGTCCCGCAGGCCCTCGAGGGTGGCGATCAGGCGCTGGTTGTCCCCCGCGTGCAGCCCGATGCTGGGTTCGTCGAGGACGTAAAGCACGCCCGTGAGGTTGGAACCGAGCTGCGCTGCGAGGCGGATCCGCTGCTGCTCGCCGCCGGAGAGCGTCGCGGTGGGGCGGTCGAGGGTGAGGTAGCCGAGGCCCACGCGTTCGAGGAACCGAAGCCGTTCCGAGATCTCCGGGCGGACTTCGGCGAGGACGGCGCGCCCGCGGGCGTCGAGATCGAGCGCGGCCAGCAGCCGCAGGAGTTCGGCCGGCGTGCGCCGGAGCAGTTCGGGCAGCGAGAGGGCGGGCCGGCCACCGCGGAACGGCAGGCGCACGGCCCGGCTGATCCGGTTCAGCCGCGCGCCGCCGCAGTCCGGGCACGGTTGACCCTCCGCCGCGAGGTCGCCCGCGTCCTCAAGCCCGAGTTCCCGCAGCAGGCGCGCCGGGTCCTCCTCGCCGTCCTCCGCCGGCTCCAGCATCCACGGCAGGATCCGGCCGTGCCCGCGGCACGCGGGACACCAGCCGCGCGGGGAGTTGAACGAGAAGTGCTTCGGCTCCAGTTCGGGGAAGGATTCCCCGGTGGCGGCGTCGGTGCGGGTGGTCGAGAACCAGGCAAGCACCCCGTCCCGCGGCGTCAGCAGGAAGCAGGCGCCGCGGCCCAGCGCGAGCGCCGTGTCGAGCGCGGCGGCCGGCGCCGGCGACCCGTCCGCTCGAAGGTCGGCGACGACGACTTCAATGTCGTGTTCCCGGTAGCGGTCCAGCCGGGTGAAGGCCTCCACCGGCAGCAGTTGTCCGTCGGCCCGCATCAGCGCGTAGCCTTGGTCGGCGATCCAGTCCGCGATTGGCTGATGGTGGCCCTTGCGTCCGCGGATCAGCGGCGCGCACAGGTAAAGATGCCGGGCCCGCCGGGCCGCGGGATGCGTGGTCATCACCTTGCGCAGCAGCGCGCGCAGGGCCGTCCGGGCAAGGGGGCGGACGGGGCGTCCGGACTCCGGGTGATGCTGCACTCCGGCGCGGGCGTAGAGCAGGCGCAGGTGCTGCGCGACCTCGGTGATGGTGGCGACGGTCGACTTGCGGGAACCGCGGGTCATCCGCTGCTCGATCGCCACGGTGGGCGGGATGCCGGTGAGACCCCCGATCGCCGGCCGCGGCAGCTGCTCCACGAACTGCCGCGCGTAGGGGGACATCGACTCCATGAAGCGCCGCTGCCCCTCCGCGAACAGGATGTCGAAGGCGAGGGTGGACTTGCCGGAGCCGGATACTCCGGTGACCACGGTCAGCTGCCGGTGGGGCAGCGCGAGGGTCAGGTCCTTGAGGTTGTTCTCCCTCGCTCCGGTGAGCGTCAGTTCGGCCGGGCGGAGCACCGCGGGCGGCGCCGGCTCCGCCAGCAGGTCTCCCCGGGAAACGGTCTGACTCCCCGGCTCAAGGGCGGCGCGCAGGAAGGGGGCCGTCACGGTGTCGCGGCGCGAGACGTCCTCCGGCGTGCCCTCCGCCATGATCCGCCCGCCCGCGGCGCCCGCCTCCGGGCCCACCTCGAGGATCCAGTCGGCCGCCCGCAGGACCTCGGTGTGGTGCTCGACGACGACGACGGAGTTGCCCTGATCCACCAAGGTCTGGAGGACCGCGAGCAGCCGGCCGACATCGTGCCGATGCAGCCCGGTGGTGGGTTCGTCGAGCAGCAGCAGCGCCGGGGCCTGGCCCGCGTCGCCGCGGAAGGCCGCGAGGTGGCGCACGAGCTTGAGGCGCTGCGCCTCGCCGCCGCTCAGCGTGTTGAGGGGTTGCCCGAGGGGCAGGTAGCCGAGCCCGACCGCCTCCAGGCCGGACAGCCGGCGGTGGATCGCCGGTTGGGAGGCGAAGACCGCGAGGGCCTCCGCCACGGTCAGGTCGAGGAGTTCGGCGATCGAGTGTCCGGCCCAGCGCACCGCCAGCACCTCCGGCTTGAAGCGGCGGGTCCCGCAGGCCGGGCAGGGCACGAAGACGTCCGACAAAAACTGCATCTCGACGCGTTCGTGGCCAAGGCCCTGGCATTGGTCGCACCGGCCCTCGCCGCCGTTGAACGAGAACGCCGAGGCCCCGAGCCCGGCGGAGCGCGCATCCGGCGTCGCCGCGTAGAGTTCCCGCACGAGGTCCCAGGCCTCGACGTAGAGCACCGGGGTGGAACGCGGGGTGCGGCTCAGCGGGGACTGGTCCACGAGCACGATCTCCCCGACCGGCTGGTCGAGGGTCAGCTGGCGGATCACCGCGGGCTCCTCCGCCGGGAGGCCGCGGTGGCGGAGCAGGCCCTGGTGCAACGCGGCGTCGAGGAGGGTGGACTTGCCCGAGCCCGAGACGCCGCTGAGGCACACGAGGCGGCCGAGCGGCACGCTGACGTCCAGGTCCCGCAGGTTGTGCCGCGTGATGCCCTCCAGGCGCAGGCGCGGTTGGGTGTCGGGCACGGGCCGGCGGGGCGGTGGCGCCGTTCCGCCGGCCCGGCCGGAGAGGTAGCGTCCCGTGAGGCACTCGGGGTGGACGAGCATTTCCGGCACGGAGCCCTGAAAGACGATCTGGCCGCCCCGCCGGCCGGGCTCCGGCCCGACCTCGATGACCTGGTCCGCGGCGCGGATCACGGCCTCGTCGTGTTCGACGACCACGACCGTGTTGCCCGCGTCGACCAGCCGGCGGATCACGCCGAGCAGCCGATGCACGTCGCGCGGATGCAGGCCGACGCTGGGTTCATCGAGGACGAACAGCGTGTCGACCAGCGAGGTGCCGAGGCAGGAGGTGAGGTTGACCCGTGCGACCTCGCCCCCGGACAGCGTGCGGGAGGGGCGGTCGAGCGTGAGGTGGCCTAGCCCGACCTCTTCCAGGTAGCGCAGCCGGGTCAGCATCGCCGCCCGGGCGGCGCCGGCGGCGTCCGCGGGTTCGGGTGCTGCCCCGGGGGCTTCCGCCAGCAGGGCCCGGAGCTCCGTGACGGACATCCGGTAGAGCTCGGGCAGGGTGCGGCCGCGCCAGCGCCAGCAGAGGGCCTCGGGCTGGAGCCGCCCGCCGCCGCAGTCGGGGCAGGGCAGCGCCGCGCGGTAGCGGGACAGGAACACCCGCACGTGCATCTTGTAGGTGTTGCGTTCCAGCCAGCGGAAGAAGCCGCGCAGGCCGTACCACGCGTCGGCCCCGCCCGCCTCGTCGGCCCCCGGCTCGCCCTCGAGCACCCATTGCCGCTGGACGTCGCTGAGCCGGGAGAAGGGCACGTCAGTCGGCACGCCCCGGCGGCGGGCGCAGCGCAGCAGATCGCGTTTCGAGCCGCCGTAGACCTCGCTCTCCCAGCAGCGGATCGCGCCCTGGGCGAGGGAGAGGGACGGGTCGGGGATGGCGAGCGCGGGGTCGAGCTCGAGGATGCGGCCGAACCCGCGGCACCGCGGGCAGGCGCCCAGCGGCGAGTTGAAGGAGAACAGGGCCGGCGTGGCGGGCCGGAAGACCTGGCCCGTGGCGGGGGAACGCAACCCGCGGCAATAGCGCCCCGCGGAGACCAGGCGTCCCTCCTCCTCGGCGAACAACTCCAGTTCCCCGCGTCCGAAGTGGTACGCCTTTTCCACCGCCTCGAGGAACCGGGCGCGCTGATCGTCGGTCAGCGTCAGCCGGTCCTGCGCGACCACCAGCTGGTCGCCGTCGCCGAGCAAGGCGGGATCCGCCGCGAGGTCGGCCAGGCGCCGGGCCTCGTTTCCGCCCCCGGCGAGGGGCCGGAGCGCGCGCACATACCCCTGCGCCTGCAGGCCGCCGAGGATCTCCGCCCAGGTCAGGGCCGCCGGGCGGAGCACCCGGAAGGAGACCACGACGGGGCGTCGCGCCAGGCGGGCGCACGCCTGCTCCCAGACCGCGGGCGGATGGTCGTCGCGCACCGGTTCCCCCGTCGCGGGATCGATGCAGCCGGCGACCTGGCTGAACCAGACCTTCGCGTAGTCGGTCAGCTCGGTCATCGTCCCGACGGTGGAGCGGGAGGTGCGCACGGTGTTGGTCTGCTCGATCGCGATCGAGGGCCGGATGTTCTCCACCCGGTCCACCCGCGGCGCGGGCAGCAGCTCGAGGAACTGGCGCGTGTACGCGCTGAAGGTCTCCACGTAGCGGCGCTGGCCCTCCGCGTGCAGGGTGTCGAACACGAGGGAGGACTTGCCCGCGCCGCTCAGGCCGGTGACCACGACGAAGCGGCCGAGCGGCAGGTCGAGGTCGAAGCCCTGCAGGTTGTGCTGGCGGACGCCGCGCAGCCGGATGCATTCCGGGGCGGGACGGGAGGTGGGCGCGGAGGCGGGCACGCGCGGAGCAAGCGGGCCGGGCCGCCAAAGGCAACCGCGCCGGCGGATTCGGCGGGCTCAGGCGCCCGCGAGCGTGAGGCGTGCGCCCGCGGCCGTGATCGCGGCGGCGACCGGGGGGGCGGGCGGGGTGTCGGTGACGATGTTGATGCGGGGCCCGAACGGCGTGGTCAGGCTCAGGGCCTTCCGGCCGAACTTCGAGGCATCCAGGGCGAACACGGTCCGCTCGGCCGCCGCGATCATCCGCCGCTGGGTGCTGATCAGGAGCGCGTTGTGATTCCAGACGCCCCGCTCGGTGACGCCGGTGCCGCCAAGGATGGCGAGGTCCGCGTGCACCTGCTCGAGCGCCGCCTCGCAGGCCGGGCCGACCAGCATCCCCTGCCGGGCGAGGATGCTGCCGCCCGTGACGATCGTCTCGCCGGCGCCGAACTCGCCGAACAGGGCGGCGACGGGCAGGGAGTTGGTGATCACCTGCACCTGCTTCTCGACCAGCAGGCGGGCGACCGCGAAGGTCGTCGACCCGCCGTCGAGGATGACCGTCGTGCCGGGCGCGACCTGCTCCGCGATGACGCTGGCGATGCGGAACTTGCGGTCCGCCTGCCGCTGGATGCGGGTGAGGAAGTCATTCTCGCGCGCGAGCGCGTCGCCCTCGACGAGGGAGGCGCCCCCGTGGTGACGCCGCACCACGCCGCGTTCTTCCAGGACGTCGAGGATGCGCCGCACGGTCGAGAGGGAGCCGCCGAAGCGCTGGGCGAGCGAGTGCAGGTCGGCGTACTTGTGCTCGCGCAGGTGGCGCTCGATCAGGTCGGTGCGCTGCTTGTTGGTCATGGTCCGGGGGAGGGGAGCAACCGGGTGAAGAGCTCGAGGTAGGCCGCGACCTGGCGGGCGGGGGAGAAGTTTTCCCGCGCGAACGCCCGCGCCGCCCGGGCGCGTCCGGCGCGGAGCTCCGGGCCGGCGACGAGGCAGTCGCGGAGCCGTTCCCGGAACGCCGCATGATCCCCCCGCGGGATCACCCAGCCGGTCTCGCCCGGCAGGAAGCATTCCGCGATCCCCTGCGCCGCAGCGGCGACGACGGGCAGGCCGTGGGCCTGCGCCTCGATGAGGAAGTTGGACAGGGCTTCGCTCCGCGAGGCGTGGACCGCGACGTCGGCGGCGGCGTAAAGCGGGGTGGGGTCGGCGAGGAAGCCGGGAAACCGCACCCGGTCGCCGAGCCCCGCGGCCTCCGCGTGGCGCCGGCAACCGGCCAGCGCGGGACCGTCTCCGGCAAGCCACAGTTCCCACGGGGGCGAGGCCGGCAGACCGCGTACGATCTCGATCAGCTCCCGCTGGTTCTTTTCCGGACGGAACATCGCCACGCAGACCAGCACCCGGGCCTCGGGTGGCGTGCCGAGGCGCGCCCGCCACTCCGCGCGCCGGGCCGCCGCCTCCGCCGCGGCCGCTTCCGGCGGGAACACCAGCGAGTTGGGGATCACGGCAATCTTTTCCGGCGCGAGGCCGTGGGCCGCGACGAGGTGGTCGCGGGCCTCGCGGCTGTTGGCGACGATGTGGCGGCTGGCGCGCAGCGTGCGGCGGAACCAGGCGGGCAAAGGCTTGCCGGTGCGCATCGTCGCCACCACGGGCGCGAGCGGGGTGAGGCGCCAGCCGAGGCAATTCGCCATCCGGCCCATCAGCAGGATCAGATCCGGGCGCAGCGCGCGCACGCGCCGCCGCAGGCCCGGGGCGAACCAGTCGAGGCCCCAGTCCCGGGCCTGGAGACAGGCGTGCTTCACCCCCGGCGCGACCGTGCCCGCCAGCGCGCCCCCGGGGCGGAAGGTGAGCAGCGTGGCCGGGTGACCCGCCGCGGCGAAGGCGTTGGCGAGCAGGATGGATTGGCGCTCCGTGCCGCCGCTGCGGAGGTGATCCTGGAGGACGAGCAGCCGCATCAGCAGGGCAAGGGGAGGGGGGCGGGCATTAGTCCGGCAGGTTGGATCGCGCGGCGGCGTGAGGCAACCGCGGGATCGCCGGCGGAGAATGCGTTTGACGGTTTCCGGGGCCGTCGTGACCGTGCGGGATGGCTGAAAGCGTGGACTACGATCTCATCGTCATCGGCGGCGGACCGGCGGGCTACGCCGGCGCGATCCGGGCCGGGCAGCTGGGCAAGAAGGTCGCCTGCATCGAGCAGGAGCGGGCCGGCGGGACGTGCCTCAACTGGGGCTGCATCCCGACGAAGGCGCTGCTCAAGAGCGCCGAGCTGTACCGCACGCTGGGGAAGGCGGAAGCCTTCGGGCTGCGCGTGGGCGACGTCGGGTTCGACTTCGCCAAGGTGATGGAGCGTTCCCGCGGCGTGGCCGGCCAGATGGCCAAGGGCATCGAGTTCCTCTTCCGCAAGAACAAGGTCGATTACCTCGTGGGCCGGGCGCAGGTCGCTGCGCCGGGGATGGTCGAGGTCACCGAAGGGGAGCACAAGGGGCGGTTCCTGCGCGCCCGGCAGATCCTCCTCGCCACCGGATGCAAGCCGCGCCGGCTGCCTGACGTGCCCGTCGACGGCGAACGCGTGATGACCTCCCGCGAGGCCCTCGTTCCCCGCGCCCGGCCGCCCGCCTCGCTCGTCATCATCGGGGCGGGAGCGATCGGCGTGGAGTTTGCCTACTTTTACAGCGCCTTCGGGACCAAGGTCACCCTCGTGGAACTGCTGCCGCAGCTGGTGCCGGTCGAGGACGAGGAGGTCGGCCGCGGGCTGCAGCGGGCCTTTGAAAAGTCCGGGATCACGGTGCACGTCGGCACTAAGGTGGAGGGCATCGCCGTCGGACCGGACCGGGTGACGATGAAGCTGGTGCCGGCCGCGGGCGGAGCGGCGTCGACCGTCGAGGCGGAGAGCCTGCTGATCGCCGTGGGGGTCGTGCCGAACCTCGACGGCGCCGTCTCCTCCAAGGTCCGCCTCGAGCTCGACCGGGGATACGTGAAGGTCGACGATCGCTACGAGACCAACGTGAAGGGGATTTACGCGGCGGGGGACATCATCGGCCCGCCGTGGCTGGCCCACGTGGCCACCTTCGAGGCGATCCAGGCCGTGAACGCGATGTTCGGTCACGCCCATCAGGGGCGGGTCAAGGTCTTCCCGGGCTGCACTTACTGCCAGCCGCAGATCGCGAGCACGGGTCTCACGGAGAAGGCCTGCAAGGAGAAGGGGCTCGCCTACAAGGTGGGCAAGTTCCCCTTCGCCGCGTCCGGCAAGGCCGTGGCCGCGGGTGACGCCGAGGGCTTCGTCAAGGTCATCACCGACGCCGCCACCGGCGAGATCCTCGGGGCCCACATCCTGGGCAACGAGGCGCCCGAACTCATCGCGGAGTATGTGTTGGCGATGAACCTCGAGGGCACCGTCGAGGAGATCCACCACTCCATCCACGCCCACCCCACGTTGAGCGAGGCGCTCGCGGAGGCGGCGGCCGCGACCAGCGGCGAGGCGATCCACATCTGATCGCCTGGCCGCCGGCGGTCCCGGTTCAGTTGTTGAACCGGAACAGGGCGACGTCGCCGTCCTGGAACACGTATTCCTTGCCCTCGAGGCGATACTTTCCGGCCTCGCGGGCCGCGGCGACGCTGCCGAGGGACACGAGGTCCTGGTACGAGACGACCTCGGCCTTGATGAAGCCCTGCTCGAAATCCGTGTGGATCACGCCCGCGGCCTGGGGGGCCTTCCAGCCCTTCTTGATGGTCCAGGCCCGGACCTCCTTCTCGCCGGCGGTGAAGTAGGTCTGCAGCCCGAGCAGTTGGTAGGAGGCGCGGATCAGCGCGGAGACCCCCGAGTCCGCCACCCCGAGGTCGCGCAGGAAGGCGCGGGCCTCTTCCGGCTCCAGGTCGATCAGCTCCGACTCGATCTTGGCGCTGATCGGCACGTAGGCGGCGTCGTGGTGGGTGCGCACGAATTCGGCGACCTGCTGGACGAACGGGTTGCGCTCGGCTTCCGCGAGGTCGCCCTCGGCGACGTTGCACGCGAAGAGCACGGGCTTGGCGGTGAGCAGTTGGAACAGCTTCAGCTGCGCCTTTTCGTCGTCGGTCGCCGGCAGCAGGTTCGCGGTCCGGCCCGCGTTGAGGTGCGGCTCCAGCCGCTGCAGCAGCGCCAGTTCGGCCTGCGCCTCCTTGTCCCCGGACTTGGCCTTCTTCTGCGTCTTGTCGATCCGCTTGGTGACCGCATCGAGGTCCGCGAGCACCAGCTCGGTGGTGATGACCTCGATGTCCCGCACCGGCTGGATCCCGCCCATCGTGTGGACGATGTCCGGGTCCTCGAAGCAGCGCACGACCTGCACGATGGCGTCGACCTCGCGGATGTTGGCGAGGAACTGGTTGCCGAGGCCCTCGCCCTTGCTGGCGCCGGCAACGAGGCCCGCGATGTCGACGAACTCGATCGCGGCGGGGACGACGACGTTGGTGCGGGCGATCTTCTGCAGCGCGTAGGCGCGCTCGTCGGGCACCACCACCACGCCCACGTTGGGACTGATGGTGCAGAACGGGTAATTGGCGGCCTCGGCCTTGCGGGAGCGCGTGAGCGCGTTGAAGAGGGTGGATTTGCCGACGTTGGGCAGACCGACGATGCCAGCTTTGAGCATAGGGGGGCGAGGGAGGGCGCGGAAGCGGGGCTTGACAAGCTGATTGTGGACCGGTGATCTGGCCGGCTTTTCCAAGTCAGAATCGTTCCGCAATCTCCCAGACATGGCCCTTAAAATCCGTCTCACCAAGGTCGGCTCCGTCCACCAGCCGCTGTATCGTGTGGTCGTCGCCGAAGCCCGCTCCCGCCGCGATGGCGCCGCGGTCGAGAACTTGGGCACCTACACGCCGAAGGCGAAGGGTTCCCCGGTGAATATTAACCTCGAGCGCGTCGATTACTGGCTGAGCAAGGGCGCCACGCCGACGGACACCATGCACGCGATGATCAAGAAGGTCCGCCGCGCCGCCGCGGCCGCCGCGAGCTGATCCCGCCGTCCCGATTCCGATCCTCCGCCCGGGCCCCGTGCCCGGGCGGTTTCGTTTCCGGCCCCCGCCGATGCCGCTGCTTGTCGATGTCATCACCCTGTTCCCGCGGATGCTGGACGGGTTCCTCGCCGAAAGCATCCTGGGCAAGGGGATCGCGGGAGGCAGCCTCGCGGTGCGGGTGCACGACCTGCGGGCGTGGACCACGGACCGGCACCGGACGGCGGACGACCGGCCCTTCGGCGGCGGGGCCGGGATGGTGCTGAAGCCCGAGCCCGTCTTCTCCGCGATCGAGCAGCTGCAGACCCCGGGCTGCCGCCGCATCTACCTTACGCCCGACGGCCAGCCGTTCTCGGCGCGCATCGCGGAGGAGCTCGCGCGCGAGAGCCACCTCATCTTCCTGAGCGGCCACTATGAGGGCATCGACCAGCGGATCCGCGATCAGGTCATCGATCGGGAGATTTCCATCGGCGACTACGTGCTCACGAACGGGACGTTGGCCGCCGCGGTGGTCATCGACGCGCTCGCGCGCTTCATCCCGGGCGTGCTCGGGCAGGAAAAGTCATTGACGCACGAATCCTTCAGCCGCAGCTTGCTCGACTTTCCTCAATACACGCGTCCCGCCGAGTTCCGGGGCATGTCCGTTCCCGAGATCCTCCTCTCCGGAAACCATGCCGAGATCGAGCGCTGGCGGCACGCGCGTCAGGTGGAAAAAACCCGCCAAGTCCGACCCGATTTGCTCAAATAACCAACCGTCATGAACCCGATCATCCAGGAAATCACCGCCAACCAGGTGAAGAAAGACGTCACGCCGTTCAAAGTCGGCGACGGCGTGCGCGTCCACACCAAGGTCCGTGAAGGCGACAAGGAGCGGGTCCAGATCTACGCCGGCATCGTGATCGCGCGGAAGGGCCACGGCATCCACGAGACGTTCACGGTGCGCCGCCTCAGCTACGGCGAGGGCGTCGAGCGGGTGTTCCCGGTGAACTCGCCGAACATCGAGAAGATCGAGGTGGAGCGGGAGTCCGAGGCGATGCGCGCGCGGCTCTATTACCTGCGGGGTCGTACCGGCAAGGCCGCGGTGGCCATCAAGGAGAAGGACCGCGCCGCCGAGATTCACGCCCAGCATGAGGCGGAGAAGGCGGCCAAGGCCGCCGCTGCCGCCCCCAAGGCGGGCGCCTGAGTTCCTCACCTTCCGGCGGGCCGCGTCGCCCCCGGCACAAACCGTCGCCCGCCGGCGACGGTTTTTTTGCGCCCCCGCGGCCCAACTTCAGGCTTCCCCGGGGCAGGCGCGGGCTGTAGCCCTTGCCGGTTTTTCCTTATGACGCTCCAGACCATTCTTCTCGGCAAAGCCGCCAATCAGGCCCGCGGGCTCGCCATCGACGCGGTGCACGCCTGTTCCTCCGGGCACCTGGGCCTGCCGCTGGGCGCGGCCGAGATCGGGGCGGTCCTGTTCGGGCATGCGCTCGTGCACAACCCGGAGCGTCCGCGCTGGATCAACCGCGACCGCTTCGTCCTCTCGGCGGGCCACGGCTCGATGTTCCTCTACTCCTGGCTCCACCTGAGCGGGTACGACGTCCCCCTTGAGCAGGTGCGGCGCTTCCGGGTGCTGCACAGCACCACCCCGGGGCATCCGGAATTCCGCGAGACGCCCGGCGTCGAGTGCACCACCGGCCCCCTCGGGCAGGGCATCGCCAACGCGGTCGGCATGGCGCTCGCCGGGCAGATGGCGGCCGCCCGCCTCAACACCCCCGAGCACCCGATCCTCGACTACCGCGTGGTGTGCCTCGCCGGCGACGGGTGCATGCAGGAGGGCGTCGCGATGGAGGCGGTGGCCTTCGCGGGGCACCAGCGCCTCGACAACCTCATCCTCATCTACGACGCCAACGCGGTCACGCTCGATGCGATGGCGGATAAGACCCAGAGCGAGGACACGGCGCTCCGCTTCAAGGCGATGGGGTGGGAGGTGCAGGCGGTCGACGGCCATGCGATGCCGGACTTCCTGAAGGCGTTCAATCGGGCGAGGAAGGCCCGGAGCGGCCGTCCGCAGCTCATTATCGCGCGGACCGAGATTGGCCGGGGCATCCCGGAGGTCGCCGGCACCGCGAAGGGCCACGGCGAGGGTGGGGCGAAGTTTGCGGCCGCGGCGCGGGCCGGCCTCGGCCTGCCGGCAGAGGAGCATTTCCACGTCAGCGAGGATGTGCGGGCGTACTTTCAGGGCCACCGCGAGCGCCTCATCCGCGCCTGCAACAAGTGGTACCGGCAGTTCAAGGCCTGGCGCGAGGCCAACCCCGACCGGGCGGCGTTGCTGGACGGCGCGGCCCCCGAAAAGTCTCCGGCCGCGGAGGAACTGCTGGCTGCCGTGCCCGCGTTTGCTCCCGACGCCAAGCTCGCCACCCGGGCCGCCGGCCGCGACGTGCTGCAGCCGCTCGCGGCGCGGCTGCCGCTCCTGATCGGCGGCAGTGCCGACCTCTACGGTTCCACGCTGAACTACATCGCGGCCTCCACCGACTGTGAGCCGGGCAACCGCGGGGGCCGCAACGTGCGCTTCGGCATCCGCGAGCACGCGATGGCCGCGATTGCCAACGGCATCGCCTACGACGGCCTGTTCCGCCCCAGCGTCGCGACCTTCCTCGTGTTCGCCGATTACGCCCGGCCCGCGATGCGGCTGGCCGCGCTCGCGCGGTTGCCTGTGGTCTACATCTACACTCATGACTCCATCGGCGTCGGGGAGGACGGGCCCACGCACCAACCCGTCGAGACCATCGCCGGCCTCCGGGTGATCCCGGGCCTCGACCTCATCCGGCCGGCGGATCCCGAGGAGACGGCGGGGGCTTACGCCGCCGCGCTTTCCCGGGTCGACGGACCCACGGTTCTGGCCCTGACGCGTCAGGTGCTCCCGACGCTGGCGGAGATTCCCGCCGAGACCCGCCGCCAAGGGGCGCTCCGGGGCGCCTATGTGGCCGTGCGCGAGCAGGGCCCGCTGGAATGCATCCTCCTGGCGACCGGCAGCGAGGTGCAGCTGGCCCTCGAGGCCGCGCGGATCCTCGGTCCGGGCACCCGGGTCGTTTCGATGCCGAGCACGCAGCGTTTTGACCGCCAGTCCGCCGATTACCGGGAGTCGGTGCTCCCCTCGGCCTGCCGCCGGCGAGTTGCAGTCGAGGCCGGCGTCACGGGCGGCTGGTATCGCTACGTCGGGCTCGACGGCCGGGTGGTGGGCATCGACCGGTTCGGCCTGAGCGCGCCGGCGCCGGTGGCCTTCCGGGAGCTCGGCCTGACCGTCGATGCCATCGTGGCCGCCGCGCGCGCAGGCTGAGCCCGGCGGGCCCGAGATTACAAGTTGCGCCCGGGCCAACCGCGGTCAGCCTCGGTTATTTTCTTTCCCATGCTGAAGAAGTTCCTTCTCCTGCTCACGGCGTTCGTGGGCGTCACGCTCGTGCTCGGTGCGGCCAAGGCGAACCAGATCAAGAAGCTGGCTGCTGCCCCGCGCACGATGCCGCCCGCAGGCGTGGCGGCGACCGCCGCCCGGAGCGAGGAATGGCGCTCGACCCTGCACTCGATCGGCACGCTCGCCCCCGTCGCTGGGATGACCGTGGCCGCGGATGCGGATGGCATCGTGGTGCGGATCGCCGCCGAAAACGGAGCTGCGGTAAGGGCGGGCGACCTGCTGGTCGAACTGGACAGTTCGGTCGAGGTGGCGCAACGCGAGTCGGCTCGGGCCCGGGCAGAGCTGGCGCGCGTCAACATCACGCGGCAGGAGGAGCTTTGGCAGCGCAAGGCGATCGCGAAGGTAGAATACGACACCGCGGTGGCCGCCCGCAAGCAGGCCGAGGCGGATGTCGCGGCGCTCGACGCCGTGATCGCGAAGAAGCAGGTGCGGGCGCCCTTCGCGGGGCGGGCCGGCCTTCGGTTGGTCAACCCCGGCCAGTACGTGGGCCGCGGGGCGCCGCTGCTTCCGCTGCAGCAGTTGGATCCGATGTACGTGAACTTCAGCATCCCGCAGCGGCACCTGCCCGACCTGGCGCTTGGCCGGCGGGTCGCGCTCCGCGTGGACGCCTTTCCGGACGCCGCCTACGCGGGGGAAATCACGGCGATCAACGCCACGGTGGACGCGGCCACGCGCAACATCACCGTGCAGGCCACGGTGGCCAACCCGGGGGAGAAGCTGCGCGCCGGGATGTTCGTGCGGGTCGACGTCGAGTTGCCCGAGGCGATGCCGGTGATCGTGGTGCCGGCCACCGCGGTGGCCTACGCACCCTACGGCAACTCGGTCTTCATCGTGGAGAAGATGAAGGGGCCGGACGGTCAGGAGTACCTCGGCGTGAGGCAGCAGTTTGTCGAGGTCACCGCTCATCGCGGAGACCTCGTGGCGGTCAAGGGTGGGGTGAAGGCGGGTGAACAGGTGGTGACCGCGGGCGTCTTCAAGCTGCGCAACGGCGCTCCGGTGCAGGTCAACAACGCGGTCCAGCCGGCGGCGAGCGCCAACCCGCGTCCGGCCAACTCCTGAGGCCCGCCCCCCGCCCTCCGATGCACGAGCGAAGCTTCACGGACCTGTTCATCCGCAAGCCGGTGGTGGCCCTCGTGGTCAACATCACGCTGCTGGTGCTTGGGATAGTCTCCTTCTACCAGCTGAACACGCGGCAGTACCCGCGCAGCGACAGCGCCGTGGTGAAGATCAGCACGGTCTACTTCGGCGCCAGCGCCGAGACCGTGCGCGGCTACATCACCACCCAGCTCGAGCGGGTGGTGGCCAGCGCGGACGGCATCGATTACATCGAGTCCGAGAGCCGGGCGGGCTTCAGCCTGATCAGCGTCTACCTGCGGCTGAATTACGACACGAACGCCGCGCTCGCGCAGATCAGCGCCAAGATCGACCAGGTCCGCAATGAGCTGCCGCCGGAGTCCGAATCGCCGACCATCAGCGTCGAGACCAGCGACAACCAGTTCGCGTCGATGTACATCAGCTTCTACGGGGACCAGCTCGCGCCGAACCAGGTGACCGACTACCTGAACCGGATGGTGCAGCCGGCCCTGTCCTCGGTGAAGGGGGTGCAGCGGGCCGACATCCTGGGCGGCCGGGTGTTTGCGATGCGGGTCTGGCTCAAGCCCGACGCCCTCGCGGCCCACGGGATCAGCCCGGCCGAGGTGCGGCAGGCGCTCGCCACCAACAACGCGCTGGCGGCCGTCGGCTCCACCAAGGGCACGATGCTCACCATGAGCCTCGTCGCGAATACGGATCTCCGGAGCGCGGCCGAGTTCCGCGAACTGGTGGTCGCGCGCCGCGGCGACACCATCGTGCGCCTGGCCGACGTGGCCGACGTGGTCCTCGGTGCCGAAAGCTACGACGACGACGTCCGGTTCGCGGGCGAGAGCGCGACGTTCATGGGCATCTGGGTGCTCCCGACCGAGAGCACCGTGGAGGTGGTCAAGCGGGTGCGGGCGCTGCTGCCGACGATCGAGCGCGATCTCCCGGGCGGACTCCGGATGCGCGTGGGCTACGACGCCACCAAGTACATCGACGACTCGCTCCGCGAGATCCTGCGCACCCTCGCCGAGACCCTTTTGATCGTCGCCGTGGTCATCTTCCTGTTCCTCGGCTCGTTCCGCTCCGTGCTCATCCCCCTGGTGGCGATGCCGCTCTCGCTGCTCGGCGCGCTCACGATGATGCTGGCCTTCGGCTTCACCATCAACCTGCTCACCCTGCTCGCGGTGGTGCTCGCGGTCGGCATCGTGGTCGACGACGCGATCGTCGTGGTGGAGAACGTGGAGCGCCACATCCGCGCCGGCCAGACTCCCTTTGATGCCGCGCTGCTCGGCGCCCGCGAACTGGTCGGACCCGTGATCTCGATGACGATCACGCTGGCGGCCGTCTACGCCCCGATCGCGTTCCAGGGCGGCCTGACGGGAGCGCTCTTCCGCGAGTTCGCGCTGACCCTCGCCGGCGCGGTGGCCATCTCCGGCTTCGTTGCCCTGACCCTCTCCCCGATGATGAGCGCCCATTTGCTGCGGGGCGGCGCGCACGAGGAGCGGGGAATGGTGGGCCTGACGAACCGACTCTTCGACCGCCTCCGGAATGCCTACGAAGGCGTCGTGGGCACGATGCTCTCCCTGCGCGCCGACCGGCGTCCGGCCTGGGCGCTCGCGGGTTGGTCCCTGATCGCCTGGCTGCCGCTCTGGCCCCTTGCGGTCGGGGTCGTCTGGCTACTCTTCGGTACGGCCGGGGTGAAGGCGGCCGCGGTGCCCGCCGCGCTTGGTCTGCTCGGGGCCAGTGTGGTGGGGGCGATTCTGGTCTTCGCCTTCGACCTCGCGCTCGGCCGCCGGTACCGCGCGGTGCAGTTTGTACTGGCGGGCTCGCTGCTCCTCACGGTGCTGCTGGCCCCCTTCTTCCAGTTCGCCCAGAGCGAACTGGCGCCCAAGGAGGACCAGGGCGTCGTCTTCAGCATTCTCGTCCCTTCGCCCACGGCGACCATCGAGCAGAACTCCCTCTACGCCCGTGAGGTGCAGAAAATCTACGAGTCGGTGCCCGAGTACGACGCCTCGTTTCAGGTCACGTCCGCCAACTTCGGCATCTCCGGGATGATCCTCAAACCGTGGTCGGAGCGTCGCCGGACCTCCGTTGAGATCGGGGATCTGCTCCAGGCGCCCGCGGCGGCGGTGGCGGGGGTGAACGTGATCGTGAACACCCCGGATCCCCTTCCCGCGGGCGGGCAGTTCCCGATCGAATTCGTGCTGCGCTCGACCGCCGATCACCGGGAGATGCTGGAGGTCGCCCAGCAGTTGGTGATCCACGCCAACACGCCGGAACCCGGCGGCGGTGGCCCGCCCGTGTTCTATTTCGCGGACAAGGACCTCAAGTTCGACCTGCCGCAGGCCGAGATCGAGATCGACCGGGAGAAGGTTGCCGCGATGGGCCTGAGCCTTGTCGATGTGGCGCGGGACCTCGGCTCGATGTTGGGCGGCGGCTACGTCAATCGCTTCGTCAATGACGGCCGCAGTTACCGGGTTATCCCGCAGGTGGAACGCGGGCAGCGGCTCAACGCGGACCAGTTGCTGAATTACCACATCCGCGGCCCCCAGGGTCAGTTGATTCCGCTGAGCACGATCGCGTCGATTCGTGAGACGGTGCAGCCCCGGACCCTCAACCGCTTCCAGCAGCTGAACTCGGTCAAGATCACGGGCGTGGGACCGAGCATCGACGCGGCGCTCCGGAAGCTCGAGGCGAAGGCGGCCGAGATCCTGCCGGCCGGTTACACGATCGATTACGGCGGTCAGTCGCGTCAGCTGCGCACGGAGGGCAAGGCGCTGGGCAAGGCGGCGATGCTCGCGGTGCTGCTTATCTTCCTGGTGCTGGCGGCGCAGTTCAACAGCTTCCGCGATCCCTTCATCATCCTCCTCGGTTCGGTGCCGCTCGCGATCGTCGCGGCGATGCTGCCCGTCTTTCTCGGGGCGAGCTCGCTCAACATCTACTCCCAGATCGGGCTCATCACCCTCGTGGGGCTCATCGCCAAGAACGGGATCCTGATCGTGGAGTTCGCCAACGGACTCCAGCGCGAGGGGGTGGCCAAGCTCGACGCGATCCGCCGCGCCGCCGCCACCCGCTTGCGGCCGGTGCTGATGACCTCCGCTGCCACGGTCTTCGGCCACCTGATGCTGATCTTCGTCAGCGGCCCCGGCGCCGCCTCGCGCAACAGCATCGGCTGGGTGCTGGTGGTCGGCATGGCGGTCGGTACGATCTTCACGCTCTTCGTCGTTCCCGCCTTCTACGCGCTGATCGCCCGCGAACTCACGCCCCGACCGGCCGCGCCCGTCCCCTCCGCATGACCTCGTTCCGTTTCCCGCTGTTCCGGGCCCTGCGCCGCGCCGCGCCGGCCCTCCTCGCCGCGTCGGTCTGGGCCGCTCCCGTCCTGCCGCCCGGCCCGCTCGACCTCGCGGGCGCCCTGCGGTTTGCCCTCGACCACAACCTCGCGATCCAGCAGGCGCGCGAACGGATCCGCCAGCAGGACGGCGTGGTGCTGGAGGTCGCGGCCCGGGGCCTGCCCTCCGTCGGCGCGTCGGCGCTCTACCAGCGGAATGACCCCGACGTGTCGCAGGGGTTTCCCGCTTCCGGCCAGGCGTGGCAGCTGAGCCTCACGGCGACGCAGGTGGTTTACTCCGCCGGCGCCGTGCCCGCCGCGGTCGCGGCCTCGAAGCTCACGCGGGAGGCCGCCGTACTGGAGCTGCAGGCCGTCATCAACGCGGCGCTGCTGCAGGTGCGCTCCGCCTTCCTCGAGGTGCTGCTCGCGCGGGAGCAGATCCGGGTGCAGGAGTCCAACCTGGAGCTGCTCCGGGAGCAGTTGCGGACGGTATCGGACCGCTACCAGGCGGGCACGGTCTCCAGTTTCGAGAAACTGCGCGCGGAGGTGGCCGTCGCGAACAGCCAGGTTCCCCTGATCACGGCGCGCAACAGTCTCCGGCTCGCGGGGGAGAGCCTGCGCCTCGCCCTCGGGCTGGTGGCGGCGCCCGGCGCGGCCCGGCCGGAGCTGGAGGTTTCCGGCACGCTCACGTTCACGCCGCAGACGTTCGACCGGGCGGCCGCCCTCGACGCGGCGCGGGCCCAACGCCCCGATCTGCAGCGGCTCGCCAAGCTCGCGAGCGCACGGGAGGAGGGGATCACCACGGCCCGGGCGGGCCTGTACCCGAATGTCGCCGCGTTTGGTGGCTGGACGCTGCGAAAGGGGCCGACCTCCCAGTTCGGGGACTCCAATCACGGCTGGCTCCTGGGCGTGCAGTCGCAGTGGGACATCTTTGATGGCCGCGCCACGCGGGGCCGGGAGGTGCAGGCCCGTTCCGCCCTGAACCAGACCCGGCTGCTGCTCGCGGAGGCCGAGCTCGCGGTCGACGTGGAGGTCAGCCGCGCCCACTCGGGGTGGCAGCAGGCCTCCGAGTTGGCGGACGCGTCGGCCCGCGTGGTCGAGCAGGCCACGGAGGCGGTCCGCCTGGCCAACGCGCGCTATGAGGCGGGCTCCGGCACGCAGCTCGACGTCCTCTCGGCCCAGGTCGAGTTGACGACGGCCCGCACGAATCAGATCCAGGCGTTTTATCAGTATAACGTCGCGGTCGCCGCCCTGCGGAAGGCGATGGGACAGGCGGACGAGCTGATCGCGCGGCCCTGAGCCGGGCTGGACGCCGCGGCGTCGGCGGGGCAGCTTGGGCCCCCGGGGAACCTTTGCCCGTTCCTGGTTGTCCCGCCCTCCTTTCCCTCGCCTGATGAGCACCGCGCGCGTTTCCATTCTGCTGGTCGCGGCCCTCGCGCTGGCGGCGGGGCTGGCGCTGACCCCCGTGGTCCAGTCCGGGATCGTCCGCACCCTGGTGCAGCGGTCGCTGGATCCGGCGGCGGAATTGAGGTCGGCCCGGATCGGCTGGGACGGGGGCCTGCGGCTGCGCGACCTGCGCTGGGGTACCGGGGAATTTCGGCTGGCGATCGCGGAAGCGCAGGTTCGGGTGCGGCCGATGAGCCTGTTGGGGCGGGGGAGGCCGGAGTTCAGGGAGGTGGTGCTGCGGGGCTGCGTGGTCGAGCCGCTGGCGGCCGCGGGAACGCTGGAAACGTGGCGGGAACAACTGCGGGCGGCCCTTGGCGGCGCCCTGGCCCCGGCACGCCTGGAGGCGGAGGGGGAGGTCCGGTGGCCCGCGGCGAGCGGGGCGATCGGCTTCCGGGCGTCCGGGGAGGGATTGGCGGCGGGGCGGGACGGGACGCTGCGGGTGGAGTTCACGTTTCGTCCGGAGGGCAAGAGCCTGCCCGTCGTGGAGGGGCGGTTCAGGGTGGCGGTGCCGGCCGGGGCGACGGCTGCCCCGCTGCGGGCGGAGGGGGTGGCGGCGGTGCGCGGGGAAGGCTGGCCCCGGGAACTCACCGTAGCCGGGGAATGGACGGAGCCGCCGGCGGCCGGCGGTGGCGCGTGGGCGTTCCGGGTCCGCGCGGCGGACCGCGAGGTGGCGCGGTTCAGCGGCGAGATGCCGCCGGCGGGCGGCGAATGGCGGCTCCGCTGGTGGGCGGATTTCCGCGCGGACGAGGTGGCGCGGCTTTTTCCCGCGCCGGGCTGGTCCGGCGACCGCATCGTGGGGGAGGGTGAGCTGGGTTGGGCGCCCGGATCCGGGCTGGTCGCGGTGCGGGGGAAGGCCGACGTCGAACTGGGGACCGCCGCGCGGGCGCACCCGATCCTTGCGCGGCTCGGCCTCACCGGCGGCGATGCGGAGTTTGATTTCCGGGCCGGCACCCGGGTCTGGGCTTTCGACCGTCTCGCCGTGCGCCTCCGGGCGGGTGCCGAAACGCCGGTGCTCCGCCTTTCGGCCCGTCAACCGTGGGCGGTGGATTGGACCGCGCGCTCGTTTCAGGCGAGGGAGCCGGACGCCGACCTGATCGGACTGGAGGTGCTGGACTTCACCCTGCCGCCGCTGCGGTTCGGGGAAATCACGCTCGGCGGCGGGCCGGTGCGGGGGCGCCTGATCGGCCGGGCGAACGCCGGAGCCCTGGCGCTCCGGACGGAGGAAGGCCTGCGGGGCACGGGACTGTTCGCCGGGTCCGACGAGGGATGGCGGATCGACGATCTTGCCGCCTCGCTGCAGGGAGGCTTCCGGTTCGCTCCGGAAGGCTGGAGTGGGGAAATCGACGCCTTGCGACTCAGTGCGCGCGGACAGGAGTTTGCCGTCGTGGAGGCGAAGGGCGGGCGCCTGACGGGCGAGCGGGAATCCTGGAAGCTGGCCGGCCGGGCCCGGATCGAACTCGCATCGGCGGCAGCTGGCCTCGCCCCGGCGTTCGGCGGCGATCTGGCGGCGGGCGTGCTGGAGGTGGACGCGGGCGCGACGGGCGGGGCGGTGACGGCGATTCACGCGCACCTGCGGACCTCCGGGCTGCGGACGACCACGGCACTGCCGGACCTCCGGCTCGACGCGCGGATCGACCGGGAGGCCTCGGGACGGTTGAAGTTTCATGTCCCGCTGGAAGCCGGGGCGAGCCCGGGCCTGTCCCGCGCGCTGTTCGCGGGGACGTGGGAGCCGGTCGCCGGCGGGCGCGGCAGGCTCGAACTCGACGTGACGGGATCCCGGCTCGACCTGCCGGCGCTGGGCGGCTTCCGGCCGTGGTGGGGCGGCGGGAAGGCCGCTCCGGGTGACGCGGCGCCGTGGACCGGTTGGTGGGGGACGATCGCGGTGCGGATCGACGAACTGATCCCCGAGGTGGGGGCAGCCTGGCGCAACACGCGGGCGCGTTTCCGGCTGGAGCAGTCGGAGGTGCAGGTGGAGGAACTGGAATCCGTCCTCGCGGGCGGCGCGAGCCTGCGCGCGAGCGGCAGCCTGAGGCACGTGCCGGAGGAGGGTGGAGGCTACCGCCTCCAGTCGGCCGTGGTGCTGCGCGATTGGAACCCCGGCGACGAGCAGGGCGATGCCGGCTGGTTTTCCGGCCGGCTCGACCTCGCGGGCTCCCTCCGGTCCCGCGGCGCGGACCTGGCGGGCCTGGGCGCGGCCGTGGAGGGGGAAGTGCACCTCGTGTCCCGTGGCGGGACCCTGCGGCTCTTCCCGGTCAACCTGCCCCCGGCGCCCGCGGGTTCCGGGCGGGTAGCCGAGATCCTGGCGGCGGCCGGCGGGGCGCTCGAGTCCCTGGGGGTGCGGCGTGAGCCACCGCTGTCCCGCGGCCGGGCAGTGGCGGAACTTTCGTCCTTCCTGCATCCGCTCGCCTTCGACCAGCTGAGCGTGGTCGCGGCCCGGGACGCCGCGGGCCACCTTAGCCTGCGCCACCTGGTGGTGCTCACGCCGGAGCTGCGGTTGACGGGCGGGGGCAATCTCCTGCGGGCGCCGGGCGCCGGTTTCCGGGAGGGTTCCCTGGCGCTGGAGCTGCAACTGCGCGCGCGCGGCCGGGCGGCCGACCTGCTGCGGGGGCTAGGGGCGCTCGATGAGGTGCCCGACGAATGGGGTTATGCCGCCGCCGGCCTCCCGTTGCGGATCCGGGGCACGCTGGCGCGGCCGGACGCCAGCGACCTGGGCGTGCGCCTGGCGGCGCTCGCGCTGGAGCGCAATCCGGTCACGGAGCGCGCCGCCGACTGGTTCAACCGGATCCGGCGGGCAAAGTGACCGGCGCGTTGCCAACACGGGAGCGATGCCCAAGCTCCGCGGTGTGATCGCGTCCATCGCCTTCCATCGCTTCAAGGCCCTGCGGCAGACGCGCATCGAGCTGCAGCCCTTCAACCTGGTGATCGGGCCCAATGGCAGCGGCAAGACTAGCCTCATCGAGTCGATCCTGACCCTGCGGCGCCTAGCGGCGCTGCCGCTGGCCGGGGCCGAGGCGGTGCAGCGGGGCGAGGGGCCGGAGATCCGCTTCGAGTTCGCGGCCCCGCACGCGGAGGTCAGCGCCACCCTGGGCTGCGCGGGGGAGGGGCACTGCGATTTCCTGCGGGTGGAGCCGGCGGGGACGCCCGCGTGGGCTGCGCTCCGGGCCGGACTCGCGACCGTCCGGGGGTACGCGCTTGAGCACGAGGTGATGACGCGACCATGCCCAGCGGGTGACGGGGCGGAACTGGCCGCGGACGGGGGCAACCTCGCGGCGGTGCTCGTGCAGTTGCGGGAGCACGCGCCGGCCGTGCACACGGCGCTGGAGGCGGAACTGCTCCGCCTGCTGCCGGAGTTTTCCGCGCTGGAGGCCGGGCCGGCGTCCGCCGGCGGCCTCACCTTCCGCCTGCGGTTGGCGGAGTGCGGGGAATGGCTCGGCGCGGAGGAACTCTCCCAGGGGACCCTGTATGTCGTGGCCCTGCTGGCGCTCGCCTTCGATCCGGATCCGCCGCGCATCCTGTGCCTTGAGGAGGTGGACCGCGGCGTGCATCCCCGGATGTTCCGTGAGGTGCGCGACGTGCTCTACCGGCTCAGTCATCCGCCGGCGGACGCGGGCCGTGCCGGCGTGCAGGTGATTGCGACGACCCATTCCCCGTACTTCATCGACCTGTTCCGGGACCATCCGGAGGAGGTGATCATCTCGCAGAAGACCGGCCGCGCGGCCACCTTTGAGCGGCTCGCGGACCGCCCCGACCTCCCCGAACTGCTGCGGGAGGGATCGCTCGGCGAGATGTGGTACAGCGGGATCCTCGGCGGGGTGCCGGAGGAGCGATGAACGTCGCCCTGCTGAGCGAGTCCCCGGCGGACGAGGCGGCGTTGCGGGAACTGGTCACGGGGGTGTTGCGCGAGCGGCCCCGCTTCATCGCGCCCGGGTTCCGGGCCCGCGGCTGGCCCAACGTGGCCCAGGTGCTCCCGGCGGTCATCCGCCACCTGCATTTCAACACCGACGCGGATGCGCTCGTCGTGGCGGTGGACGCGGATGACTCGGTGGTGCACGGGGCGGCGCATGAGCGTCCGGGGTACTTTCATCCCCAGTGCCGGATGTGCCAGCTGCGGGCGGTGCACCGGCAGACGACCAAGAAGTTGCCGCCGGCGCGGGGGCGCGAGCGCCTGCTGCGGGCCGTGGGCGTCGCGGTCCCGGCAATCGAGGCGTGGTACCTCTGCGGGCGAGATCCGACCGTGACCGAGGCGGCGTGGATCGACGGTAACGCGCGGGGCGCGCGCCCCTATAGCCGGGCGGAGCTGAAGCTGAGGGTCTACGCGACCGAGCGCCCGAGCCTCGCCCACGAGATCGACTGCGCCCTGCGCGAGGTGGAACGGCATCGCCTGGATTCCCGCCGGCTGGAACACGAGTTTCCCGGCTTCGCGGCGCTGGCGGGGGATCTGCGCGCGGTCCGCGCACGCCCGCTGGAACCGGTGCCCGCCGCCGGGGGGCGCGCGCCCTGAGAAAAGGCTTCCCAGCCACCGCGCTTTCGCCAACAAGCCCCGCAGCCCCTCCAGCCCCGTCGCCCGCCGATGTTCCGCCGCCGATCCTTCCTGCCCCTGCACCTTGAGTGGTTCGCGCACCTGATCGCGCGCCTGCTGTACCGGGTGCGCACCTCCGGCCTCGAGGCCTTTCCCGCCCAGGGCGGGGTCCTGCTCATCGCCAACCACCTCTCCTACGTCGACGTGGTCGTGCTGCAGCTCGCCTGCCCGCGGCCGATCCGCTTCGTCGCCCATCACTGGTTGCGGCGGAACGGGTTCCTGAACTGGTGTTTCGAGCGCTCGGGGAGCATCGGGATCTCCGCCGCCCAGCCGCGGTCCGGGATGCACGGCGCCGTCGAGGCGCTGCGGCGCGGCGAGGTGGTCTGCGTTTGTCCGGAGGGACACATCTCCCGGACCGGGCAGCTGATGCGGTTGCACCGGGGCTTCGAAGTGATCGCCGCGCGGGCGGGGGCGCCCGTGGTGGCGGCGGCCGTCGACGGCCTCTGGGGCTCGATCTTCTCCTTCGCCGGCAACAAGTGCGTGTGGAAGTCGCCCCGGCTCCTGCCGACCGCCGTGCACGTCGCGTTCGGCCGGCCGCAGCCCGCGGCGCAGGCCGGGGTGGAGTGGGCGCGGCGCGAACTCCTCGACCTGGGCGAGCGCGCCTTCCAGGAACGGCCGGTGCTCCGGCGGCACCTCGGCCGCGAGGCGGTGCGGGCGCTGGCGAAGCAACCGGGCCGGATTCTGGTCATCGACCGCACGGCCGAGCGCCGGGTCCTCTCCTGCGCCCAGATCTATGCCGCCGCGGCGCTCCTCTCGCGGCGCCTCCGGGCGAACGTCCCGGGCCGGCGCGTCGGGATCGTCCTGCCTCCGGGCGCCGGCGGCTTCATCGCCAACCTGGCGGTGGCGATGGCCGGCAAGGTGCCGGTGAACCTCAACTTCACCGCGGGCCGCGACGCGATCCTCACCAGCCTGCGCATCGCCGGCATCGAGACGGTGCTGTCCGCGAAGGCGATGCAGGAGAAGCTGCCCGCGTTTCCCTGGCCCGCCGGAACCGTTGATCTCCGCGCGGAGATCGAGGCCGCCGGCGGGCGCCGGGCGATGCTACCGTGGCTGCTGGCCGCGTGGCTGCTCCCCAATCAGGTCTGCGCCAACCTGCTCGGCCTGCCCCGCACCGGCGACCGGGAGGAGGCCGGCCTGCTCTTCACCAGCGGCAGCTCCGGCGAGCCCAAGGGCGTGGTGCTCACCCACCGCAACATCCTCGCCAATTGCCTGCAGATTTCCTCCCTCTCGATCCTTCCCGAGCGCTCCTCGGTGCTCGGCTGCCTCCCCATCTTCCACAGCTTCGGCTTCACCGTCACGCTCTGGTATCCGATCCTGCGCGGGAGCCGCGTCGTCACCGTGCCGAGCCCGCTCGACACCCGGCGCATCATCGACGCGATCGCGGCCGAGCAGGTGCGGGTGATGGTCGGGGCGCCCACCTTCATCCGCCCGATCCTCAAGAAGGCGCAGCCGGCGGAACTGCGCTCCCTCGACCTCGTCGTCACCGGGGCGGAGCGGCTGCCCGACGACCTGAAGGCCGATTTCCTGCGGCAGTACCACCTCGAGATCCAGCAGGGGTACGGACTGACCGAGACCGCGCCGGCCACCAACATCACGCAGCCGGACCCGCCGATCATCTTTTCCACCAACGAGCCGCAGGAGGGCAAACGCGCGGGCTCCGTGGGCCGGCTCCTGCCCGGTCTCACCGCTCGGATCGTGGATCCCGAGACGATGGAGGAGCGTCCGGAGACCGATACGGGCCTGATTCTGCTGCGCGGCGCCAACGTGTTCGAGGGTTACCTCGACGATCCCGGCAAGACCCGGCAGGCGTTCTGCCGCGGGTGGTTCGTGACCGGCGACCTCGGTCGGTTCGACGCGGACGGCTTCCTCTACATCGAGGGCCGCCTGTCGCGCTTCTCCAAGATCGCGGGTGAGATGGTGCCGCACGGCACCGTGGAGCAACGCATCGTGGAGGCCTTCGGCTGGGACCAGTCGGAACAGCCGGTGGTGTACGTCACCGGCATCCCCGACCAGGCCAAGGGCGAGGCGCTGGTGCTGCTCACCACCGAGGCGGTGACCTTGGAACAGCTGCGGGCCCGCCTGGCGGAGCGCGGGCTACCGAACCTTTGGGTGCCCAAGATCATCCACCGCGTGGAGCGGATCCCGATGCTCGGCACCGGCAAGACGGACCTCAAGCAGTGCCGCGAGTTGGCGCTGCACGCGGTCAAGGGCGGCTAGGCCCGCGCCCGGTCCTCAGCCGGGAGGCAGGTCGAAGAGCTTGCGGCGTCGCCGGCCGCTGGTGCCCGCGAGGGGACGCCGTTCCGCGGGAGTCTTGTACGGGCGGTGACGGTATCCCTTGCGTTGCGGATCCGCGGCGCACGCCAGCTGGAACGCCTGCAGCCGGGCGAAGACGTCGGGCAGCTGCGCGGGCAGCGGGTAGTCATCGAGGCCGGTGGCGGCCAGCGCGGTGAGGACCTCGTGGGTCGCCTCGAGGGTGGAGAGGCAGGCCGGGTGCGGCTGCTGCTTGATCACGTAACGGCTTGGCGCGGCGGGGGTGAACATCAGCCGCGGCAAGGCCTGGAGCACCGGGCTCAGCCGCAGCATCTTTCGGCCCAGCGCCCAAGTGGCATCCAGGATGAATACGACGAGCGTGCGCGTGGCGAGCCGGGTGCGCAGGTCGGCGAGCGCCGGCGCGCCGGTTGCGGCCGCCGTGGACAGGTTGAGCGCCGTGGCGCCGGGGAACAGCAGCACCGGATGCAGCGCCGGATCCGCCAGCAGGGCGCGCAGCTCCGGGTGCTCCTCGAAGCCCACCCCCATGAGGATGCGGCTGTGCGGGAGGCACAGGTGCGTCAGCCGGCCGGTCGCCGCCTTCTCCCGCTTGTACTCCTTCGGGTGCATCAGGAACACGAAGCGGGTGCGCGTCGCCATCGGGACGAGCGACGGGCACCAGCAGAGGGGGCGCGGCCAGAAGCAGCGGTAACAAGTCTCCCGGCTCATCCGGCGGGGCGGCGGTTCAGCGCACCACCCGCGCGCCGCCGCCGCCGATCTGCTTCTCCACCTCGCGGCGCGTGGCCATCGAGGTGTCGCCGGGCGTCGTCGAGGCGAGGGCGCCGTGGGCGGCGCCGTAATCGACCGCCTTTTGCGCGTCGTTGAACTCGAGGAAGCCGAACTGCAGGCCCGACGCGAAGCTGTCGCCGCCGCCGACCCGGTCGAGGATCTCGAGCTCCGGGTAGGGCCGGCTCGCGTGGAACTTGCCCTCGTGCCAGAGGAGGGCGGACCAGTCGTTGCGCGTGGCGGTGATCACGCGCCGCAGGGTGGTCGCGGCCACCTTGAAGTTGGGGAATTCCCGCACGGCGGTCGCGATCATCTCCTGGAAGGCCTCGGTCTCGATCCGGGACAGCCCGTGGTCCACCCCGCGCACCTCGAACCCGAGCGAGGCGGTGAAGTCCTCCTCGTTGCCGATCATCACGTCCACGTGGCGGGCGATCTCGCGGTTGACCTCCTGGGCCTTGCGCAGGCCGCCGATGGTCTTCCAGAGCGAGGGCCGGTAGTTGAGGTCGTAGCTGACGATCACGCCGTGGCGCTTGGCCGCCTGCACCGCCTCGATCGCGAGCGCGGCAGTCGAGGCGGAGAGCGCGGCGAAGATCCCGCCGGTGTGGAACCAGCGCGTGCCGAGCTGCCCGAAGATGCGGTCCCAGTCGAAGTCGCCGGGCTTCAGCTGCGAGGCGGCGGTGTTGCCGCGGTCGGAGTTGCCGACGGCGCCGCGGATGCCGAAGCCGCGCTCGGTGAAGTTCAGGCCGTTGCGCACGGTGCGGCCGATGCCGTCGTCCTCCCGCCAGCGGATGAAGTCGGTCGCGACGCCGCCCTGCAGGATGCAGTCCTCCACGAGGTGGCCGACCTCGTTGTCGACGAACGCGGTGCAGACGGCGGTCCGGAGGCCGAAGCATTTCCGCAGCCCGCGGGAGGTGTTGTACTCGCCGCCGCCCTCCCAGACCTTGAACTCGCGGGCGGTGCGGATGCGCCCCTCGCCGGGGTCGAGGCGCAGCATCACTTCGCCGAGGGAGATTTGATCGAAGGCCGTGGAACCGGCCGGTTTGAGGGGAAGGCTCATGACAGGAGGGGGGGGAGGCTAGGGGCCGGGGCGAGCGCCGGTCAACCTGCCGCGGGCAGGGAAATCAGGAACTCCGCGCCGCCGCCCGTGGCCGGCCCGAGCACGATGGTGCCGCCGTGGCCCGTCACGATCGCGAAGACCGTGGACAGCCCCAGCCCCGTCCCGCCGCGGTCCGCCTTGGTGGTGAAGAACGGCTCGAACACCCGGTCGCGCTGCCCCGCGGGGATGCCGGGACCGGTGTCGGTGACGCGCAGCCGCGCGGCGCCGCCGGGCCCGGCGGGGTCGGGCCCCACCTCGACGCGCACCCGGCCGCCCCCGGGCATCGCGTCGCGGGCGTTGATCACGAGGTTGAGCAGGACCTGCTCCAATTGCACCGGGTCGATGCGCACCCGGGGCGCGGGCGCGCGCTCAAGTTCGACGCGGACGCGGCTGCCCGCGGCCTGACGCAGGAGGGGGACGGCGCGGGCGACCGCTTCCCCGAGGTCCAGCTCGCGCGCGTGCCCGCTCCCGGGCCGGCTGAATTCCAGCAGGCGGCGCGTCAGCCCGCGACCCTGATCGAGCGCGTGGCGGAGGATACGACCGTAGCGCTCGCCATCCGCCGGGACGGGCGCCGCGGCCTCCCCCTGGAGCGCCTCGACCGCGCCGCCGACCACCGAGAGGACGTTGTTGAAGTCGTGGGCCACGCCGCCGGCCATCCGGCCCATCGCCTCCATCCGCTGCATGTGCCGCAGCTGGGCGTCGCGCTCCTCGCGCAGGACGGCGGCACCCCAGGCCTGCGCGGCGATGCGCAACACGGAGACCTCGAACCGGCTCCAGGGGGCCCGCGGGGCGCAGGCGTCGAAGCCGATCATTCCGTGGATTCGCGCGCCGGCGAAGACGGGCTGGACCAGCAACGAGAGGATCTGCTGAGCCTCGAGGATCGGCCGCTCGGAAGGTGGGAACTCCGCGATCTCCCCGACGATCGGCTCCCCGCGCAGCAGCACTTCCTGCCAGCGGCCGAAGCCCGCCTCGATCAGATCCAGACCCTGGAGGTCCGGATTACCGATCTGCGCGGAGATGCCCACGGCGGTCCATTCGTGGCGCTGGCTGACGCGATAGCGGCCGTCGGCCTGGCGCTGGAAATCGAACACGTACACGCGGCTCACGCCGCCGGCCTCGCCGAGCAGCCGCAGCACCGGGCCGGCGAATTCGCGCTCCGGGAGGGAACCGGTCATCAGGCCGACGGCGGTGGCCACGGCCGCGACGACGGCTTCGCTCCGATCGCGCCCGTCGGCGGCGGAGGACTCGTCAGGGGTAGAGGCGGGCGGAGCGCCGGAGGCGGGCATCCGGGGGTTGTGCGGCCACGCGCGCGGAAGCGCAAGGTTGGCGAGGGCTGGGCCGGCGGATGTCCCACCCGTCGGGTAGGATGGCCGGATGATGAACCAACCCGCGCGTCGCACCGGTTTCGGCCTCTGGGATTCGCACCGCCAGGTCGCCCGGCGCCGGCAGCGCCTCCACGACGAGGCGGAGGAGGGGGGGCCCCGCCCGGAGCCGGATCCCGCGCCGCCGTGGCCGGAGCCCGACGGCTGGCCCCCCGCGACTTGGCGGCGCGAGGAGCGTCCGTTGGCCGCCTGAGGGTCCGGGTCTGCTCTTGACCAACCCGCGCCGCGGCGGCGAGCCTCGCGGTCGTTTCGGCCGGGGTGTTCGGGACCTTCCCCGATCGCATCCGCCCGCTTTCTCCACGCAGCCTATGAACCACGGTCTCAACATCCGTCCCTCCGGCGCCCTCGACTTCGTGTCGCTGGGGGCCCTGATCCACCGCCTTGACCCGGGCATCATCCCGTTCCGGAAGGCGAACCACTGCGACATCCACGTGAGTGGCGGTGAGTTCAACGTCGCGGCCAACCTCGCGGACTGCTTCCGGCTCAACACCGGGGTGGTCTCGGCGATGGTCGACTACCCGATCGGGGACCTGATTGCGGAGCGGGTGCGGGCGATGGGCGTCCGGCCGTTCTACAAGCGCTTCAAGCACGACGGCGTCCGCGGGCCGAACATGGCGACCGTGTACAGCGACCGCGGCCAGGGCGTGCGCGCTCCGGTCGTGTTCTACAACCGCAGCAACGAGGCGGCGGCGCAGCTGCGGCCCGGCGACTTCAAGTGGAACGAGATCTTCGGGCCCGGCGTGCGCTGGTTCCATAGCGGCGGCATCTTCGCCGCGCTTTCCGAGACCACCGGCGAGCTCATCGTCGAGGCGATGCAGGCCGCGAAGGCGGCCGGGGCCGTGACCTCCTTCGACCTCAACTACCGCGCGAAGCTCTGGGACATCTGGGGCGGCCAGTCCAAGGCCCTCGATGTGCTCGGCCGCATCGTGCGCAACGTCGACGTGCTCGTCGGCAACGAGGAGGACCTCCAGAAGGGCCTCGGCATCGAGGGGCAGGACGTCGAGTCGAAGTCCAAGCTCGATCCGTCCGCGTTCTTCGCGCTGATCGACAAGGCCGTGCGCAAGTTCCCCAACGTCAAGGCGGTCGCGACGACCCTGCGGGAGGTGCACTCGACCAACCGCCACACCTGGGGCGCGGTCGCCTGGATGAATGGCAAGACGTACCAGTCCCCGACCTGCGAGCTCGACGTGGTCGACCGCGTGGGCGGGGGCGACGGGTATGCGGCCGGCTTCATTTACGGTCTGCTCTCCGGGGCGTCTGAACAGGAGGCGGTGAACCTCGGCTGGTCCCACGGGGCGCTGCTGACCACCTTCCCCGGCGACACCACGATGGCGACGGTCGAGCAGGTGCAGGCGTTCGCCAAGGGCGGCTCCGCCCGCATCCAACGCTGAGTTGACCGACGCCCGCCGTCGCGCAACCTCCCCGGGCGGCCCGTTTTGGGCCGCCCTTTTTTATGCTCTACTTCGCCCGCGGCTCCGCGACCGACCGACTCACCGCTGAAGATCTCCGCGCCGGCGTGCGCGCCGCGCTGGACCGCCTGGGTCCCCGCCACCGCGTGCTTGCCGTCCCGCCGGACTTCACCCGGTTCCACTCCCAGGCCGGCCCGCTGACCTGCCTGGTGCACGAATACTACGGGGACCGGCTGACCGACGTGCTGCCCGCGCTCGGGACCCACTCGCCGATGACGCCTGAGCAGCTGCACGAGATGTTCCCGACGGTGCCGGCCGACCGCTTCCGGGTGCACAATTGGCGCACCGGCATCACCACCGTGGGCACGGTGCCCGCGGAGTTCGTCCGGACGGTCTCCGAGGGTGCGGTGGAGTTCCCCTGGCCGGCGCAGGTCGCCAACCTCATCGCCGAGGGTGGCCACGACCTGATCCTCTCGATCGGGCAGGTGGTGCCGCACGAGGTGATCGGGATGGCCAACTACAACAAGAACATCTTCGTGGGCACGGGCGGGGTGGAGGGGATCAACAAGAGCCACTTCGTCGGCGCCGCCTACGGGATGGAGCGGATGATGGGCCGGGCGGACACGCCGGTCCGGCGGATCCTGAACTACGCCGGGGAGCATTTCACCCGGCACCTGCCGATCGTGTACGTTCACACCGTGGTGGCGAGGGGCGCGAGCGGGGCGCTCGAGGTCCGCGGGCTCTTCATCGGGGATGACGCGGAGGTCTTCAACCGCGCCGCGGCCCTTTCGCTCGAAGTGAACTTCGAGATGCTCGAGGCCCCGTTGCAGAAGGTCGTGGTCCACCTCGATCCGGCGGAGTTCAAGAGCACCTGGCTCGGCAACAAGGCCGTCTACCGCACCCGCATGGCGATGGCCGACGGCGGCGAACTCGTCATCCTCGCCCCCGGCCTGCGCGAGTTCGGCGAGGACCACGAGATTGACCGCCTGATCCGCAAGTATGGTTACCGCGGCACGCCCGCGACGCTGGCGGCGACCCGGACGAACCCGGAGCTGCAGCAGAACCTGAGCGCCGCGGCCCACCTGATCCACGGTTCGAGCGAGGGTCGCTTCGGGATCACGTATTGCCCCGGCCAGCTTTCGCGCGCCGAGATCGAGGGGGTCGGGTTCAAGTGGGCGGACCTCGCGGCGACCACGCGGCGGTACGATCCCGCACGGCTGCGGGACGGCTGGAACACCCTGCCGGACGGGGAGCGCATCTTCTACATTTCCAACCCGGCGCTCGGCCTCTGGGCCTACCGGGGGCGGTTCAGCGCCTGAGCGCGACCGCGATGAAGCGCTTTCCCGCCGCCACCGCCGCGCTGCGGCGCCGTCTCGGGGCCCGCGTGGTCCGGACCGAGGCGGCCGAACTGGCCGAGGCCGGCCTCGACGGCTCGAAGCTGTCCTTCCTGCCGGAGGCGCGCATCCGCGTGCGCCGCGAGGCGGACGTGGGCGTGGTCCTCGCCCTGGCCAACCGGTACCGGGTGCCGGTGACGACCCGCGGCCGCGGCACGACCCTCACCGGGTCGGCCGTTCCGGTGCACGGGGGCTGGGTCCTCGACCTGCTGGGACTCGACGCCATCCGCATCGATGCTGAGGCGGGGATGGCGCACGTGCAGGCCGGCGCCAACGTGGCCGCGGTGCAGCGTGCGGCGGAGGAGGCCGGGTGGTTCTATCCCCCCGATCCCTCCTCGCGCGAGTACTGCACCATCGGCGGCAACATCGCCTGCAACGCCGGCGGGATGCACGGCGGGAAGCACGGTGTCACCCGCGACTTCGTCCTCTCCCTCCGCGGCTACCTGCCCACCGGCGAGGCGGTGGAGTGGGGCACGCCGACCAAGAAGTTCTCGGCCGGCTTCAACCTGCGCGACCTCTGGATCGGGGCGGAGGGGATGCTCGGGGTGGTCACGGGGGCGGTGCTCAAGCTGCTGCCGCGGCCGGCGGAACGCTGGACCCTGCTGACCGCGTTCCGCGACGAGGCGGCGGCGCTGCGGGCGGCGCTGGCCCTGTTTCGCGCGCGGGTGCAGCCGACGATCTGTGAGTTCCTCGACCGGGACAGCGTGCGCTGCGCGGAACGGGCCACCGGCCAGGCGGTCTTTCCGGGCCAGCCCGGCCGCGCGGTGATCCTGCTGGAGTTCGCTGGCTCGCGGGGCGAACTGCGGGAGCAGCGCCCCTTGGTCCGGGCGTGGGCGGAGGCGCACGCGCAGGCGCACCGGGCGGCGCGCTCCCGCGCGGAGGCCGAGCAACTCTGGGCCGTCCGGCGCAAGTGCTCCGGCGCGATGTTCGAGCTGGGCGATGCGAAGCTGAATGAGGACGTGGTTGTGCCGATGCGGAGCTACCTCGCGCTGGCGCGGTTCTTGGTGCGGCTCCGGCGCGAGTCGGGTCTGTCGATCCCGACCTTCGGGCATCTCGCGGACGGCAACCTGCACGTGAACATCATGTACCATCAGGCCGTGGCGCGGGAACGCCGGGCGGCCGAAAGGGCGGTCCAGCGCCTGATGCGGGAGGTCGTCGCCCTCGGGGGGGCGATTTCCGGCGAACACGGGATCGGGCTGGCGAAGACGCCCTTCCTGCGGCTCCAGCATTCGCCGGCGCAGATCCGCGCGATGCAGGCCGTGAAGCGCGCCCTGGACCCGGCGGGCATCCTCAATCCGGGCAAGCTGTTCTCCGTCTTCGAGGTCTGGAAACACCCGCGGGCGGCGGTGCGTTTCCCTTGGGACCACAAGTGAGCCCCGGGGCGGGCCTCAGCCGCCCGCCGGACCGAGCCAGTACCAGTGCCAGGGCTCGTAGCCGATGCCCCACGGGTTCCCGCCCGGGTAGGAGAGCCGGAATCCAGCCGCCGGCGCGTGCCGCTCCAGCCAGCGGAAGGCCGGGGTCTCCGCAAAGTTTTCCTCGAGGTCCGTGTGCCCCGGGCAGCCGATGTCGATCGCCCGGCCCGAGTGATGCTCGCTGAATCCGGGCGCCGCGATGAGCCGAAGGATGTCCTCCAGGGGCCGCCCCGCAGCCCGCTTCCGCCGGATGATCTCGGTTTGCCGGGCCACCGAGCGGAAGCCGGAGACGGGGAGGAGCATGATGCCGTCCAGGGCCGCGGCCGCCTCCAGCCGGTGCCAGGCCGCGGCGGCGGCGGGCAGCAGGCGCACCGGGGGCTCCACGTCGCCGCGGTCCACGCGCACCAGGTCCGCCTCAGGCGCCTCGGCGTGAAACGGGAGGCCGCGGCGCGCGGCGTAATCCTCCGCGATGCCCAGTTCGCGGTGGCGGGCGGCGATCGCGGGAGGCAGGCGCACGGCTCAGCCGCCGTGCCCGGCGAGCCAGCGCTCCGCCTCGATGGCCGCCGCGCACCCCATGCCGGCCGCGGTGATCGCCTGCCGGTACACGTGGTCGGCGCAGTCGCCCGCGACGTACACCCCGGGCACGTGGGTGCGTACCGCGGAACCCGCGGCGGGTTTGAAGTAACCCTGCTCGTCCACCTCCAGCGGCGGGGCGAAGGGCCCGGTGTTCGGGAGGTGGCCGATCGCGACGAAGATTCCCTTCACCGCCAGCACCTGCTCGGTCCCCTGCTTCAGGTGGCGCACGCGCAACCCGCTGACCGCGCCCTCGGCGACCCCCTCGACCGACACCGGCACGCTGTCCCAGACGCAGGTGATCTTCTCGTGGCTCGTGACCCGGTCGGCCATGATCTTGGACGCGCGCAGGGTGTCGCGGCGGTGGACGAGGTAGACGCGGGAGGCGAAGCGGGTGAGGAACAGCGCTTCCTCGGCGGCGCTGTCGCCCCCGCCGATCACGGCGACGTCCATCTTCCGATAGAAGGCGCCGTCGCAGGTCGCGCAGGTGGTCACGCCCTTGCCGCCGTAGAGTTCCTTTTCCCCGGGGATCCCGGTCATCCGCGGCGAGGCGCCGGTGGCGATGATCACGGAGCGGGCGAGGATGACGCGGTCGCCGGCGAAGAGCTTCCGCGGCTGGCAGGTGAAGTCGACGCGGTCGACCAGCGCCTGCTCGAAGCGGGTGCCGAAGCGGGTGGCCTGCTCGCGGAGGTTCTGCATCAGCTGGAACCCATCGACGCCGTGGGGAAATCCGGGGAAATTCTCCACCTCGCTGGTGGTGGTGAGCTGCCCGCCGGGCAAGGGACCCTCGAGGACGAGCGGGGAAAGGTTCGCGCGGCCGGTGTAGATGGCGGCCGTCAGGCCGGCGCAGCCGGTGCCGATGATGACGACGTTTTCGACGGAGGGGGCGGACATACGGTGCCCGAAGAGAGGGGCAGGGGAGGCGGCGGCGCAATCCCGGAGATAATCCGGCATCGGGCCTGTCGGCGGCGCTTGCAATTTCGGCGGCGGGCCGGAGCCTAGCGCGGCGTTCGGCTCTCCGCCCGGCGTCTTCCCCTTTCTCCCACCGACCCCGCATGAAGCCCCCCGTCGATTCCACCCGCGCCAAGTACATGACCCTCATCGCCGCCTTCCTCGGGTGGATGTTCGACGGGTTTGAGATGGGACTGTTTCCCCTGATCGGCCAGCCGGCCCTCAAGGATCTGCTCGGGCCCAACGCCCCCGCAGGGGACACGGCGGCGTGGTTCGGCGCGATCATCGCGGTGTTTTTGGTCGGCGCCGCCAGCGGCGGGGTGCTGTTCGGCTGGCTGGGCGACAAGATCGGCCGCGTGCGGGCGATGTCGCTCAGCATCTTCACCTACGCGATCTTTACCGGACTCTGCGGCTTCGCCACCGAGGCGTGGCACATCGCGGCGCTGCGGTTCATCGCCTCCCTCGGCATGGGCGGCGAGTGGTCCCTGGGCGTCGCCCTCGTCAACGAGGTGTGGCCCGGCAAGTCGCGGGCCCTGATCGCCGGCCTGATCGGCGCGGCGGCGAACGTGGGGTTTCTGCTGGTGGCGCTGCTCAGCATGGGCCTGGTGGGCTTCATCGGCGGCGTCGAGGTGATGCTGCGCGGGATCGGCCTCTCCGAGGCCGCCACCCAGAGCCTGCTCGCCAACTCGGCGTGGCGCTTCCTGATGATCAGCGGCGCCTTCCCCGCGCTGCTCATCTTCTTCATCCGCCTCTTCGTCGGCGAGTCCGAGAAGTGGGTCGAGGAGAACGCCAAGGGCTCGACCTCGCATTGGAGCAAGTCCGACCTCCTCGGCGTCCTTGTGGCCTGCCTGGCTGCGCTGGTCATCATTGGCGTCTGGTCTCCGGCCCTGTCCAAGCTGCATTGGACCTGGGCGACGCTGATCACGATCATCGGCCTCGCGGTGGCGCTGTGGGGTTACCTGTTCCCGGTGAAGCAGTACCTGGCGCGTGCGGTGGCCGCGGGCGGCCTGAAGGCCGGCACCCAGTCCGAAGTCGTCCGGAGCATGCTGTTCGGGGCGGTCCTCGCGGGGGTGGCGCTGCTGGGCACCTGGGGCTCGATCCAGTGGGCGCCGCGCTGGGCGGCGGAACTGATGCCGGACACGGCCACGGTGAAGCACTTCGCGAAGGAGAAGACGCAGCTGGCGACGTCGCTCGGCGCGATCGTCGCGACGATCATCGCCGCGGTGGCCGCGGGCCGCTTCGGCCGCCGGGTCACCTACGCCGTGCTCTGCGCCGGCTCCATCGCGTCCGCCCTGTACTTCTATCTCGGCAACGCTGCCTTCGGGACGGGGTTCCTGATCGCTGCCTTCATCGCTGGCGGCGTGACCGCCTCGTTCTACGGGTTCTTCCCGCTGTACTTCCCGGAGCTCTTCCCCACGGCGGTGCGCGCCACCGGGCAGGGCTTCGCCTTCAACTTCGGCCGCATCGTCGCCGCCATCGGTGGCCTGCAGACCGCCACCCTCATCAAGGCCTTCGACGGCAGCTTCGCCAAGACCGGCTCCACCCTCGCCGCGATCTATCTCGTGGGGATGATCGCGATCTGGTGGGGACCCGAGACCAAGGACCGTGAACTGCCCGAATAACGCGCTCCCCGCTCCCGCCCGCTGATGGCTCCGGTTCAACCTGGCGCCCCCGCCCCGGCCCCCGCGGCGCCCGCCGCCCGCGATCCCGTCTGGGATCCCCGGCGGTGGCTGCCCACCACCCGTGACGAGGCGGCCGCCCGCGGCTGGGACGAACTCGACGTGGTGCTGGTCTCCGGCGACGCCTACGTCGACCACCCCGCGTTCGGCACCGCCGTCATAGCCCGGATGATCGAGCGCGAGGGGCTGCGCATCGCCATCATTTCCCAGCCGAACTGGCGCGACGACCTCCGTGACTTCCGCAAGTTCGGCGCGCCCCGGCTCTTCTTCGGCGTCACCTCGGGGTGCATGGACTCGATGGTGAACCGCTACACGGCGGCCAAGAAGCTGCGCAGCCAGGACGCCTACACGCCGGGCGGCGAACACGGCTTCCGCCCCGACTACGCGGCCACGGTCTACTCGCGCACCCTGAAGCAGCTCTACCCCGACGTCCCCGTCCTGCTCGGCGGCATCGAGGCCAGCCTGCGGCGGGTCACGCACTACGACTATTGGTCGGACACGCTGAAGCCGGGGATCCTGGCCGAGAGCGGCGCCGACATGCTGGTGTACGGGATGGGCGAGCTGCCGCTCCTCGAGATCCTCCGCCTGCTCAAGCAGGGGGTTCCCTTCTCGTCCCTGCGCACGATCGCCCAGACGGCGCTGCTGCTGCCGCCCGGCGCGCCCGTGCCGAAGAACCAGCACTGGGAGGACTTCACCCTCCACAGCCATGAGGACTGCGCGCGGGACCGCGCGCTCTACGCGCGGAACTTCAAGGACATCGAGACCGAGTCGAACCGGGTGAAGGCGCGGCGGCTGATCCAGCCCACGGGCGAGCGCCTGCTGGTCGTCAACCCGCCGTTCCCGACGATGTCCGAGCGGCAGATCGACTCGAGCTTTGACCTGCCGTACACGCGGCTGCCCCACCCGAAGTACCGTAAGCGGGGGCCGATCCCCGCCTACGAGATGATCAAGCACTCGATCAACATGCACCGCGGGTGCTTCGGCGGGTGCAGCTTCTGCACGATCTCGGCTCACCAGGGGAAGTTCGTGGCCAGCCGGAGCAAGGCCAGCATCCTGCGCGAGGTGGAGTCCATCAAGCAGATGCCGGACTTCCGCGGCACGATCTCCGACCTCGGCGGCCCCTCGGGCAACATGTACAAGATGAAGGGCCGCGAGCAGTGGATCTGCGACGAGTGCGTCCGCCCCAGCTGCATCTGGCCGGACGTCTGCCGGAACCTCGACACCGACCACACCGCGCTGCTCGACGTCTACAAGGCGGTGCGCGAGACGCCCGGGGTGAACCACGCGTTCGTGACCAGCGGACTGCGCTACGACCTCTTCCTGCACAAGCACGCCAAGGGTCAGGAGAAGGAGAGCCACGAGCGCTACGTCGACACGTTGGTGGAGCACCACGTTTCCGGACGTCTCAAGGTGGCCCCGGAGCACACGTCGGACGCGGTGCTCCGCGTGATGCGGAAGCCCTCGTTCAAGTACTTCCGGCGGTTCAAGGAGAAGTTCGACTCCGCCAAGCAGCGCCTCGGCCGGGACAACCTGCAGATCATCCCGTATTTCATCAGCTCCCACCCGGGTTCCCGCCCCGAGGACATGGCCCAGCTCGCGGTGGAGACCAAGGAGCTGGGCTTCAAGCTCGAGCAGGTGCAGGACTTCACGCCGACCCCGATGACGGTCGCGACCGAAATCTACGCGACGGGCGTGCATCCGTACGACCAGAAGCCGGTCTGCGTCGCCCGCTCGCCCGAGGAGAAGCAGGAACAGCGCAGCTTCTTCTTCTGGTACAAGCCCGAGATGAAATCCGCGCTCCGCTCCACGCTGCGTCGCCTGGGGATGGGCGAGACGGCGGCGCGGCTCCTCGGGGACGGCTCGGCCAAGGATCGGATGCTGGCCGAGGATGCGATGTCCTGCGGCGGTCTGCCCCCGCCCCCACCTCCGCCGGCGCGGCGGACGTGGTTCAAGCGCCGGGATCGCGGCTGAGTCCGGCGTTCCGGCGCCGGCTGGCTACCAACCGAGGCTGCGGCGCGGGCGGAGGGGCTGGTAGAGGTCGGGCGGCAGTTCCTCGAGGAATCGGCTCGGGCTCTGCAGCATCGCCGGTCCCCCCTTGGTGTTGAGCTTCGGGAAACAGAGGTAGAGCTCGTCGCGCGCGCGGGTGACCGCCACGTAGAACAGCCGCCGCTCCTCCTCGACGTCGCCCGCCTCGATCGCGCGCCGCAGCGGGAAGCTGCCCTCGGCGAGGCCAATGAGGAAGACCGCCGCATACTCCAGGCCCTTCGCCTGGTGGACCGTCGTGAGGCGCAGGGCGTCCTCCGTCGGATCGGCGGACCGGTCGCCCGTCTCGCTGCCGAGGAGCATCACCTGCGCCAGCAGTTCGTGCATGTCCTCGTGCCGGCCGGCGAAGCCGACCAGCGAGCGCAGGTCGTCGAGCCGCGACTCGTAGTTGGCGTAGGCCCCCTTGAGGTAATCCCCGTACCAGCCGTCGAGGGCGATCTCGACCGCGTTGTGGGGCTTGAGGGTGCGCATCACGTCGCGCACCTGCCGCAGGGAGGCGGTGAACTTGGGCCACTCGTCGCGGGCGTCGCGGGGCACGCGCGAGGCGACGTCGTCCGTGCCCAGGGCATCCACGAAGTCCTGCTGCATCAGCCGCGCGTGGTCGAGGGCGGCGGCGTGGAGCTTCTGCGCGTTCTTGTCGCCGACCTTCGGCAGCAGCACCGCGATCCGGCCCCACGCGGCGGTGTCGGCCGGGTTGAAGACGAAGCGGAGCAGCGCGACCAGGTCGCGCACGTGCGCCTGCTCGAAGAACCGCACCCCGCTGGTGATCTGGTAGGGGATCTGCAGTCGCGCCAGTTCGAGCTGGATGTCGAGCGCCTGGAAGTGCGCCCGGTACAGGATCGCGATGTCCCGCAGGGAACAGCCTTCGTCGATCAGGCCGCGGATGCGTTGCACGATGAACTGGGCCTGCTCGCGACCGTCCATCGTCTGGACGTAGTAAGGCTTCTCGGAATTGGCGCGGTGGGGACGGAGTTCCTTCTCGAAGGAACGCCCGCGCGGCTGGGCGAGCAGCACGCCGTTGGCGAGGGCGAGGATCTGCGGGGTGGAACGGTAGTTGGTCTCGATGCGGTGGATGACGGTCCCGGGGTGCCGGTCCGGGAACGTGAGGATGTTCTCCACGTTCGCGCCGCGCCAGGTGTAGATGCACTGGGCGTCGTCGCCGACGGCCATCACCCGGTGGTGCGAGCCGATCAGGTCCACGATCTGCGACTGGAGCACGTTGGTGTCCTGGTACTCGTCGACGAGCACGTGGCGGAAGCGGTGGGCGAAGTACTCGCGCGTCTCCGGTGAGCGGCGGAGCAGATCGAGCCAGAGCTCGAGCAGGTCGTCGTAATCGAGCTGGCAACCCGCGCGCTTGCGCTCCGCGTAGGCGCGGGCGAATTCCGGCAGGCGGTCGCGGATCTCCTCATGCTGGGGGAAGAAGCGCTGCACCGTCTCCGCGAGGGAGAGCTGGGTGTTGCGGGCCATCGAGAGGATGGCGTGCAGGGGGCCCGGCTTGGGGTGGGTCTTGTCCTTGAAAAAACCCTTGTCGAGGGCGTCCACCGCGTCGCGCAGCACGCCCTCCGACTCCTCGGCGTCGAGGATGGTGAAGCTCCGGGGCAGCCCGATGCTCTCGCCGTGGAGGCGCAGGGTGCGGTGGCCGATGCTGTGGAAGGTGCCGCCCCAGAAGCGGCCGGGTTCGACGCCGGTGAGCTCGTGGACCCGCTGCAGCATCTCCTTGGCGGCCTTGTTGGTGAAGGTGAGCAGGAGGATCTCGCCGGGGCGCACGCCCTGGGACAGCAGGTAGGCGACGCGGTAGGTGAGGGTGCGCGTCTTGCCTGAGCCGGCGCCCGCCAGCACCAGCAGCGGCCCCGGCTCGGCCGTGACCGCGTGGAACTGCTCATCGTTCAGCTCGGCGCGGAAGTCGATGGGGGGGAAGGCCGGAAGTTCAGGATCGGACGGGAATGCCATGCGGAGCGGCCGCCAAGGGCGCAAAAACCCCGGGCGGGCGCAAGGGGTTTCCCGACCGGCCACTCTCCGCTCGCGCCGGCGCCGGGGCGCGCGCAGCATTGGGGAATGAAGACCGCCCTGTTTTGCCTCGGGCTCGTCCCCGCCCTGAGCGCCGCTCCCGCCCTGACCCTGTACCACCAAGGTTTCGCCGTCGTCCGCGAACGCGTGCCGCTCCGCCTCACGGCCGGCGAGACGGAGACGGCCTTCGCGGGCGTCACGGCGCAGGTCGAGCCAGACTCGGTGGTGCTGCGCGACCCGGCGGGAAAGGTCGCCTTCCGGGTGCTGGAGCAAAGCTACCGCGCTGATGTCGTCTCCCAAGCCCTGCTCCTCACGCTGCACGAGGGGCGCGAGCTCGATTTCCTGGTGCGGGACCGCGACGCGCGGGAGCTCACCGTCCGGGGTAAGGTCATCCGCGGCGGGCACCAGCCGGGGGGCGAGCCGGTCGCGCCCATCATCGAGGTCGAGGGCAAGGTGCGATTCTCCCTGCCCGGGGAACCGCTGTTCCCGCCGCTCGGCGGCGACGGCATCCTGCGGCCCACGCTCTCGTGGCGGCTCGCCTCCGCAGCGGCTGCCGACTTCGAGGCGGAGCTGGGCTACGTCACGGGCGGGCTCGGCTGGCAGGCGGCGTACAACCTCATCGCGCCCGAGCAGGGCGAACTGCTCGACCTCGTGGGCTGGGTCACGCTCTCGAACCAGAGCGGCCGGACCTTCGCGGACGCGACGGTCAAGCTGATGGCGGGCGACGTCGCCCGCGTCGTCCCCCGGGCGCCGCGGCTGAACCGCGGCCGCGAGGCGGTGATGCTCGCGATGGCGGCGGACGGTGCCGTGACGGAGAAGGCGTTCGACGAGTTCCGCCTCTACGCCCTGCCGCGGCCGGTCACGTTGCGCGATCGCGAGACGAAGCAGGTGGAGTTCCTGCGCGCGACGGGCGTTCGGGCCCCGGTGCTTTACGTCTTCGACGGGGCTCCCGGGATGGCCTTCGGCGGCGGCGCGAACCGGGACCCGGCGTTCGTCGGGTCGGGAGGCGCGAAGGTCGCCGTGTTCCGGGAATTCCGGAATTCCGAGGCGAACCGGCTCGGCGTGCCGCTGCCCAAGGGACGCCTGCGCTTCTACCGGCAGGATGCGGCGGACGGCCGCCTCGAGTTCACCGGCGAGAACGAGCTCGACCACACGCCGCGCAACGAGCTGGTGCGCGTGCGCACCGGCGACGCATTCGACCTGGTCGGGGAACGCACCCGCACCCAGTACAACGGGAGCAACCGCCAGGAGTTCGCGGAGGAGGACTTCGAGATCCGCCTCCGCAACCGCAAGGCGAGCCCGGTGACGATCCGGGTGGTGGAACGACTTTACCGCGGCGCCAACTGGCGGATCCCGCAGCACTCCGCCCCGTTCACCCGCCGCGACGCGCAGACGATCGAGTTCGACGTCCCCGTACCGGCGGACGGCGAGACGGTGGTGACGTACCGCGTCCGCTACGAGTGGCGCTGAACCGCGCGGCAGCGGCTCAGTCCGCCGGCGCGAAGTCCACCTGGCGCCGGTAGCGGTCGACCTTGACCACGATCACCTCGAGCCGGCCGTTGAGCCCGAGGCGGCGCCGGTGCCGGCGGCCGATGAGCGCGTCGCCCGAGGGGGAGGGCGCGTAGCGGTCGTCGCGCAGCGCCTCGAGCGGTACGAAACCGAAGGCGAGGGACTCGGTCAGCTCCACGAACAGGCCCTGCGGCCGCACGTCGGTGATGACCGCCGGGAAGCGGGTCGGCGGCCGGAGCTCCAGCTGGCGCGAGAAGAACTCCATCAGCTTCACCTTCACGCTGTCGCGCTCGGCCTCGGCGCTGTTGATCTCGGTGCGGCTCAGGTGCTCGGCGAGGCGCTCGACGCCGGGGAGGTCGTAACGGGTCGCGCGCGCCGCGCCCGCCTGACCGCTGGTCAGGTGGCGCTCCAGCACCCGGTGCACCACGAGGTCCGCGTAGCGGCGGATCGGGGAGGTGAAGTGGGTGTAGTCGCGCTTGTGCAGGCCATAGTGGCCGTCCGGCGAGTGCCGGTAGGCGGCCTTGCGCAGGCTGCGCAGGAGCTGGGTCCGGAGGGTGTGGCCCTGCGGGTGGGTCGCGAGGATCGCGAGGACGCGGCCGAGCTCGGCCCGCTCGGTGAGGTCGCCGGCCGGAATGCCGTGGTCCGCGAGGGTCGCCCGCAACTCCCCGAGGCGCGCGGGCTCGGGATCGTCGTGCACCCGGTAGAGCGAGGGCAGCTTGTGTTGGCGAGTGAGGCGGGCGACGGCCTCGTTCGCCGCCAGCATGAATTCCTCGATCAGCTGGTGGCTTTCGTCGTGCTCCACCCGCTCCAGGCGGTCGGCGTAGCCCGCGGGATCCAGCAGGATCTTGGTTTCCGGCATGTCCAGATCGAGGCTCCCGTGGGCCATCCGCTCCTCACGCAGGCGTCGCGCGAAGCCCCACAGCCGGCGGATCCAGCTTTGGAGGTCGCGCAACTCCGCTTCCGTCAGTTCCCGCAAGGCCCGTCCGGTCGAACCGGTCTGATGCTTGGGCGGCAGCGGGAGTTCCCGGATGCGCGCGAGGTCATCCTCCTGCAGGAAGGCGAGGGCCTGGCGGTACGTCAGTCGCTTCCGGCTGCGGATCACCGTGCGGGCCGGCGCGCTCCCGCGGAGCCGTCCGCCGGCGTCGAAATCCAGCAGCACCGCCTGGCAGAGGCGGTCCTCTCCCTCGACGAGCGAGCAGAGCCCGTTCGAGATCGGTTCCGGCAACATGGGCACGACGGTGCCGACCAGGTAGGTCGAGTTGCCGCGGCGCTGGGCCTCGCGGTCGAGCGCGCCGCCGGGGGGGACGTAGTGCGAGACGTCCGCGATGTGGACGCCCACCCGCCAGCCGCCGCCGGGCAGCTCCTCGAGGGAGAGGGCGTCGTCGAAGTCCTTCGCGTCGTCGGGGTCGATCGTGAACACGGGCCGGTCCCGGTAATCGAGCCGGCCGCGGGTGTCGCGCGCGGGGACTTTGGCGGGCAGGGCCGCGGCCTCGCGCAGCGCGTCCTCCGGGAAGCGCGGCTCCAGCTCGTAGGTCAGGAGGATCGCGCGCAATTCCGCGTCGGGCTCGTGCGTGCGCCCGAGGCGCTCCGTGACGACGCCGGGCGGCGGCAGGGAGGCGTCGGTCCAGGCGCCGAGGCGCACGGCGACCTTGTCCCCGGCGCGCGGGACCGGGTCGAGGCCGGCGCGGGCGGGGTCCGGCACGCTGATCTCACGGGTGAAGCGCGGGTCGTCGGGGGCGACGCTCCAGCCGCCGCGGAGCCGGCGGAGCTCCCCGACGACGACCTCGCGGTCGCGCTCAAGCACGTGGACGACGCGGCCGACGCGCTCGCCGGGCCGGCGGCCCTGCCGGCCGGGATGGATCCGCACCACCACGCGGTCGCCGGGCAGCGCGACCCCGGAATCCCCCGGGGGAATCTGCACCGCCGGCACGGGCGCCGCCCCGGCGGGCTGCTCCGGCACCGCGAAGCCGGAGCCGCCGGTGCGGAACTGGATGCGCGCCACGAGTTCACCGGGGCGGAGCCGGGGCGCGGCGGGCGCCTCCTCGCGGACGGGCGGCGCGGGCAGCTCCTCCGGCGGGACCGGGGCACGTCCCGGGCGGGGCAAGGGGAGGGGCGAGTCCGGCGGCGGCATCGTGGGTCCGCGACGCCGCGGGGTGAACACGGGGCGGGCGGTGGACGGGGGCGGCGCGGACTCGCGCGGGGCAGAGGCGGCGGGTGCGGCAGGCAGGAGCCGCGCGTCCCGGGTGCGACGCAGTTCGCCGGTCCGCGTGAGCGCGGCGACGGCCTCCGCCAACTGGGCGGGACGCACGGCGGGCTTGCCGAGCAGGCGGGCGAGCTGGGCGGGGTGGGCGGGGGCGAAGCCCGCGGAGCGGACCAAGGTGAGCAGACGTTCGCGGAGCGACATGGAGGAGGGCCGGCCGGTCCTGAGGCCGTGCTTTGGGATTGGCGGGAGGCAACGGGCCTTCTACCCCTCAAGCGATGAAAATCGTCCACGTGGCGAGCGAGCTGTTCCCGTACGTCAAGACCGGCGGCCTCGCGGACGCGGTGGGCGCGCTGGCCGGGGAACTGGCCCGGCAGGGCCACCAGGTGTCCGTCTTCCTGCCCGGTTACCGGGCGGCGGTGGAGCACGCCGACGCGGCCGGCGCCGAACGCATCCTGCGGCTCAAGGTCGAGCTCGGCCAGGACTACCTCGCCGGCGACGTTCGCGTCTTCTCCCCGCAGCCCAATCTCCGGATCCACCTCATCTGCCGGGAGGAGTTCTTCGACCGTCGCGGCGCGTACGGCAACGGCGAGCGCGACTTCGAGGACAACGCCGACCGGTTCATCTTCTTCTGCAAGGCGGTCGTCGACACCCTGCGGCTCGGGGACTTCGGGGCGGACATCGTCCACGCCCACGACTGGCAGGCCGCGCTGGTGCCGCTGCTGCTGCGCGAGGCCGAGCGGCGCCACGGGCTTACGCTCGCCCTCAAGACGGTGTTCACGGTGCATAACATCGCCTACCAGGGCCTGTTTCCGGCCCGGGTCTTCGGCCGCACCAACCTCCCGGATGAGCTCAACCAGATGGACGGGCTCGAGTACTACTCGCAGGTCAACCTCCTCAAGGGGGGCATCCTGTTCTCCGACCGCGTGACCACGGTGAGCCCCCGTTACGCCCGCGAGATCCAGACGCCGGAGTTCGGCTGCGGGCTCGACGGCGTGGTGCAGACGCGGGCCGAGGATCTCGTGGGGTTGCTCAACGGCATCGACACGGGCGTCTGGAACCCGGCCACCGATCCGCTGCTGCCGGCCCGCTACTCGGCCGGCGACCTCCGGGGCAAGGCCAAGTGCCGCGCGGAACTGCTGCGCCGCTGCGGCCTGGAGGCGGGGCCGGGCGTGCCCCTCTTCGGCGTCGTTGCCCGCCTCACCGCCCAGAAGGGCATCGATTCGATCCTCGCCAACCGCGAATTCTTCCTCGCCCACGACGTGCGCCTGATCGTGCTGGGGACGGGCGACCGCCGCCTGGAGGAGGAATTGCGGGAACTCGTCCGCGAGCAGCCGCGCAAGGTCTTCCTCGCGGCGGCGCTCGACGAGGGGATGAGCCACCTGATCGAGGCCGGCTGCGACTTCTTCCTGATGCCGTCCGCCTTCGAGCCCTGCGGCCTCAACCAGATGTACTCCCAGGTCTACGGCACGGTGCCCGTGGTGACCCGCGTCGGCGGGCTCGCGGACACGGTCACCGACGCGGACCAGGACCCCGCCGCGGGCACGGGCCTCGTTTGCGAGCCCAACCCGGCCAGCCTGCTCGACGCGCTGCACCGGGCCCTGGCCCTGTTCAGCGATGCGCCGCGGCACGCCGCCGTGCGGGAGCGCGGGATGCGGCGCGACTTCAGCTGGCGGACCGCCGTCGCCGCCTACGAGCGGCTCTACCAGGATGCCTTGTGAGCGTGGCGTCGCGCCCCCGGCGTCCCCGGGGCGACTTCGGCCGTAGCAAGGGGCGTCCCTTCCCGTGAGCGCCTCTCCTCCCTCGATCGTCTGGTTCCGCCAAGACCTGCGCCTGCAGGACAATCCCGCCCTGCACGCGGCCCTCGAACGGGGTGGGCCCGTGCTGCCCGTCTACATCCGAGACGACGCCGGGGAGGGCGCGTGGCCGGCCGGGGGCGCCGCGCGCTGGTGGCTCCATCACGCGCTGGCCGCGCTCGACGAGTCCCTGCGCGTGCGCGGTTCGCGGTTACTGTGCTTCCGCGGCGACGCGGGACAGGTCCTGGGGGAGCTGGCGGCGCGCACCGGGGCGAAGGCGGTGTTCTGGAACCGGCGCTACGAACCGGCGGTGATCGCGCGCGACACCCGGCTGAAGAGCGAACTGACGCTGGCGGGACTCGAGGTGCGCAGCGCCAACGCCGCGCTCCTGCACGAGCCGCACACCATCGCCAACAAGCAGGGCCGGCCCTTCCAGGTGTTCACCCCCTTCTGGCGCCATTGCCTGACCCTCCCGGTCGAGGCGCCGCTGGCGTTGCCGGCGGGACGCCCGGTGCCCGCCCCGGCGGCGTGGCCGGCGACGTCCGGGGTGGGCGACCTCGGCCTGCTCCCGCGGATCCGTTGGGATGCCGGCCTGGCGGAGACGTGGACCCCGGGGGAGGCGGGAGCGGCGCGCCGCCTGCGCCAGTTCATTGACGGCGCGATGTCCGCCTACGCCGACCGGCGCAACCTCCCGTACGAGGACGGCACCTCGATGCTTTCCCCGTGGTTGCACACCGGGGAACTGTCGCCGCGGCAGATCTGGCGCGCGGTCGAGGACGTGGGCCGGCCCGCGGGCCTGTTCCCGCCGGGCAACGGCGCGCGGGTCTTCCTGAGCGAGGTCGGCTGGCGGGAGTTCGGCCACCACCTGCTGTTCCACTTCCCCCATACCCCCGAGAAGCCGTTGCGGGAGGACTTCGAGCGCTTCCCGTGGGCCGAGGATCCGGGTGGCGTGCGGCTCGAGGCCTGGCGCCGCGGCCGTACCGGTTACCCGATCGTCGACGCCGGGATGCGCCAACTCTGGCACACCGGCTGGATGCACAACCGCGTCCGGATGATCGCCGCCTCCTTCCTCGTGAAGCACCTGCGCCTCAACTGGACCGCCGGGGCCGCGTGGTTCTGGGACACGCTCGTCGACGCGGACCTCGCCAGCAACACGCTCGGCTGGCAATGGACCGCGGGCTGCGGGGCCGATGCCGCACCTTACTTCCGCGTCTTCGCGCCGGTCCTGCAGGGCCAGCGGTTCGATCCCGAGGGCACCTACGTGCGCCGCTGGGTGCCCGAGCTGGCGCGCGTGCCGGCCGCGTTCATCCACGCTCCGTGGGAGGCGCCGGCGGAGGTGCTGGCGCGGGCCGGCGTCACCCTCGGTCCTTCCGGCAACTATCCCCGGCCGATCGTCGACCACGCGCAGGCGAGGCAGGCGGCGCTCGACGCGTTCCAGGCCCTGCGCGGCGGCGAGGTCGTGGTGCGCGAATGAGCGCCCGGCGCGAGCGCGCCCCCGGGGCTCCCGTGGAGCGCCTGATCCTGGTGCTGGGCGACCAGCTCAACGCCGACGCGGCCGCGCTGGAGGGGGCCGACCGCGCACGTGACGTCCTCTGGATGGCCGAGGTCGAGGAGGAGTCGCGCCACGTCTGGAGCTCGCGGCCGCGCACCGCCCTGTTCCTCGCCGCGATGCGGCACTTCCGCGACGCCCGCCGGGCCGAGGGTTGGCGCGTGGAGTACACCGCGCTGGACGATCCGGCCAACACGCACTCGCTCGCGGGCGAGTTGCGCCGCGCCGTCGCCCGCCTGGCCCCGCGCGGGCTCGTGATGACCGCCGCGGGAGACTTCCGGGTGGCGCAGGCCCTCACCGCGGCGGCCGCCGCGGCCGGGGTGCCACTCGAGGTGCGCGAGGACGGCCACTTCCTCTGCTCGACGGCCGAATTCGCGGCCCACGCGGCGGGCCGCCGGCAACTGCGGCTCGAGTTTTTCTACCGCGAACTGCGCCGCCGCCACCGGATCCTCCTCGACGAGGCCGGCGAGCCGTTGGGCGGGCAGTGGAATTTCGACCACGACAACCGCGGGAGCTTCGGGCGGGAGGGTCCGCCGCCCGACCTCCCGCCGCCCCGCCGCTTTGCGCCCGACGCCGTCACACGCGAGGTGTTGCGGCTGGTGGGGGAACGTTTTCCCGATCACCCCGGCGACCTCGCGGCCTTCGACTGGCCGGTCACGCCCGCCGAGGCGCAGCTCGCGCTGGACGATTTCATCACGCACCGGCTCCCGCAGTTTGGCCGCTTCCAGGACGCGATCTGGGTGGGGGAGCCGTGGCTCTACCACTCGCGCCTCGCGGCGGCGATGAACCTGAAGCTGCTCGACCCGCGCACGGTGATCGCGGCCGCCGAGACGGCGCATCGCGAGGGTCGGGTCGACCTGGCCTCGGCGGAGGGCTTCATCCGCCAAATCCTCGGCTGGCGCGAGTATGTCCGCGGCATCTATTGGCGGGAGATGCCCGGCTACCTCGACCGCAACGAGCTCGGTGCCACGGAGGCGTTGCCCGCGTTCTACTGGACGGGTGAGACCGGGATGGCGTGCCTGCGGGACGCGCTGGGGCAGACGCTGCGCCTGGGTTACGCGCACCACATCCAGCGCCTGATGGTCACGGGGCTCTACGCGCTGCTGCTCGGCGTCCGCCCGCGGTCCGTCCACGAGTGGTACCTCGCGGTTTACGTCGATGCGGTCGAGTGGGTCGAGGCGCCCAACACCGTCGGGATGTCGCAGTACGCCGACGGCGGGCTGATGGCGTCCAAGCCCTACGTCGCGACTGGCAAGTACATCCAGCGGATGAGCAACGCCTGCGCCGGCTGCCGGTTCCGGCCCGACGAATCAACGGGTGAGTCGGCCTGCCCGTTCACCACCCTGTACTGGGACTTCCTGTTGCGCCATGAGCCGCTGCTCCGGCGGAACCAGCGGATGGCGCTGCAGGTGAAGAACCTGGCCCGGCTGTCCCCGGCGCAGCGCGTGGCGGTACGGGAGCGGGCCGACGCGATCCGCCGCGGCGGGGGCGAACCTCCCGGCGCGGACCAGGCGCAGCTTGGCCTCGCCGAGCCGGCGGCGCCCATCCGGCGCGTGGTCCGGACCCCTTCCAACTGATGAACACTCCACGCGTGGTCCTGCTTGCCGGTGCCTCGGGTCTGCTGGGCCGGGCCCTCGGCGCCCGCCTGAATGCGGAGGGCTGGGAGGTGCGCCGGCTGGTCCGCCGCGCCCCCGCCGCGTCCGGGGAATTCGCATGGGATCCGGCGGGGGGCCAGGTGCCCGCCGCGGCCCTCGCGGGCGCGACGGCGGTGATCAACCTCGCCGGGGAAAACATCGCCGCGGGCCGCTGGACGGCGGCGCGGCGCCGACTGCTGCGCTCGAGCCGGATCGATCCGTCGCGCGCGCTCGCCCGGGCCATCGCCGCGATGCCGCGGCCGCCCGAGGTCTTCGCGTGCGCCTCCGCAGTCGGCTTCTACGGGGACCGGGGCGACGTGGCCGTGGCCGAGGATGCCGCCCGCGGCGAAGGGTTCCTCGCCGAGCTGACCGCGGAATGGGAGGCGGTCGGCGCGGCGGTGGAGGCCGCCGGAATACGCTGGGCCGCGCTGCGGCTCGGGGTGATCCTCAGTCCGGAGGGCGGGGCCCTGGCGCGGCTGCTGCCGGTCTTCCGGCTCGGGCTCGGCGGGCGGCTGGCCTCCGGGCGGCAATGGATGAGCTGGATTTCCCGGGAAGACGCCGCGGCGGCCTTCGTGCACGTGCTTGCCACGCCCGCCTGCCGCGGTCCGCTCAACGCGTGCTCCCCCGGGCCGGTGACCAACGCGGATTTCACCCGCGTGCTCGGCTTCGTGCTGCGGCGCCCGGTGGTGTTTCCCGTCCCAGCCTTCGCGTTGCGGGTGGCGTTCGGCCAAATGGCGGAGGAGACGCTCCTCGCGAGCACCCGGGCGATCCCGCGCGGACTGGCGGCAACGGGCTTCCGCTTCGGGCAACCGGGGCTCGAGGCGGCGCTGCGCCACGAGCTCGGACGGCCTAGAGCCGGCTCTTGAGGAAGGCGACGAGGTCGGCGAGCTCCTGCGGCGAAAGGACGACGTCCATGCCCGGGGGCATCGCCGAGACGGCCCCCGGTTGCAGGTCGGTCACCTGGGCGCGGGCCAGCCGCACCTCGCTGTCCGGTCCGGTGGCGAGGACCAATTCGTCGGCGGACTCGAGCTTCAGGATGCCGGAATGGCTCTCGCCGGCGCGGGTCGAGGCCACGACGGTCTCGTAGCCGCGCACGATCGCCGCGCTGGGATACATCACGGCTTCCAGCAGTTCGCGCTCGCTGCGGATCTTGCCGATCGCGGTGAGATCCGGGCCCAGCAGGCCGCCGCCGTACCCGATCTTGTGGCAAAGGACGCAGGCGGTGCGCGGGCTGTTGAAGAGGGCCTGGCCGCGGCGGACGTCGCCCTGGGCGAGGCCCGCGGCGACGGCCTCAACCCGCGCGTTCTGGCGCGCCGCATCGGTTTCCAGACTGGCGAGCAACGCGTCGGCCTCGCGGCGGATTTCGGGCGGATACTTGGCCAGGACGGGGCGCAGCTGGCCGGGTCGGAGGCTGCTGCGGGCGGGCGAGGCGGCGAGTCCGGCGAGCAGCCGGCGGCCAAGTTCGTTCCCTGGAGCGCGCTCGAAGGCGGGGAGCAGGCGGGGAATCTCCATCGCCCCAGCGGTGGCCAGCGCGTCGGCCAGCTGCAGCTGTTGCGCCGGGGTGAGCCGGGCGCGGGCGAGCGCCTCGGCGGCGGTCTGCCGGACCGCGAGCGGCTGGTGCGCGGCGAGTTGCCCGAGCAGGAATTCGAGGATCGCCGGTTCCGGTGTTCCCGCGTGCGCGGCCGCGGCAGCCAGCGCCTCCAGCCGCACCGCAGCGGGGAGCCGGGCATCGGCGCCTACGCGGCCGAGCGTGGCGATCAGCCCCGCGTGTCCGCCCTTCGGCAGCCGCTGCGCCCGCGCCGCCGACACCAGCGCGGACAGTTCCGCATCCGTTGCCTCAGGGAGGCGCCGGGCGAGCGCCTCGAGCCAGGACGCCGGCGCTTCCCGCAGCGAGGCGCGGGCGAGGATTTCCGCCGCGAGGGCGCGACCGGCGGGAGGGGCGTCGACCAACGCGCCCGCCAAGGCCTGTTGCACTCCCGTGGATGCGGAGAGCGAGAGCAACTGGGCGTGCAGCGCCGCCCGTTCCGCCGCGTCGCCTGGCGGCGACTGCAGACGCTCGCGGAAAAACACCCCCAGCGTGTCCCCCCAGGCGGGGCGCTGCGCGATGATCCAGCCCGCGGTTTGCGGCAGCGGCGCGTTTCCGGACCGGAGCCACGGCAGCACGTCGCTGGGCTGCAGCGGACTGCCGGCCAACTGGTCCGCCGCGACCAGCGCCGCGCGCAACGCCGGCGGGGGAGCCGTCGTTTGCAGGAAGGAGAGCAACGGGCCCGCGCGGCCGAGCTCGATCAGCGCGTGAATGAAAGTGTGGTCGAGAGTGCGCGCGGCGGCCTCCGCGGGTGAACCGGCCGCGGCAGCCGGGCCCGCAGGCAGCTGGCCGGCCGCGGCGAGCAGCGGCGCCACGGCTTCGGCGCGACCGGTCCGTCCGAGGGCCTCGGCAGCGGCGCGGACCACCGCCGCATCGGAATGCTGCAACAAAGGCAGGACCGGCGCGAACGCCGCCGCGTCCCGCCACAAGCTCACGCTATGCAGGGCGACGCGCAGGACGCCGGCCTCGGGGTCGCGCAGGGTTTCCCGCGTCGCCGCCCGCGCGGCGTCACCCTCGATGCGGGCGAGGGTCCAGAGGGCATTGCTCCGGAACCGCGCCTCGCGTTCCCCCGTGGCCGCGGCGCGCAGGGTGGGCACGGCCGCGTCGCCTAGGCGCCCCAGCCGCGCCTTCGCCTGTTCCACGACGTCAGGTCGCGCGTCGCCCAGCAGGCGGGTGAGCCCGGCGGCATCGAGCCGCGCCCAGGGAATTTGGCGTCCGCGGGGATCGGGGGCCGGAGTCGCGCCGGCGCGGCGGATGCGGTAGATCCCCCCGAGCACGTCGGGCTTGGCGAGTTGCGAGGTGGGGCAACAGATCTTGTACCAGCCGCCGGTGTCGACGACGAGCACGCTGCCGTCGGCGTCCTCCAGCACGTCGGTCGGGCGGAAGTCGGGCTGGTCCGAGGTCAGGAAGTCCGTCTCGCGCGTTCGGAAGGTGGCGCCGTCCGGGATGAGCTCGTGGCGGACGACCTTGCGCAGGTTGAAGTAGCAGACGAGCAGGTTGCCGTCGAAGCCGGCGCCGAGGGTGTCGCCGCGCAGGGTGGCCGAGCCGCAGGGGGCGGCGGCGCCCATGTGGGTCATGATGGGCAGCAGTTCGCCCGTGCGCGGATGCCCGGCGGAGGCGGCGTTCTCCTTGCCGTAGACGCCGCCGTGCAGGGCGTGGATCAGGCCGTCGCGCTTTCCCGCCGCGGGCAATTGGAAGAAGGTGCCCGAGAGGAAGCGTTCGCCGGCCGGGCCGAAGGTCACTCCCACCGGGTTGTCCATCCCTCCGGTCATCACGGGCTCGAAGCCGCGGCCGTCCGGCCGAGCGCGGTAGATGTGCGCAGCGCGGGTCACGAACGGCCGGCCGTCGCCGAGCGTGTGGCGTTGTTCCGCGAAGGCGCCCTTGGTCCAGTAGAACCACCCATCCGGCCCGAGGTAGGGTCCGTGCACGTCGTTGGCGCAGCCGGTCAGCGTGCCGCCGTCCCACCAGATTTCCCGGCGCTCGGCCACGCCGTCGCCGTCGGCATCGGTGAATTTCCAGATGTGCGGCGGTGCGGCCACGTACAGGGAACCCTCGTGGAAGAGCGCGCCCTGGGGGAACATCACGCGGTCCGCATACACGGTGCTGCTTTCGAACCGCCCGTCGCCGTCAGCATCCACGAGGCGCACGATGCGGTGCGGTTTCTCCTCCAGCTGCTTCTGGGCGCGCTCGCTCAGGCCCGACGAATCCGTCGCGTACAGGGCGCCCGCCGGGTCGAAGGCGAGGGAGATGGGACGGTTGACCACCGGGGGCCCGGCGACGCGCTCCACGGTGAAGCCGGCCGGCACGGTCAAGGTCTGTCCCCCCAGCGTGACGGACACGGTCTCGGGGGCGGCGGCGAGGCTGGCGGCGGTGGCGAGCAGGAGGGCGAGCCGGCGCAGGGTGGGGGGCAGCGGAAGGGGGCGCACGGCCCGAATGCACGAGCGGGGCGGGGCCGAGGCAACGGCAAAGCCGGCCCAGCCGCGGCTTGCGCGGGCGGCGCCGGAGTCCCACAACGCTCGCGTCCCGCGGACCTGGTCGTCCGGGGGCGCCCATTCCCTGATGACCCCGGAAGCCAACGTCGCCCGCCTCGGGCTCATCCTGCCACCCGCGCCGCGGCCGGTGGCCGTCTATCGCCCGCTCGTGGTCGCGCAGGGCCTCGCTTACGTCTCGGGTCACGGGCCGGTCCAGGCGGACGGGTCGCTGATCCGCGGCCGGGTGGGGGTCGACCTCGACCTCGCGCAGGGACGAAACGCGGCGCGGCAGTGCGGGCTGGCGATTTTGGCGACCCTCCGCGCCGAGCTCGGTTCGCTCGACCGGGTGGCCCGGCTGGTGAAGGTGCTCGGGATGGTGAATTCGGGGCCGGCCTTCCTGGAGCATCCGCAGGTCATCAACGGCTGCAGCGAGCTCTTCGCGGAGATCTTCGGGCCCGAGCACGGGATCGGGGCGCGGAGCGCCGTCGGCATGGGGCCGCTGCCCGGGGACATCGCGGTCGAGGTGGAGGCCATCTTCGAGCTGCGATGAGCATGGACACGACTTGGCTGCGGTTGGCCGACGAGCCTGCGCTGGCGACACCCGCGCTGGTGCTGTTCCCGGAGCGGATCGAGGAGAACCTCCGCCGGATGATCGCGCGCGCCGGGGATCCGGCCCGCCTCCGACCGCACGTGAAGACGCACAAGCTGCCGGCGCTCGTGGCCCTGCAGGCGCGGCTGGGGATCACGCGCTGCAAGTGCGCTACCATCGCCGAGGCCGAGATGGCCGCCGGCGCCGGGGCCGTGGAGGTCACCCTCGCGGCCCAGCCTGTCGGCCCCAACGCGGCCCGGTTGGTGGAACTCGCGCGCGCCTTCCCGGCGGTCCGCTTCTCGACTGTGGTTGACGATTTCTCCGCCCTCGCCGGTCTCGCGGCCGCGGTGGCCGGAGCGCGCGTCCCGCTCGAGGTTTTGGTGGATCTCGACGTCGGGATGGCGCGCACGGGGATCGTGCCCGGTCCGGCCGCGGTGGAACTCTACGCGGCGATCGCGGCCGCCCCGGGATTGCGGCCCGGCGGCCTGCACGCCTACGACGGCCACCACCGGCAGCGTTCCCTGGAGGAGCGCGTGGCGGCGGCGGCCCCGGCCGTTGCGCGGGTCGAGGCCCTGAGGACCGAACTGCTCGCCCGGGGCTTGGCCGTGCCGCGGGTGGTCTGGGGCGGGACGCCTACCTTCCCCGTTCATGCGCGGCGTCCCGACGTCGAATTGAGCCCGGGGACCTGCGTGCTCTGGGACGCCGGCTACGGCGCCGGCCTGCCCGACCTCGATTTTCTGCCGGCGGCGGTGCTGTTGACGCGCGTGATCAGCCGGCCCGGGGTGGGGCGGCTCTGCCTCGATCTTGGGCACAAGGCGGTGGCGAGTGAGATGCCGCACCCGCGGGTGATCTTTCCGGAGCTGCCGGACGCGCGGGCGGTCACCCACAGCGAGGAGCATCTCGTGGTGGAGACGGCGCGGGCGGGCGACTTTCCGGTGGGCGCGGTGCTGCACGGCATTCCGTGGCACATCTGTCCGACGGTGGCGCTGCACGACCGCGTGCTGGTGGCGCGCGGGGGCCACGTGGCGGAGAGCTGGCCCGTCGTCGCGCGGGCCCGCCGACTGAATTTCTAAGCCGGGCTCAGGTGCGGTAAGTGAGCTCGGTCACCTTGCCGTGGCCGGGATGGGTGGGGGCGAGGGCGCGCAGCTCGAGTCGGATGGCGCCCGGTTGAAGGACGGCCTCCACCCAGCCGCTCGGCTGCTGGGCGTCGAAGGGGTAGGCGACGGCGGGGAGGTTCACCAGATGGATGCCGCTTTCGTCGCGGTCGATCTGCCAGCGGTGGGAGTGGCCGTAGAAATGGGCCTTCACGTGCCGTCGTGGCCGGAGCACGGCTAGCAGGGCGTCGGTGTCGGTGAGGCCGTTGCGGTTGCCGCCGGTGTTGGGGTTGTGGTGCACCATCACCAAGGCGGGTCGGTCCGCGTGGGCGTCGAGAGCCCGGCCGAGCCACGCCAACTGCTCGGCGCCGAGCACCCCCGGCGTCGAATTTGTGCGGTCGAGGGAATCCAACACGAACCAGTTGGCCTGTTGCCCGCGCACGACCGCCGCCTGGCGTTCGCCGGCGGCCGCATCGGGGCGACGTTCCGCCGGGAGGCCGCTCCAGCAGCGGGCGCGGTGGTCGTGGTTGCCGAGGGCGAGCGTGATCGGGATGCCGGCGCCGCGCACGGGCAGGAGCAGGTCCGCGAGGGTGGCATAGTCGCCGTCCTCGCCGGTGTTGAGGGCGAGGTCCCCGTTGATGAGGAGCCCGGCGGGGCGGCGCGGCCGCGAGAGCACCTCGCGCACGACCGCACCCAGGTGATCGGCCAGGTTGATGTTGCGGGCGACGCGCGCCCGGTCGGCGGCGATGTGGGTGTCCGAGAGCAGGGCCCAAGTGTGGGGATCGGCCGGCGTGGCGGCGGCGGCAAGGGAGCGACGGGTCAGGGCGGCGGCGAGACCGGCGGCGGCGGCGCGGGCGAGGAAGGCGCGGCGGGGAAGGGGGGCGTGGAGGAGGGGCATCGGGAAACGGAAAGAAAAAAACCTGCCCGGGGGCGGGCGGGGTGACGTGAGCCGGAAGGCGGGAGTGGTTCAATCCCGATCCGCGGTGGGCCGCCGGGGGTCAGCCCGGGCCGGAGCCGGGAGCGGGGGGCGGGGTGGGGGCGCCCTCGCGCGGCGGAAAGGGGCGGGCGCCGGGGCCGCGGCGCAGACCGGGTCCCGGGCCGGGGCCGGCCTCGGGGGTGGGCTCGCCCTCGGGCCGGCCGAGACGGTGCTGCATCATCCCGTCGTAGGGCCGGTGGCGGGGCTCCTCGCGGGCGCCCAGCTTGACCTTGAGCGTCTCCTTCTTGCCGGCGCGGAGGACGCTGAGCGTGACCTCGGTGCCCTCGGCGCGTTGCCGGACCAGGGCGGCGAACTGGTGGGGGTTCACGAGGAGCTGATCCTCGAGGTGGGTGAGGACGTCGTGCTCGCGGAGCACGCCGTGGGCAGGGCCGCGCGGGTCAACTTGGAAGATGACGAGGCCGGCTTCGCGCGGCAGCCCGAGTTGGGCGCCGAGCACGGCGGGCGAGGGGGCAACCGCGGCCCCGAGGAAGGAGACGCGTTCGCGCTCAAGGTTGGCGCCGGGGCGGCCTGGGAGGCCGCGGGGACCGGGGCCGGGACCGGGCCCGCGGCGCATTTCAGGGCCGGGCCCGGCGGGACGGGCGTCGGGTTCAGCGCCCGGGAGGGCGGCGAGGACGAGGGGGATGAGGAGCGGGAGGAAGCGGAGGAAGGGTTTCATTGGATGTGTGCGGTGACTGGCGGCCCAAGGGGCCCGGCGTGCAGGGACGCGGGTCTCAGCGAAAGGTTTGCGGGCCGCCGTTGAGAAAACGGAATCCCTTGGGGCCGCAGACGCAAACGCGGCGGGAGCCGGCCAGCCAGGACACCGGCTGAGCCGGTCCCGACGGCCTGACTCAACGACCCGGTTTCGCTGGCGCCGCGCCGTCCGGAGCGGCGAGGGCAGGCTGGAGCAGGTCCCACGGGTTGCCGTACAGGTCGAGGAACACGGCCACCTCCCCGTAGGGTTCGACCTTGGGGGGGCGGACGAACGTCACGCCGCGCGCCGTGTAGGCGGCGTGGTCCCGGGCGAGGTTGTCCGTGTGCAGGAAAAGGAAGACGCGCCCCGCCGCCTGGCGTCCGACGAGGGCGCGTTGCTGCTCATTCGCGGCGCGGGCGAGGAGCAGGCGGCACCCGCCGCCCCCGGGCGGGGCGACCACCACCCAGCGCTTGGCCTGGGCGGGGATCGGGGTGTCCTCGACGAGTTCGAAGCCGAGTTTTCCGACGAAGAAGGCCAGGGCCTCGTCGTAGTCGCGGACGAGCAGGGAGATCAGGGCAAGGGACTGGCGCATGGCGGAGGAGCCGTTGGGTTTAGGAGGGCTGAGGTCAAGGGGCGCGAGGTCCAGATCGAGTCGCGGAACGGAAGCCGGGTCGCTCAGCGGTCGAAGGGCTGACCCGTAAGGGCAGCTCCCGGGCAAGGCAAAGCAGTCGGAGCCTCTACGGTCGACGTCAGGCGAGCAGGCCGCGCAGCGCGGTGGTCAGGGCGTCGTCGATGCCGGGCGCGGCGAAGGCATACTCGACCTCGTAGCCGCCGCCGGGATGCTCCGCCGCCGTCGGCAGGTACCAGGGACCGCAGTCGCCGTAGGCCGCGACCGCCACCGGTCGACGGGCCAGTTGCTGGGCGCGCAGCTGGTACGCGACAAAGGGCTCCGCCGGCAGGTGCAGGGCGACGAGGCCGTTGAGGTGCAGGGCGCTCAGGACGAACGGTTGCCGGCGCCCGCAGCGCTCGAGGAACGCGAGTTTGTAGGCCGGGCGCATCCGGTTCACCGGCGCGTCGCGGCGCGGCGCCAGCAGTTCGCGCAGGGATGCGGTGGCGAGCGCGGGATTCGGCTCGGCGAAGACCTCGCGGGTACGCCACTCCAGCGCGCCCACGGGTTCCGGACGGAGGGAGGATCCGGCCGCCATGAGGCCGGCGTGGAGGCGGTCCGTCAGCCGCCGGCGGGCCTCCGGGGTGCCGTCGTTGTAGCGGCCCGCGGCGATGTCGCCCGCGCAGCCGGTGAGATAAAGGTGGAGGCACTCCGGTTCCTGCGCCTGGAGCCGGCGCCGCGCGAGGCCGGGAAAGTCCGCCGTCACCCGGCCGTCGCCGTAATAGCTCATCGGGTGCGTGGCGTAGGTGTGGCAGGCGGCGAGCTTCCGCGCGCCGGAGTAATAGGCGATTGTCCGGAGGTGGGGATCGATCTCCCCTTCCGGCAGGGCGATCAGGCGCGCGTCGCGGCACGAGCTCCCCCGCATCGCGGTGACGCGGCCCGCCGGGTCCCGGCTCACCCGGCGGTTGCCGGCGACGTCGCGGACCGGGGAGGCGCCGCCGGCCACGTGCGTGACGCGCCGGGCCTGCGGGAGGGCGGCGCGCAGGGCCTCCTGCGCCCGGGCGAGGGTGGCGGCGACGAACGCGGGATCATGCGAGCGTGGGAGGTCCGGCTGGGTGTCGAGGAGGCGCTGGGCGGCGGCGCACACGAGCGGGGCGTTGTGCTGGTGCACCGTGTGCACGGTCACCCGGTCGGGCGTGGTGCCGGCGGCGGCGGCGAGGCCGGTCCGCCAGGCGAGGTGGCTTTCGTTGAGCAGGCCGGTCCAGTCCAGCGTGCAGAGCACGATGGGCGCGCCAGCTCCGAGCAGGACGATTCCGAGGCCCTCCAGCGGGTCATCGACCGCCTCGACCGGCCGGATCCAGCCGCCGCAGCAGCCGTGGCCGAGGGGCGGCGTGGCGTCGAAGCGGAAGGTCGCGAGGTGCAGGCCGTTCCCCGGGTGGGCAGCGCGGCTGGCGGCCCCCAGCGAGAGGCCGGAGATGAGCCCGGTCGCGGCGGCCGAGCGGAGGAACGTGCGGCGGGAGGAGGCCATCGACGTGGGACGTCGCTCAGAAGGTGCCCTTGAGGCCGAGGGAGAAGTAGACGCCGAAATGCCGGTGCTGGCGCGGGCGGGCGTACTCCGGCGTGGCGGAGCCGTACTTGGTCCCGGTGAGGTAGGCGTTGAACAGGTTGCGCACGTTCGCGTTGAGCGAGAGCCGGCGGCTGAGCTGGTAATCGGCCCCGAGGTCGAGCGTGGTGCGGGCCGCGGTGTAGTTGTACGCGTCCGGGGCGAAGGCCGGTTGGGCGGCCAGCTGCTGCTCGCCGCGGTAGTTCCACTTCGCGTTCAGGGTGAAGGGGCGGCGCGAGAAGGTGACGCCCCAGTTGACGTTCCGCGGGATGAAGCCGGTGAAGTCGGATTGCCGCGACCCCTGCAGCCGGAGCCTTGTGGCGTTGAAGAACACGGTGAAGTTCCGACCCCAGCCCCCCAGCGGGGCGAGCGAATGCCGCGCGCTCAGCTCGGCGCCGGAGACCTGCGCGGCACCCGCGTTGTACCGGGTGGAGAGCTGCCAGCCGACGTATTCGGGATCGAGGCCCAGCGCCTCGAGGTCGTCCGCCGTCGCGACGGTCACGCGGTTGGCGAAGAAGTCCCGGATCTCCTTGTGGAAGACGCCGACGGTGAGGAAGCCGCCGGAGGCGGTGTAGTACTCCGCCGAGACGTCGAAATTATCGGCGGTCCACGGCTTCAGCCCGGTATTGCGGACGTCGATGGTGCCGCGGATCTGCTGCGGGTCACCCAGCTGGGACTCGTCGAGGTCACGCTCGCTGATCGTCGCGTTGGGGATGATCTCGCTGAAGTCGGGCCGGCCGAAGGTGCGGGCCCAGGCGGCGCGGACCTGGAAGGACTCGGTGGCGAGCCAGGTCAGGTGGAGGCTGGGGTAGAAGCCATCGTAGCCCTTCTCGGCGCGGAAGCCGCGCTCCTGCCGGGTGAGGCGGAGTTCCTCCATTGAGCCGACCGCGCCGGCCTCGGGGCGGCGGATGCGCTGGCCGCGCGCGTCGCGGGCGAAGGTGCCGTCGGCCCGGCGCACCCAGACGTTCGCCGGCTCGAACACCGGTCCGAGCCCCTCGTCGTCGGTGCGTTCCCAGCGGACGCCGCCGAGAACATTCAGGCGGTTGCTGAACAGCCGGGCCTCGGCCTGCGCGTAGCCGGCGGTCACGGTCTCCTGCAGGTACTCGGAGTTGGTGATGTGGAACTGCGCCTCGGCCACGGCCTGCGCGGCGGAGCGGGTGAAAAGCGCGGGGTTCTCGCGCCACGCGCGGTAGGCGCGGTGCTTGGACGTCCAGGGCGGTATGAGGCCGGGCAGGCCGAAGTGGGAATTGCGGCCGACGTAGACCTCGTTGCGGTAAGGCGCGGCGGCGAGGCTGCCGCCGGTCCCGTTGTGGGTGTAGGTGGCGCTTTCCTTGGTGCTGTCCCGCTCCTGCCGGCGCACGAGGCCGCCGGCCTGCACCGAGGCGGGGAACGGCAGCCAGCCGAGGCGGCGGCGGACGTTGAGGTCGGCCGCGCGCATGTCCTCGCTCACGTCGCGCGAGAGGAGGGAGGCGTTGTTCACCCGGTAGTTGTTGATGTCGTAGAGGTCCACCTCACGGCCGGTGTTGTCGAAGGCGCGGATCGAGCGGGGCTGGATGGATGTGATGTCCTGGAGCACGAGGCGGACGGCGGGCACGAGGGTGACGTTCATGCCGGCGAAGTTGCCCTCGTCGCCGCTGCGGAACGCGTTGGTCGAGTAGGAGCGCGTCAGGCTGGCGTCGATCCGCCACGCGCCGTTGTCGAAGCGGTACCGCAGTCCGGCGCCGCGCACCTCCTCGTAGCGGGTCATGAAGTTGCCGCTGCCGAGGGTGACCGCGCCGCGGCCGGTGGCGCCGGAGGTGAAGGTGTCCCCGAACGTGAGGGGCGTGCCGCCGGCGACCGCGGGCGTGCCGTTGGTGCCGGCGTTGAAGTCCATGCTCTGGTGCCCCCAGGAGGCCTGGTACTGGTTCAGGAGGGCGTTGAAGGAGAGGACGGTCTCCGGGTTGACGCGCCAGTCGGCCTTCACGCTGGCGGAGTTGCGGGTGATGTCCTTGGAGCCGTCGTTGATGCCGTACTGCTGGAGGTAGGGGCGGGCGGCGGACGCGCCGGTGCCGGTGCCGGCCGCGTTGTAGGTGAGCGTCGAGTGGTCCTCCTCGCCGGCGGAGAGGGAGCGGCTGCCGGTGAGCACGACTCCGAAGTTGCGGCCGACGGGGAGCGTGTAGTCGAAGTCCACCCCGGGCATCACCTTCCGGCGCCGGTCCTCGTACGAGTGCGGCTGGCGCGCGAGCGTCAGGTAGTCCCCGTTGCCGGCCGCGTAGAGCCGGTAGCGGAACTCGGCGCGGTTCCGCTCGAAGGCGCTCTTGCTGACCATGTTCACGGAACCCGCCATCGAGTCGGCGGGGTTCGCGGGCGTCGGGACCTTGGTGACCTCGATCCGGGAGACGTTGTTGATCGCGAGCTGGGAGAACTGGAAGGTGCGGGAATTGCCGTTGAAGTTGGCGTTGGCCAACTGCGCGCCGTCGGCGGTCACGGTCGTCAGGTTGGTGGCGAAGCCGCGGAGCGAGACGGTGTTGATCTGCGCGTCGTCGTGGTCGCCGGAGATGCCGGGGAGGAACTTGAGGAACTCACCCACGTTGCCCTCGGCCATGTCGCCGAAGGAGTCGGTCGAGACGACGGCCTTGAGGTTCGAGGCGAACCGTTGCTCGTTGGTCGCGAGGGTTTCGCCCTCGGTGTCGCGGGAGGTCGCCACGACGAACGCGTCGAGGCGCACGGCCGCGGCGTCCCGGCCGTACCGCGCGACGCTCGAGAGGGCGAAGTCCCGCGTCGCGTTCTCCCCGGGCCTCACGCGCACGCGCGCCTCCTGCGGGTCGAGGCCGGTGTAGAACACCTCGAGCGTGACCTCCCCGGCCGGCACCGGCGTGAGGCGGTAGATGCCGGCGTCATCGGTAAAGACGACCTGGTCGGCGCCGCGCAGGGTGACGCGAGCGTTGGGGAGGTACTGGCCGGTCACGGCGTGCTGGACGCGGCCGGAGACGGCGCCGGAGGGCGCGGCCGCGGCCACGGGTGGCGGCGATAGCAGGCTGAGCAGGGCGAGGACGGCGGGGAGGAGGCGCATGGGGCGGTGCGGGGTGGAGGGTCAGTAGGACCACGTGGTGGTGAGGCGCCACTCGCGCGGGGTCACCAGGTCGTAGCGGCTGTAGGCCCGGCCGCGGCCGCCGGGGAGGAGGAAGCCGTCCGGGTTGGCCTCCGAGACCGCGTAGCGCACGGGGATCAGGTCGTTCTGATTGAGGGCGTTCGCGACGTTCAACTGGAAGCGGAAGCGGCCGGGCACCCCGCGGAAGGTGCGGGTGTAACCGAGGAGCAGGTCGGTGGCGGCGAGGGCCCGGCCGGTGACCTCCGCGCCGGTGGAGGTGCGGCCGATGACGTTCGCGCTGCGCCAGCGCCAGCCGCCGCCGACGGTCCAGCCGCGGAGCGCCCCCTCGCGGAAGTCGTAGGCCGTGAACAGGCTGACCTTGTGCGGGCGCACGCCCCAGCGCTGCTCGTTCTCCTCCTTGGCGTCATTGAGGGCGTCCACGACGTCGAACAGTTCCTGCGCGAGCGTGATGCCGGTGGAGGTGGTGAGTGTTCCCGGGGCCGCGTCGGGGTGGCGGCCGGCGAGTTCCAGCCAGCGGGCCGCGGCGCCGCCGGGCAGGTAGGCGGCGGGATCAACGATCCAGCGGCCGGCGGCGTCCTGCCGGACGCCCTGCACGACGCGGCCGTCCTGCGTGCGGAAGCCGTACCAGTCGATGATCTCGCGGCTCACGTTGGTGCGGCGGGTGTCGGTGCGGGAGTAGTTGGCGACGAGGCGCCAGCCGCGGGTGAGGTTGGCGGTGACGCGGGCCTCGTAGCCGTCGGCCTCGTAGTCCGAGCCGGCGGCGGTGGCCGGCGGGGTGAGCTCGGCCTCGATGGGCGCCCAGGCGGCGGCGGTGAAGGGTCGGCCGGGACCGGTGAGGGCGGACTCGAGGGCGTCGGCGACGCGGCTGTTGCGGCCCGCGGCCCCGACGAACCCGGTGGTGGTGACCTTGCCGCGCTCGAGGGACGTGAAGTAGACGACCTTGGCGTTCAGGCGCCCGCCGAGCAGGTCGAGGCTGAGGCCGACGTCGGAGCCGACGCCCTCGGAAGGCGGGGCCAGCTCGCCGCGGGGGAACGTCTTGCGGACGAACGAAGGCACGCCCTGGTTGGTGGAATAATTCGCGAGCAGGGAGAGCCAGGGCCGCAGGTGCGCCACCACCCCGGCGGTGCCCGTGTGGCCCGTCGCGGAAGTCGTCCGGGCCAGCGCCCGGTCGCGCACCACGACGTCGCCGACGAGCGGATCGTTGGCGAAGCCGAGCTCGATCACGTCGACGCGGTCCTGCCGGTAGCCGGCGGTCGTGACGAGGCGGCCGTCGAGGAAGTAACTCTGGGCGACGCCGAGCAGGGAAAACGCCTCCTGCTCCCCGCCGCTGTTGTTGGCGCCGGCCACCTCGTTAGCGAACACGAGGCCGAACGCGCGACCGTCGAAGTTGACCGTGGTCGGCAGGCGCCGGTAGTCGCCGACGCGGTAGGTGCCGTACGCGCCCTCCGTGAGGTAGTTGCGGACGGTGATCCGGTTGTTCGGGTTGTTGGGCACGGGGCTGTAGGGGCGCCCGGCGAGCGCGAGCCACGAGTTGGCGCGGACGTCGAACTGGTCCTGCACGGAGGCCATCGCGGCCAGGCGGTGGCGGCCGAGCCAGCGGCGGGCGGGGTCGACGATCCACGAGGCGGCGAGGCGGGTCTCGCGCACCTCGCCGGTGTGGACGTCGCGGCGCCAGTTGCCGTCGAAATAGAGGCGGCCGGCGTAGGGATTGGCCGGGCCGCCGATGCCGAGGGTCCGGTTCGCGTCCCCGCGGAGCGTCGGGTCGGCGCCGGTCATCAGGGTGACCTCGGCGGTGGTGCGCTGGTAGTTGTGGGCGAGGTTGAAGGCGAGGGTGCGCGTGGCCTGCCAGTCGGCGGAGAACGTCCAGTTGCGGAGGTCCTGGTCGCGCGCCATGCCGGGGCCGGCGCCGTTGAGGCGGTACGGGAAGATCCGCGGGTCGTTGATGCGGAGGCCGCTGGCGGTCACGCCCGGGGTCCCGTCGGGGGCTCGGACGGCGGCGTTGTTGTAGGTGCCCGTGAGGAAGGTGCCGCGGGCGTCGAAGACCGTGCCGTCGTTCTCGATGTAGATCGCCCGGCGGTTGAGGCCGCTGGCGAGGACCTCGCGGCCGGTGACGCCGAGCGCCAGCATCGCGGGGGTGGGCAGGGTGTTGTTCGGAGTAAAGGTCACCGCCGCGACGCCGCGGGCCTCGCGGTTGTCGTACCAGGCAAGGAACTGGTCGGAGTCCACGGTGCTGCGGATTACCGCCCCGATGTCGCGCCCGGTCTCGCCCATCGCGGTGAGCGTGAGGCGGCGGTGCGGCCGGGCGACGACGGAGGCGAAGACCCGCCGCTTGTCCTGAAAGTCCCCCGCGCGCCAGCCGCCGCTCTCCTGGTGCAGGGCGGCGAGGGAGAGGGCGAGCTGGCCGCGCCGCAGCACGCGGTTCACGTCGAGCTCGGTGCGGTTGCGGTCCCAGGCGCCGGCGCCGTGGCGGAGGGCGTACTGGTGCCGGCCGAGCTGGGCGACCTTGGAGGTCTGGTTCACGATGCCGCCCGGGGAGCCGATGCCGAAGAGGATGCTGTTGGGCCCGCGGCTGTCCTCGTAGCGGCCCGCGCGGTACGGATCGACCGGCACGATGCTGGTGAAGTAGTCGAGGCCGAGGCTGGCCGTCAGGCCGCGCACCAAGATCGAGGGCGTGAGGCTCTGGGCGTTGACGACGGGATTCTGCTCCGAGCCGGCCTGGTTTTCGTTGGTGTTCATCTCGCCGTTGACGCTGTAGCGCAGCAGTTCCGCCACGTCGGAAACGGCGAGGTCGTCGAGGAACTCGCGGGTGAACACCGAGAGCGAGCTGGCGGTGTCGCGCAGCGGCGTGTTGAGGCGACTGCCGGCGAGGGAGTTCTCCGCCTGGTAGCCGACGTCCCTATCGGTGGAGACCTGGAACGGAGATAGCTCGACCGGCGCGCTGGCCGGCGGGGGAGTCGCGGCGGGGGAGGGCGCGACCTGGGCCGCGAGCGGAGCAACGAGGGCGAGCAGGAGGGGCGAGAAGGGCAGGAGGGGTTTCATCGTTTGGGTGGCGGGTGGTTCAGGGCGTGGCGCAGCAAAAAGTCCAGGACACGCGGGTCCTCGAAGAACCCGGGCCAGAGGGAGTGTCCCTGTCCGGGCACGACGAGGAGTTCCATCGGGCCGCCGAGGGCGGTGTAGCGCTCGCGGAGCAGCCCGGAGTTGGCCTCGAGGGGGACGAGGCGGTCCTGGTCCCCGTGCAGCGCGAGCAGCGGCACGCGGGCGGCGGCCAGCGGGGCGAGCCGGTCGACCGGGTTGTGGCGCGACAGCTCGGCGCCGAGGGCCGCGGGCGTCAGGCCGAAGGCCGGCGCCGCGCGTTCGAGGCCCGGGTAGCTGGCGAGGTTGGTGACCGGGTAGATGCCCGCGAAGGCGGCCACGCTACCGGGGTGCTCCACTGCCCAGGAGAGCAGCATCAGGCCGCCGCGACTGCGTCCGAGCAGTGCGGGGCGGGGCGAATAGCCGCGGGCCACCAGCAGCGCGTGGAGGTGGTCGAAGCCGGCGCGCCCGGGCGCGTTGCCGTAGGATTCGCCGACATCGACGCCCGCGATGGCGACGCCGGCCGCGAGCAGGCGGGTGAAGAGCCAGTTCTCGTGCCCACCGGGCAAGTTGGGCAGCGTCGGGGCGTACCACACCCAAGGGCGCGGACCGCGGTCCGGCGGCCGGGGCGCGGGGATGAGGAAGGCGCGGTGGGGGCCGGCGGTGAGGCGCTCCTCCCCGGACCACGCGGGAGCGGGTGGCGGCGGGGCGGCGCCGTGCAGGCCGAGGACGACGGCAAGCGCGAGCAGGGGGAGGGCGGCGCGGCGTGGCATCCTCAGAACGAGCCCTTGACGCCGAACGTCCACAGGGCCCCAAACTCGGCCCGCTGCCGGAATTGCGCCACGTCGGGCGTCGACGGGCCATGAATCTCCACATCGTCGGTCGGGTCGTTCACGTTGCGGAGGTTCGCGAACAACGCGAAGCGCCGCCCGAGCGAACGCTCGGCGGTCACGTCGATGTAGGAACGCTTCGAACCCCACGTGAACGTGCCCGCCTCGATGCTCCGGCCGGTGACCGGCCCGCGTCGTTGGCGCCCGAGGTAGTTCCAATTGAGCCGGACGTTGTAGGTCTCGCGGGTCAGGCTGATGCCCCAGTTGCCGCTCTTGGGGTAGAAGCCGGCGAACTGGCCCGCGTTGACGCCGGTGACGCGCTGCACGCTCCCGTTGGCGAAGACCTGGAGCCCGCGCGCCCAGCGGGGCAGGAAGGTCAGGGCCTGCCGATAGTTCACGTCGTAGCCCTCCATCCGCACCCGGCCGGGCAGGTTGTACTGGGTGGCGACGTCGAAGCGGTCGTAGAGGACGGGGTCGAGCCCGTAGAGCGCGAGGAACTCGGGCGTGGCGTCGAACACCGTGCTCCCGAAGAAATTTTCGAAGTCGCGGCGGAACGCCCCCGCCGACAGGAGCCCGATCCGCTCGAAGTAATACTCAAGGCCCACCTTCGTCGTCTTCGCGCTCCAGGCCTTGATGCCGGCGTTGTTGACCGTGATGCGGTTGGTGTTCGACGGCGGCGCCTCGACGTCGGGCAGGGTCACGCCGCCGGAATACTGGTTGAAGTTCGGGCGGCCAACGGAGGGATACCAGGCGGCGCGGGCGATGAGGTTTTCGGTGAGTTGGTGGCTCGCGTTCACGCTGGGGAACCAGCGCAGGTACTCCTTGCGGACGCTGGCCTCGCGGTCGAGGAAGGTGAGTCGCGAGACCTCGAGCGGCGCGGTGGCGCGGGGCAGCGGGCGGCCGTTCGCGCCGAGGACCACGCGGCCGGAGGCGTCGCGCTGGAAGTTGCGGGCGGGATCGGTGAGCGGACCCTGCGCGCTGACGTTGGTCTGCTCCGCGCGCACGCCGGTGGTGAGCTTCAGCCGCCGCTGGAGGAACGCGAGGTCGGCGCGGAGGTAGGCCGACGAGATCAGCTCGCGGGAGAGCTTCGAGCTGTTCACCTGCGAGCGGTACACGGCGTTCTCGTCGCTGGTGAACTGCCCGGGCGCCGTCCGGAAGCGGTCGAGCACGGCCTCGTTGCTCACCCACTGCACGCGGGGAATCCCGAAGAGGCCCGCGCGTTGGAAGAAATAGGGATCGAAGAAGGCGGCGGCGCCGTCGTCGGAACCAGCGGGCGCGGTGCTGGCGCGGCCGTCGGCACCGACGTAGTTGTACGAGAGGGCGGTGGTGCGGTTGTCGCTGCGCGAGCGGCGGAAATCGACGCCGGCCTTGAGGTCCACCGGGACCGCCCCGCCGAAGCCGCGGCGCACGCTGGCGTAGGCCGTCCCCTGCACGTTGCGGGACAGTTGGGGGCTGCCGCCCGCGGTGCTCAGCGCGTACTCGCGCAGATCGTAGGGGTTCACGGGCAGGCCGGTGGCGCCGTCCGTGACGGTGATGACCTGCGGCCGCAGGTAAAAGATCTCGTCGAACGAGACGGTGACCCCGGTGCGCCGGGCCTGGGTGGAGCCGAAGCGGTCCTGGTCGACGTTGCGGAAGCGGTTCTGCGCGTGCGAGGCGCCGACGCCGGCCTCGGCCTTCCAGACCGGCCCGTCGTGCCGGTAGGCCAGGGTCGGCATCAGGGTGCGGCTGTACCGGTGGTTGCCGCCGTTGTTCAGGCGGATCTCGCCCGCCCCGGCAAAGCCGCGGGTGAAGCGCGTCGAAAAGTCGCCGGGGTTCACGCGGTTCACGAGGAAGCTGAGGGCGCGCTGGTTGAAGTTGGTGTGGAACGTGCCGTATTGAAATCCGAACGACAGGCGACCGGCGCTGCCCATGCGCCAGTCCACGGTCGCGGCCAGCGAGGTGCGGTCGGCGATCTTCGACTCGGTACGAACGAGGAAGTCCGTCAGGTACGGACGGTCCGGGGTGGTGTCCGGGAGCGTGCCGCCGTTGGTGGCCGCGCCGGCGCCGCGCCAGGTGTTGGTGAGGAGCGGCCCCTCGGTGTAGAGGGTCGACGCGCCGCCCGAGAGGGTGAAGCCGAAGCGCCGGCTGACCGGCATCACCCAGGAGAATTCGAAGCCGGGACGGACCTTGTGGGTGGGCTCCCGCTGGGGCCCGGGCGAGCGGCGGAACTCCTTGGTGCTGTCGCGCATCGCCAGGTAGACGCTGGAATTGAAGGCGGGGCGGGCGCGCTCGAACGCGCTGCGGGGCACGAGGTTCACCGACCCCGCGAGCGCCGAACCCGGGCTCTCCGGCGTGGGCGAGTACACCGCCTCGATGCGCGAGAGGTTGTTGATCGAGACGGCGTTGAGCTCGACGTTGCGGCCCGTGCCCGAGACCTCCGAGGTGGCGAGGCTGAAGCCGCCGACGGTCACGGGCACGTAGGCCGAGGGCACGCCGTTCATCGAGATTTCCCGCGGGTCGCCGCCGCGGTAGTCCATCGTGATCCCGGGCAGCATCTTCAGGAACTCGCCGATGTTGCCGTCCGGCACGATGCCGAACTCGTCCGCCGCCACCACGTTCACGAGGTTCGGGGCGAACCGCTGCTCGTTGATGGCGATCGCCGCGCCGTCCATCTCCCGCGAGGTGGAGACGACGAGCGACTCCAGCTGCACGACGCCGCGGTCATCGCGGTAACGGCTGCCGCCCGCGAGGGTCAGCGCCACGTCGCGCCGGGCCTGCGCGGCGAGGTCGGCCTCGATCCGGCCCGGCTCGAGGCCGGTGTAGAACACGTCCACGCGGACCGGCCCCCGCGGCAGGCCGTCGAGCCGGAAGCTGCCCGACTCATCCGTGAAGGCGACTTGGCCCGTGCCGGCCACGGTGAGGCGCACGTTGTTAAGGTACTGTCCGGCGGCGTTCTGGATCCGGCCGGTCAGGATCCCGTCGGCCGGGACCGCGCCGCGGGTGGGCGCGGCGGCCCAGGGGAGGAGCAACAGGGGGAGGAGGCAGCGGAGCAGTCGGGGCAGGGACATGGGGAAAGCGGGGCGTGGTTCAGGGCCGGCGGCGGGTGGGATTCTCGTACCAGATGACGCCCAGACCTTCGGCTTCCTCGCACGTGAGGACATCGAGGTCCCCGTCGCCGTCGAGGTCGAGCAGCTGCAGCAGGTCGAACTTCACCCCCGCGGCGCCGGCGAGAGAGCGCTGCCACCAGCCGCCCTCCGGCCGGCGCTCGAGCCAGATCACGCCCTCGAGCTCCCCGCGCGCATGCTCGCAGGAGAAGACCAGATCGACGTGCCCATCGCCGTTGAGGTCCGCCGCGCGCACGGCCTTCGCGTCGCCGAGGCCCTCCGCCTGCAGGGAAAGGGTTTCCTCCCGCCAGCGGCCGTCGGGCGCCGCGCGCAGGATCACGATGTCGCGTGGCTTCACCGCCGCGAGGACCTCGGGCCGGCCGTCGCCATCGACATCTGCGAGGTCGGCGAACATCACCTCGCGGCCGAGCGCGCCGAGCGCGTGTTCCGGCCACGGCTGGTGGGCGCGGTTGGCCGCGGCGCCCGGGTTCTCCAGCCAGAAGAGGCCGGAACGGGCGCCCTTGCGGTCGGAGAGCAGCAGGTCCGCATCACCGTCGCCGTCGAAGTCGTGCGCGTGCAGCGTCATCACCCAGTCGGCGCGGCGCAAAGGGTGGAAGCTCCAGGCCGCGACGTTCGCCGGGTTCGCCGGCGCCTGCAGCCAGCCCAGTGGGCTACCCCCGCCCTTGGCGGCGACGACGAGGTCCGGACCATGCGCGCCGTCGAGCTCGAGCGGCAGCAGCTGCATCCACGGCTGGCGCCCGGCCAACGCGGAAAAGGCGGTCGTCGTCCACCCGCGCGGATCGAGCAGGGCGGCGCCCGCCGCGGGTGGTCGGTGCCAGTAGACCGTACGCGTCCGGCCCTCGGTCGCGCTCACCACTTCCAGCCGCCCGTCGCCGTCGAGATCCGCGAAAACGGCGTCCTCGGCATCCGTCACCGCGCCCACGGTGACCGCCGGCCAGGGGGAACGCACCCGCTCCGTGCCCGGATGCAGGTAGGCGCGGACCACGCCGCCCTCTTCCCAACCGGTGACGAGGTCCGGCCGGCCGTCGCCGTTGAGGTCGCCGGCCTTGACGCCGTCCGCGCCGCGGGAGGAGGCGTCGATGACGTGGCGCGTCCACGGCGGGCCCGGGGCGCGCGTGACGTCCGCCGCGGGGAGGGGGGCGGCGCCGAGCGCGGCGAGGCAGGCGGCGGTCAGGCGGCGCACCGGCGGGTCAGTTGGTCTTCTTGGCGCCCTTCCGTGCGCCCGCCTGCTGCTGTTGCGCGGCGAACGCGGCCGGGTCCATCCGGCGGAGATCCTCCGCGCTGGGCCCGCCGCCGAACTGTTGCCAGTAGAGCTCCTTGAAGGGGTTCACCTTCGGTCCCGTCGCGCCTTCGTTCACCATTAGCGGCCGGGCCTCGGCCCACCACGTGTCGAACCGCTGCTGCAAGGCGGCGACGACCTCCGGGTGCCGCGCGGCGACGTCCTGCTGCTGGCCCGGATCGGCCTGCAGGTCGAACAACTGCCAGGCTGGGGCGCGACCGCCGTCGAGCGAGACCAACTGCCAGCGTGGGTCGCGGACGCTGCACTGGCGGTACTTCCAATCGTCCGGCGAGGTCCCGAGGGGCCAGCGGCCGACGTGGGTGAAGAGGGTGCGCTCGGCCCAGGGTGCGGCGGGATCGACGAGGAGCGGGACGAGGCTGCGCCCCTCGACCTGGGCGCGGGCCCGAGCGTCCAGCGGGGCACCGGCGAGTTCCGCGAGGGTGGGGAGGAAGTCGAGGTGCGCGGTGAGCGCACCAACGTCGGCCGGGCGCAGGCGGGCGGGCCAGCGCCAGAGAGAGGAGGAACGGGTGCCGCCGAGCCAGGGGCTGCCCTTCGCGCCGCGCATGCCGGCGTTGAAGAGGCGGGTGCCGACGGTGCCGCCGTTGTCGTTCATGAAGACCACCAGCGTGTCCCGAGCGATGCCGAGGGTGTCGAGTCGAGCAAGCAGCCGGCCGACGTTGTCGTCGATGTTCGCGATCATCCCGAAGTACTTCGCGGTGTTGGCGTCGGGCACCTTGCCGGTGTAACGGGCCTCGTCCTCGGGCCGGGCGTCGAGCGGGGCGTGCGGCGCGTTGGTCGCGATCCACGCGAAGAAGGGGCGGTCGCGGCCGGCTTCGCCGATCCAGGCCATCGCGCGGTCGAAAAAGACGTCGGTGCAGTAGCCCTGGGTGCGCACGAAGCGGCCGTTGTGGAGGATGGCGGGGTCAAAGTAGCTGTTGCCGGGCGCGTCGCCGCAGGACCCGGGGTAGGTCTGCCCGATCCCGCCCGCCCCGTGGATGAACATCTCGTCGAACCCGCGGCGGCTCGGCCAGAGCTCCGGCTCGTCCCCGAGGTGCCACTTACCGAAGATGCCGGTCCGGTAGCCCGTCCCGCGGAGGATTTCCGCGACGGTGACGGAGCCGGGCGCCAGTCGCTCGCGCTCGAGGATGGTGTGGGTCACGCCGTTCTTGAACTCGTGGCGGCCGGTCAGCAGCGCGGAGCGGGTCGGCGCGCAGGTCGGACTGACGTGGAAATCGGTGAAGCGCACGCCCTCGCGGTGCAGGCGGTCGAGGTTCGGCGTGCGCAGCACGGGGTTGCCGTGGGCGGAGAGGTCCCCGTAGCCTTGGTCGTCGGTGATGATGAAGACGATGTTTGGGCGGGCGCCGGCCAGCGGGGTGGGCGCGGCGGCAGGCAGGGAGGGCAGGGCGAGGAGGAGCGCGGCGAGCGCGCGGAGCGGCGAGGCCATAAAAAGGGGGTGGGGAGGGGTGGCGGGAACGTGGGCGCCCGCCTTCGGCCTGTCAGGCTCAAAACCGCCGGTTCAAAGGGAAAACCGGAGCGTCTGGCCGGGCACGGGCAGCGCGAAGTCCTCGGCGGTCAGGCCCGCGTTCCGGCGCGCGACCGCGAGGTCGGCGGCGGGCTCGCCGTAGCCGTCGTCCGCGAGGGGGAAGCAGCCGAAGTGCATCGCGAGGCTCCTGCGCGCCCGAACGTCCCGGTGCACGCGCACCGCCTCCTCCGGGTCGCAGTGCAACGCCGACATGAACCAGCGCGGGCGGTAGGCCCCGATGGGAAGCAGTGCCACCGCGAAGGGTCCCAGCCGCGTCCCGATCTCGCGGAACAGGGGCGCGTAGCCGGAGTCGCCCGCGAAATACACGGCGCCCCCGGGCGCGCGCAGCGCGAAGCCGCCCCAGAGCGAGAGGTCGCGGTCGAACAGGCCCCGCGCCGAGAAGTGCTGGGCCGGCGTGAAGGTCACGCCGTAGCCGCCGCCCAGCGCGTGCTCGCCCCACCAGTCGAGCTCCACCGGCTCCGCGATGCCCGCCGCCGCCAGCAGCGCGCGCTGGCCGAGGCCGGTCACGACGCGCGGCCGGTGCCGGGCCTGCAGGGCGGCCAGGGTCGCGAGATCGAGGTGGTCGTAGTGGTTGTGGCTGACCAGGACGACGTCGATCCGCGGGAGGGCGTCGAGCGGCAACGCCGGGGGATGCACCCGCCGGGGACCGGCCCACGGGACAGGGCTGCAGCGTTCCGACCAGATCGGGTCGGTGAGCACGTTGAGGCCGGCGAACTGGAGCAGGAAGGTGGCGTGGTTGACGAGTGTGACCGCGACCTCGCCCGCAGCGACCGAAGCCGGCAGGGCGGCGGGTGCGGCGACGGGGAGCGCGGCGGGCCAGGGACCCTGCGCCCGCGCGAGTTGCCAGCGGAGGAGCGCGCCCAGGCCTGGCGGACCCGCGCCGCCGGGGTTGCGGAAGCGTCCGCCCGCGCGCGGTGCGGTCCCGGGGGAACCGGAGCCGGATTCGCTGCCGCGGGCGGCGCGGGGCCCGCCGAGCAGCGCCGCTCCGGCGAACAGGCGCAGGAGGGAGCGGCGGCGGAGCGGCATCGGCTGAAGCTGGGCGGGGCGTCGCCGCGGGGCAAGCGCCGGCGGCGGGCGGCGACTGCGGCATTGAAGCGCGCGCGGGAATCCGCACGGTGGCGGGAATGGAGGCTGCAACCACCGGACAGCAGGGAGCGGACGGGCTGGTGCCCGGGCAGGAGCCGCGGGAGTACGAGCGCGTGGTCCGGGCCGCGGTGTCCGCCGGGCAACTGCTGACCGCGATCGAGGTGGCCCGCGAGGGGCTGGAGCGCTTTGGCGAGACCGGCGGCCTGCGGCAGCAGCTGGCCCTCGCGCTGGTCCAGACCGGCGCCCTTGCCGCCGCGCGGGAGGTGCTCGCCGGCGGCCGGCCCGGGGAGATCCACGACGAGGAGACCCTTTGCCTGCTCGGGCGCGTGCACAAGGAGATGTGGCGCCGCGCCGGCGATCCCCGCGAGGCCGAGGCGGCGATCCAGCGCGCCTGCGAGCTCTACGGCGAGGCCTTCGCCCGGCACGAATCCTACTACCCCGGGATCAACCTCGCCTTCACCCTCGCCGCGGCCGGCCGGCGCGCCCAGGCCCGCCAGTGCGCGCGCAAGGTGACCCGCCAGTGTGAGGCCGCCGCGCGCCGCGAGGGCCGACCCGACAACTGGCTCGCCCGCCTGACGGGGGCCCGCCCGCCCGCCGACGCCGGCCCGCGGGACGGCTGGCTGCTGGCGACGCTGGCGGAGGCGCTGGTGCACCTCGGCGAGGAGGACGAGGCCGCCCGCCATTACCGGGCCGCCGCCACCCTGTTCGCGGGCCGCTGGCGCGACCTCGCCTCGATGCGTCGTCAGGCGCGCGAGATCCTCCGGTTCGCGGGCCGGCCCGAGGATGCCCTCGATGGCTGCTTCGAGTTCCCCTCCGTCGCCGTCTTCTCGGGCCACATGATCGACGGGCCCGGTCGCCCGCGGCCCCGCTTCACCGCCGCCATGGAACCGGGCGTGCGCCGCCGCCTGCTGGCGCAGCTGCGCTCGTGGCGGGTCGGCTTTGGCTACGCCTCCGGGGCCAGCGGCGGCGATATCCTCTTCGGCGAATGCCTGCTCGAGCTCGGCGCCCGGCTCCAGCTGGTGCTCCCGCTCCCGGTGCAGAGCTTCAAGCGGCAGAGCGTCCTGCCGGCCGGGGGCGACTGGGAACGCCGTTTCGACGCGCTGCTCGCGCGGGCGGAGGACACGGTCATCGTGCATGGCGGCATCGGCGGGACCGGCGCGGACGCGGGGGCGGGGCCCTGTGAACTCGTCTATGCCAACCGGGTGATGACCGGGCTCGCCGCTCTCCAGGCGCGGGCCCTTGACCTCGAGTTGCGCCCGCTGGCGCTCTGGGATGGGGAGCCCGCCCGCGAGCGCGGCGGCACCGCCAGCGCGGTGGAGGACTGGCGGGCGCGCGGCTTTGCGCCCGAGGTGATTGCCCCGGCGAGCGAATCCCGTTCGGCGGCGCCCAAGGCCCCCGCCGCGTCCGCGCACGTGGGGGATGGCGGCCAGGAGATCGAGGCGGTGGTCGCCCTTGAGGTGGTTCACTTTCGCCGGGTTCCTGAGCGGCAATGGGAGGATTACCACCGCGTCGTCCGGCAGGGCCTTGCCGCGCTGGTGGGTCGTCTTCCCGCGGCGCCCCTCGCGATCGAGGGCCTCGGGCCCGTGCTGGCGTTCCGTTTCGCGTCGCTGGCCGCGGCTGCCGAGCTCGCGTTGGCGGCGGGGGAGTGGGCGGCGGGCAAGCCGTGGGTGGAAGCAGGCCTGCCGGCGGACCTCGGCCTGCGGGTCGCGGTCCATGCGGGTCCCGTGCTGTCCCTCGCCGATCCCCTGCTCGGGCGGTCCGCCGCCCTCGGCGCCCACGTGCAGCGGCCGCAGCAGTTCCTGCCCTCGGTCCCGGCGGGGGAGGCCTACGCCAGCCGTGAATTCGCTGCGCTCTGCGGGGCGGAGCGCCTGCCGGGCGTCGCCTGTGAATTCCTCGGCCGGCGCCCGACCACGCAGATGTTCGAGGAGGCCGTCCTCTTCCGGCTCAGCCGGGACCGGTGATGTCCAGGCGCCTCGCCCTCGGCCTGCTGCTCGTCTTGCTGCCCGCCGCGGCGACGCGGGCTTCGTTGGAGGGTTGGGTGCCGCCGGCCGGCTGGCGGACCGCGCCGGAGCTCGAGGCGGGATTTCCCGCCGGTGCCCTCCGCGCTCTCGTGCACGAACGCGCGGCTGGGACCCAGCCTGCGCGCCGCGTGGTCGCGGTGCTTTGGGATCCGGGTTCGCCGGCGGTCGCGCTGCGTCCGGTCCTCGCGTCCACGGCGCGTTCCGTGGCGCAGTTCGTGGCCGAGGAGCCGCGTCGCGTGTTCGCCGCCCTCAACGGCGGGTATTTCGGCGGCAACCAGTCCTTCAGCCTCGTGGTCGCGGATGGGCAGGTGCTCTCGCCCAACATCCGCCAGCTATCGCGTCCGCTGCAAGGCGTCGCCACGGCCTACTACCCGACGCGCGCCGCCTGGGGCCTCGACGTCGCCGGCCAGCCCTCCGCGCACTGGGTCTATTCGGTCGGCGCCGGCACCGGCCGGCTCATCGCCTACGACGAGCCGAGCCCCAATCGCCTGAACTCCCCGCCCGCCCCGGTGCCGTCGGCCGACTTTCCCGCCGGGGGCCGGCCGTGGCTCGCGCGTCACGCCATCGGCGGCTCCCCCCTGCTCGTCCGTGACGGCGTCGTCCGCGTGACCGACGCCGAGGAGCTGATCGAGGTGAACAACACCTCCCGCCGGCCGCGCAGCGCCATCGGCCACCTGCGCGCCGGACTCGTGGTGCTCGTGGCCGCCGAGGGCGACCAGCCCGGCGGGCCCCCGGGGCTCACGCTCCTCGAGCTCGCGGAACTGATGCGGGACCTCGGTTGCGAGGGCGCGATCAACCTCGATGGCGGCGGCTCGACGATGCTCCGGGCCGGCGGCGTGGCGGCCGTGCGGCCGGGCGATGGCGTGGAACGCCCCGTGGTCTCGGCGCTGCTCCTCGTCGACGCGGCCGCGTCCGGTCCGGCGGAGGCGCCGCCGGTGATCCGCCACGCACCGTGGGCGCTGCGACTGGCTCCGGGGGCGGCCGGTTGGTTGCAGGTGGGGGCCGAGGGTGGGGGATTGACGTATCAGTGGTCCCGAGACGGCCAGCCGGTCGCCGGCGCGACTGCCCCGGCGTTGGAGGTGCGCGCGGAGGCGGTGGGGGCGGGGGCCCGTTACGCGGTGACCGTCGCCAACGTGCGCGGGAGCGTGACTTCCCCGGCGGTGGAGGTGGCGGCCGCGGCGGCTCCGGCGGGGGAGTTGGTGAACCTGTCCGTCCGCGCCCCCGCCGGTGCGGGCGAGGAGCAATTGGTCGCCGGCCTGGCGGTGCGGACTGCGCCGGTGCGCCTGCTGGCGCGGGCGGTGGGGCCGGGGTTGGAGCCGTTTGGCGTCGCCGGGGTGCTGGCGGATCCCGCGCTCGAACTGCGATCGGTGGCGGGACGGTTATTGGCCGCCAACGACGACTGGCCCCTCAGTCTGGTGGAAACGGCGGCGGGAGCCGGCGCCTTTCCGCTGCGGCCGGGCAGCCGGGACGCGGGTCTGCTGGCGACGGCGGATCCGGGGACCTTTTTGCTCTCGTGTCCGCTGGCTCCGGGGGTGCTTCCGGGGGAGGTCCTGCTGGAGGTTTACGGGCTGGCGGGGGGCACCGGCGCGTTGGCCAACCTTTCGACCCGGGCGCGCCTGGGCCCGCAGGGTTTACTCACCGCGGGGTTTGTCGTCCGCGGGGATGCGGCCGCCACCATTCTGGTCCGCGGGATCGGGCCGTCGTTGCGGGTTTTTGGCGTGGCGGAGGCCGTGGCGGCGCCCCGGTTGGTCCTGGCTGGTAGCGGCGGCGAGTTGGCGGTGAATGCGGGCTGGGCGGCGGCGGCCAACGCGGCGGCCGTGCGTGTGGCAGCGGCGCGGGCAGGGGCGTTCCCGGTTTCCAGCGCGGCCGCGGATGCCGCGCTGCTGGTGACCTTGCCGCCCGGGCCGTACACGGCGTCCCTCGTGCCCGCCGGGGGCGCTCCCGGCGTCGGCCTGATCGAGGTCTACGAGGTCCGCTAGCGAGGACGCCGCGCCGAATCGGTAAACGTGCCAGCGTTGTGCCCGCAAAGGTGCTCGCGGTGACATGGCAAAGGGGCCCGTCCCGAGCGAAGTCGGGGAGCCCGTCCCGAGCGCAGTCGGGGGACCGGCCCCGAGCGCAGTCGAGGGGTTGGTCCCGAGCGAAGTCGAGGGACTTGCGCCGCGCCCGCCGAGCCGTTGGACTCGGTTGATGCCGAATCCGCGCCGTCCCCTTGCCCTGCTCCTGGTCACCTTCGCGGCGCTGGTCGCCGGGTGCAGCCGTGACGGGGAGGGACGCCGCGCTTCTGCTCCCGCGGCCGGCGCGCCCGCGGCCGCCAAGGCCCCGGCCAAGAGCGAGGTGCCCGCGGCGGAGATGGCGGCCCCGGCGGAGGTGCAGCGGATGCTCGGCCGCTGGCTGCGCTCCGACGGGACCTACGTCCTCGAACTGCGCGGCGCCGACCGCAGCGGCATTGTGCAGGCGGCGTACTTTAATCCGAAGTCCATCAATGTCTCGCGCTCCATCTGGCTGCGCGGGGCGGAGGGGACGCAGGTGGTGGTCGAGCTCAACGACACCGGCTATCCGGGGGCGACCTACGTGCTCGGGCTGGCGGCCGACGGCGACCGGTTGGTGGGCAAGTACAACCAGCCGCAGATGGGCCAGTCGTTCGACGTCGAGTTCATCCGGCAGAAGAAGTTTCCCTGACCGGGGGCGCGATGGGCCGACCTCCCTTGGGCAACGCCGTGCGATGCCCGCGCTGCCGGTTGACCGTGCGCTGGTGCGTCTGCGCGGTCGCGCGCCCGGTCGAGGTCCCGCTGGCGGTCGACGTGCTGATGCACCACCGAGAACATTTTCGCCCCACCAGCACCGGCCATCTGATCCAGCGCGCCTTGCCCGCCGCGCGCCTGCACCTGTGGCGACGGGAGCGCCGTTTGACCGCGGAGGAAGTCCGGCGGCCGGGTCGCGAGCTCTGGATTTTGCACCCGCACGGCCACCCGCCGCCGGAGGATGCCGATCCGGCCGCGGTGCAGGCCGTGCTGCTGGACGGCGTCTGGAGTGAGGCCACGGGGATGCTGCCGGACCTCGCGGGTTGGGGCCGCGTCGTGGGCCTGCCCATGCGCGGGGAGAGCCGTTACTGGCTCCGCGCCCAGCAGGCGGGCGGACGATTCTCCACCATTGAGGCCCTGCTGTTCCTGCTGGGCACGCTCGGATTGGACGCGGCGCGGCGCGAGCTGGAGCTGCAGTTTGAGCTGCACGTGTACGCGAGCCTCCGGCTGCGGGGGCGCAAGGAGCTCGCGGCGCGTTTTCTGGCCACTTCCCCGGTGGCGGCCGTCTGGCCTGAGTTTCTCGAGACGCTCCACACCCCGCGGCCGCTGGCCCCGGGTTTGACTCCGTCCGACCCGCCGCAAGCCTCGCCGCCTTCCCCATGAACCTCCCCCGCCTGCTCCGTCATCTCATCCTCGCGCCCCTCGTGGGCCTGCTGCCCGTTTCCGCCGCCGCGCCCGCCGAGGCGCCGGGCACCGTGTACGAGCTCCGCACTTACGTCGCCGCGCCGGGCAAGGGCGAGGCCGTGCTGGCCCGCTTCCGCGAGCACACCACCCGTCTCTTCGAGCGCCACGGGATGGTGAACGTCGGCTATTGGGTGGCGGCGGACGCCAAGGACGGCGGCGGCGAGAAGCTCATTTACCTCCTCCGCCACCGCAGCCGTGAGGCCGCCAAGGCTTCCTGGCAGGCCTTCGTCGCCGATCCGGACTGGAAGGCGGTCGCCAAGGCCACCGAGGCCGGGGGCAAGATCGTCGCCAGCATCGAGTCGGTGTTTCTCGCCAGTACCGACTTCACCGCCCCGATGGACGCGGGCAACGGCGGCGCCGAGCGGGTCTTCGAGCTGCGCACGTACGTCGCCGCTCCCGGCAAGCTGCCCCGCCTCGACGCCCGCTTCCGCGACCACACCCGCGCCCTCTTCGCGCGCCACGGGATGACCAACCTCGGTTACTTCCACCCGGTCGATGCCGACAAGGGCGCCGGCACCACGCTGATCTACTTCCTGTCCTACCTGAGCCGCGACGCCGCCGCCGCCGCGTGGAACGGCTTCCGCAACGACCCGGACTGGGTGAAGGCCCGCACGGAGTCGGAGAAGGAAGGCAAGCTCACCGCCAAGGTGACGTCGGTCTACCTGAAGCCGACGGACTTCTCGCGGATTCGCTGACCCGGGCCGCGCGCCCAGAATCGCGTCGACTCCCGCCGCCGGTCCCGCCAACGATCGGGGTGCCGGCGGCGTCGTGGGTCAGGTTCGGCCCGGCCCGCCGCCGGTTCCCGCACCTGACCACCATGAAACGCACCTCGCTCCCTCCGCCCGCGTTCCGGGCTCTCCCGGCGGCCCTCCGCCTTTGGTTCCTGGCCCTCCTTGCCGGCGGCGCCGCCTTCGCCCAGGCCACCGGCTCGATCTCCGGATCGGTCGTCAGCTCCGCCACGCGCAACGCCCTCCAGGGCGCCACCGTGACGCTGCCCGCGCAGGGCCGCACGGACTTCTCCGACAACGCGGGCTCGTTCCTCCTGCAGGGGGTCGCCCCCGGCCCGGTGGAACTGGTCGTCGCCTACACCGCCTTCGAGGAGCGGCGCGTCACCGTCACCGTCCGCGCCGGTGAGACCGCGCGCGTCGAGGTCGAGATGAAGCCTTCACAGGCCGTGGTGATGGACCGCTTCACCGTCGCCACCGTGCGCGAGGGGCAGTCGCTGGCCATCACCGAGCAGCGCAACGCGCTCAACGTGAAGAACGTCACCGCGCTCGACGAGTGGGGCGTGCTGCCCACCCAGAACGTCGGTGAACTCGTCTCCCGGATGCCCGGCATCACGTTCACCACGGACGAGGACAACCTGATTAACAACGTGAGCATCGGCGGCCTCCCCGCGAGCTACACCCGGCTCAACATCGACGGCATGTCCTCGACCGGCGTCGGCGGCGACGGCCGCACCGCCACGCTGCATTCCTTCTCGGGCTCGATGTACGAGCAGGTCGAGATCATCGCCGGCCAGACGCCCGACAAGCGGGCCGATTCCCTCGGCGGCCAGCTCAACCTCAAGACCCGTTCGCCGCTCGCCATGGCCGAGCGCCGCCGCTTCTCCTACACCGCTAGCGGCCGGTACTTCCCGTCGTGGTCCAAGCGGAACTTCGCCGTCTCCGAGCGCCCCCTGCGCCCGGACTTCAGCGCGGCCTACACCGAGGTGTTCAGCGTCGGCCAGGGGGTCCGCAACCTCGGCGTCGCGGTCACCGCCTCCTACCAGGAGGTGCTCAATCCGCACGATTGGGACATCCTCCTTTACGAGTCGACCGCCAACCCCGTGGCCCAATTGCGCGACTACACGCGGATGAGCGGCCTCAACGACCGCTTCCTTTCCGCGGTCAGCGCCCGCGTCGACTACAAGCTCTCCGAGGCGACGCGCGTCTCGTTCCGCTTCCTCTACAACGCGGGTTCGGAGCCGTTCTTCACCTACACCGCCGTCAACCCGTGGATCGCGAGCAACCTCACGGTCAATTCCGCGACCAACCCGACCGGCGGCATCCGCGAGGGCTACACCGCCACGCGGATCGAGATGCTCCCGGTGAACAACACCGCGCTGCAGCCCGGTGGCGTCGCGGTCGGCGCCTCGCAGATGCGCCTCAATCCGCAGCGCTACTCCTTCACCAGCAAGAACCCGACCGGCACCCTCGCCTTTGAGCACAACTGGGGCCGCCTCCGGGTCGACCACGCCTACCGCTGGAGCAACACGCACTGGAACTCCGGGGCGGGCCGCAACCGGGAGAATGGCGCGGTCTCGATGCGCACCCGCGACGCGATCGGCTTCATCCTCGATTACAGCGATCCCGCCGGCCAGACGTTCTTCCCCACCGGCGGCGCCAGCGTCTACAGCGCCGCCAGCTACACGCCGTTCGTCACCGCCAACGCCTCCGCCGCCCAGCCCGTCCCCCAGACTTCGGTGGTGTTCAACAAGCGCGACACCGTGACCGACACCAACGAGGTCACCGCCAACGTGAATGCCGCCTACACGCTGGCCACCGCGTTGCCGATCACGCTCAAGGCCGGCCTCGAGTCGGTGAACCGCCGCGTCAACAACCGCCAAGTGTTCCCGCGCCGCTGGTACGGGGTGGTGGGTTCGGTGCTGCCGACCGACGGCCTGATGCCGCTCACCGAGTTCGAGCGCCAGAATGGCGGCCGTCGCCTGCCGGTGGTCGATCCCGCCGCCATCAGCACCACCCTCGGCAATTCCGCGCTGTGGTATGAGGACGTGAACTTCACCGCCACCTCGCAGTACACGAACCGCCGCATCCTCGAGGAGGGCGTCGACTCCGCTTACGCTCAGGGCACGGTGCGCCTCGGCGCCCTCACGGTCCTCGGCGGCGTCCGGCGCGAATGGGTGTCCACCGACACGTTCACCTACTTCCGCGCCCGCACGACGCCCATCGCCACGGAGCCCGACCACTTCAAGCGCGCCGCGCTCGACTTCCAGCGGCTGTCCAAGGACGGGGAGTACGCGAAGGCCTTCCCCAGCCTGCACCTCGCCTACGACATCACCGCCAACCTGAAGGCCCGGGCCAGCTGGTCCACCAGTTACGGCCGGGCGCCGCTCGCCTCGCTCATCGCCTCCGCCACGGCGAATGATGCGGCCCGCACGGTCACGATGGGCAACCCGGACCTGCAGCCCCAGCTCGGCCGCAACATCGACCTCAAGCTCGAGTACTACCACCGCGACGGCACCATCTCGGTGCGCGGCTACCGCAAGGAGATCTCCGATTACATCGGGCCCTCCGGGCGCTCCGGCGAGGTGATCGGCGGCGGCTCCGACAACGGTTTCGACGGCCTCTACGAAGGCTACGAGATCGTGCAGGCCCGCAATCTGGGCGACGCCCTCTACCGCGGCCTCGAGGTCGACTTCCGGCAGCGCCTCTCGTTCCTGCCCGGCGCCTTCCGCGGACTCACCGTGCGCGCGAACTACACGTACCTGCGCTCGCAGGGCAACTTCGGCGCCACCGCCGCGATCGCCAACGGCAATCTCGGCGGCTTCATCCCGAAGGCCTACAACGTCGGACTGCTCTACGCCTACGGGAATTTCGGCGCCTCGTTCGACGTGAACTACACCGGTGCCTGGCCGGTCCTGAACGTCAGCACGACCGCCCCGCAGACCAACCGTTACCGCGAGGAGTGGCGCGTGATGAACACGGGCGTGACGTACCGCTTCCGCCGCGACACGACGGCCTTCCTCAGCGTCAACAACCTCGCCGAGGCGGGTCGCCGGGAGTACATCTTCAACGCCAGCCGGGTCCGCTCCAACTGGGTGATCCCGCGCACGCTGAAGTTCGGCATCACCGGGCAATTCTGAGGCCTCCGGCCCGACGATTCAGCTTCCGTCTCCTTCCGGGCGGCCCTGCGGGGCCGCCCGTTTTCTTTGGCCCCAGGTTCGCTCCGGAGGTGGTTGGAAGTGAGGTAAGACGCTGGCCGGGGCTGAATTGACAATCAGACCAAGGCTGGTCTGGTCTTAGCTGATGAAGCTCGTCAACATCCAGGCCGCGAAGACGCATCTTTCCCGCCTGGTCGAGGAGGTGGTGGCGGGCGAGGAGGTGGTGCTCGCGAAGTCGGGCAAGCCGCTGGTGCGGCTGTTGCGCTACGCCCAACCACGGTCGCGGCGGACCCCCGGGGCGCTCGCCGGCCAGATCTGGGAGGCCCCGGATTGCTGGGCGCCAGGTCCGAGCGAGCTCGAGGCTTCGATCGAGGCGCCTTTGCTGCTGGAGCCGCCCGCGCCGGCTCTCGCGCCCCGCCTGCCTCGCCGGTTGTTGATCGATTCCCCCGTGGTGGTCTGGTGGCTGTGCGCGCCCGAACGGCTGACCACTGAGACCCGGAACCTGATCAGTTCACCCGATCACGAGGTGTTCCTCAGCGCGGCCACGGTGTGGGAGCTCGGACTCAAGCTCGCCCGCGGCAAGCTCAAGCTCCCGGAGGCCTACGCGGGCACGCTGCTCGCGGATGGCTGGCGGGAACTGCCGGTGACCATCGCCCACGGAGCTCGCGCCGTGCACCTGCCACCGCTGCACGCCGACCCGTTCGACCGCCTCCTGATCGCGCAGGCCCTCGAGGAGGAGCTGGTGCTCGTCACGGCCGACCGGATTCTGGCGGCCTATCCGATTCGCATCCAGGTCGCGTGAGTCCGCGGGGTAAGCCATGACCTCGATTTCGCCCGTGATCCCGATCGAGAGCACCTGCCGTCGGCCGCGCCGATGGTTCGCACGCAGGTGCGGGTTCTTTGTGGGATTCGCCCTCGCCGGCGTGGGGTGGGGTGCGGCGCCGGACGTGGTGCCGCCGCTGCCGGCGGCGGCCGCGGCCCTGGTGGGGGCGGGGGAGGACTTCCCGCGGGCGCCGACCACCTGGCTCGAGGCGCAGGTGGAGTTGTCCCGGCGTGGATTTTCGGGCGGTCCCATCGACGGACTTGCCGGGCCCCAGTCCACCGCGGCCCTCCGCGCCTTCCAGCGCCGGGAGGGCCTGAGCGAGACGGGGGTCCTGGATGCGGCAACCCGGGAGGTGTTGGTCCTGGAGGCTCCGGCGCTGACCTGGGCGTCGCTGTCGGCGGAAGATTTGGCAGGTCTGCGGCCGGTGCCGGAGACGTGGCAGGGTAAGGCGGCGGCGGAGGGCCTACCCCACGCGACGCCGCTGGAGTTGCTGGCGGAGCGGTACCGGGCAGGGGAGCGCTTCCTGCGGCGACTCAATCCGGGCGTCGACTGGGAGGCGCTCACCCCGGAGACCTTGGTGGTGGTCCCGGCGGCGGAGGTGGTCGTGCGGCCCGGCGTGGCGGCGCGGCTGCAGATCCGCCTCGCGGCGCGGGAGTTGGAGGTCACGGATGCCGCCGGGCGGGTGATCGCCCATTTTCCGGTGAGCATCGCCCGGCGGGTGGAGAAGCGTCCGGTTGGGGAGTTGCGGGTGCGGGTGGTGGTGGCGGGGCCGGACTACACCTTTGATCCGGCGTTGTTCGCGGATTCCGCGGAGGCGCGGGAATTGGGGGGCCGGAAGCTGATCTTGCCGCCGGGCCCGAATAATCCGGTGGGCGTGGCGTGGATCGGATTGGATCGGCCTGGATACGGCATTCACGGCACGCCCGAGCCGGGGAACGTGGGGCGCACGGAATCGCTGGGCTGTTTCCGCCTCGCGAACTGGGACGCGCAGACCCTGCTGGGCCTCGCGTGGGTGGGCCTGCCCGTGCTCGTCGAGCCCTGAGGGATCGAGGTGGGCGCAGTCTCCGATGTGGCCGCGGCTGCAGCCGCGGATAAAGTCGGAAGGACTTTCGGATGGGCTGGGATCTGGCCTCCGGCGGGGAGGAGTTTCGGTCCGAATCCGCGGCTACAGCCGCGGCCACACCGGGGCCCGCGGCCACAACCGGCCCGCGGGCTTGACCTCAGTGGAGGCGGTGGGAGCCTCGCCTCACCCCTCCCCATGCCCGCCCTTCCGCTTCCCGCCACCCGCCGCGGCTTCCTCCGCTCCGCCGCCGCGACCGCCGCCGCCTTCCCCGCCGTGCTCCGCGCCGCGGCCCCCAATGCCGCCGTCCAGGTCGCCGTCGTCGGCGTCAACGCCCGCGGCTACGCCGACCTGCACAGCACCGCGTCCCACCGCGCCGTGCGCTACGTGGGCTTCTGCGACGTCGACGAGGCCGCCTTCGCGCGGGCGGACAAGGACCACCCCGGCACGCGGCACTGGGCGGACTACCGAGAGATGCTGCGGGACCTCGGGGACCGCCTCGACGCGGTGATCGTCGCCACGCCCGACCACATGCACGCCCCGGTCGCGGTGGCCGCGATGCAGCGCGGCAAACACGTCTTCTGCCAGAAGCCGCTCGCGCACACCGTCTGGGAGTGCCGGCAGATGCGCCTCTGGGCGGAGAAGGGCAATCTGGTGACCCAGATGGGCAACCAGATCCACTCTGCCGTCGAGTATCGGCTGGCCACGCGCCTGCTCCGCTCCGGCGTGATCGGCAAGGTGCGCGAGGTGCACTCCTGGGTCGCGGTCGCCGGCAACGAGCGGACCTGCCTGCTCGAGCCGCCGACTGAACCGGCCCCCGTGCCGGCCGGCTTGAACTGGGACCTGTGGCTCGGCGCGGCGCCCGCCCGCCCGTACTCGCCCGGCATCTACCACCCGTTCGCGTGGCGCGACTGGCAGGATTTCGGCGGTGGCGCCCTCGGGGACTTCGGTTGCCACATCCTCGATCCGGTGTTCACCGGCCTCGGCCTCACCGCCCCGCTCTCGGTCGTGGCGGAGAACAGCGGCGTCAATCGCCACATCTGGCCCACCAACGAGACCGTGCGGTACACCTTTCCGGGCAACGAGCTGACCGCCGAGTCCACGCTCAAGGTCACCTGGGCGGACGGCGGGCTGCGCCCCGACCGCAAGTTGGCGGGCCTCCCTGCCCACCTCGACCTGCCGCGCAGCGGCTCCCTCTTCATCGGCGAACGGGGGAACATGGTTCTCCCGCACGTGGGTGGACCGCGGCTCTACCCGGAGGAGAATTTCCAGGGTTTCGCCTACCCGAAGGACGTGAAGGCGGTGAACCACTGGCACAGCTGGGTCGATGGCATCCTCGCCCGCACGCGCACCAGCGCGGGGTTCCACTACGCCGCCGACCTCGCGGAGACCGTGCAGTTGGGCAACATCGCCACGCGCCTGTCCCGGCGGGCGATGATCACGCGGGGCACGCGGAAGGCCGATGATCAGGCGTCGGTGCTGCGGTGGGATGCCGCCGCCCTGCGCTTCCCCGGCCAGCCCGCGGCGGATGCGCTGCTCACGAAGACCTACCGCCGCGGCTTCGAGGTGCCGGCGGCCTGACGCCCGCTCCCCGCGGCGTGCTTACCGCAGGTCGCGGATGCCTCCGGGCAGGTCGCGCACGGTGAGGATTTCCGCGGGGCTGAGCACCCGATTGAAGACCGCCAACTCGTCGATCAAGCCGACGTAGGCCGCGGCGAGGACCAGACGGACCTTCGCCGGGTCCCAGCCGAAATCCAGCTGCCAGCCGGTGATGGCGCCCTGGGGAACGCCGTCGAGGTACAGGCGCCCGGTCGCGGCCTGGCCCTCGTTGATCCGCTCGTAGGTGAAGGCGACGTGCGTCCACCGCGTCCGGGCGAAGGGCGCGCGGGCCACCTGAACCATCGGCCGCTCCGCGTCGGATAACTTGGCCCAGTCGATGCCGCGGGGATTCCAGAGCTCAATCCGCGGGCGGATCGCGTAGCGGAAGAGGCGGGGCGTTTCGTCCTTGGACCATTCCAGAAAGATGAAGCCCTTGCGGCTGTCGTCCCCGACGATCTGCACGGGGTCGCAGTAACCGGGCTCAAGGTCCTCGTCGGGGGAAAGCTTGAGCCAGACGCTGACGGTCCCGCTCCAGGAACCGGCCTGGTAGTCAAGGATGCCGGCGTTGGTGAAGAAGGGGCGCACGGGATTCTTGCGGGCGACGCGGAGGGCGCCGCCGAAACGGCCCTCGCCCGGGGCGAGGCGGATGTGTTCGCCGGGTCCCGGGGGCGCATCCTTGGGGCCGCCCAGGAACTGCAGGCGCGGGTCGCCGCGGGAAAAGTCCGCGTCGAACGAGGCGTCGAAGGCGGCGTGGTGGGTGAGGGCGGAACGCAGGGCGGCGGGCGCGGCGGCGGCGAGGGCCGAGGTGAGGAGGCAGGCGGGGAGGAGCAGGCGCAGCGGGGTCAGCATCGGGAGCGGGGATTCGGCGGAAGCGTGGGAGGGGAGCGGGGGGCGGCAAGCCCGTTGCGCGGTTGCGCCGCGGCCGCGGGCGCCCCACGGTCCGCGGCCGTGAACCAACGCCTGTTTTCGACCCTGCTGCTCGCGGTTTCCCCACTCGTGCTGCCTGCGGCCGCGCCCGCTCCGTCGGGGGAGATCGTCCGCCTTGAGGACGTCGTGGTGTCGCCGAGCCGGTTCGGCGTCACGGAGCAGGCCGCGGGGAGTGCGGCGGCGATGACGGGCGCGCAACTGGAGGATCTCCCGCAGGTCGGGCAGGACCTGTACCGCTCGATCGCGCGCCTGCCGGGCTTGGCCGCCGACGACATCTCCGCCCAGTTCTGGGTGCGGGGCGCGCCGCAGTCCGAAGTCCGCGGGCGGCTCGACGGCCTCGACCTGATCGAGCCGTTCCACCTCAAGGATGTCGGCGGTTCCCTTTCCATCGTCGATCCGGCCGTGATCGGCTGGCTGGAGTTGGCCACCGGTGGTTTCGGCGCGGAGCACGGCGACCGGCTGGCGGGCGTCCTGACGCTGGAGACTCGCCCGCCGGCGCGGACCCGATCCGCCGTCGACCTCAGCCTCACCGGCCTGGGGCTCCGCCGCGAAGGGGTGATCGCGGGTGGTCGCACGCGCTACCTGCTCACTGGGCGGCGGGGATACCCGGACGTAGCCCTGCGCGCGGCGGGACGGGATGATGATGTCTCCCCGCGGTACTACGACGGTCTCGCCAAGGTGGAGTTCGCGGTTGCGCCGGGCCAGACGCTTTCCGTGCACGCCCTGCACGCGGGCGACGACCTGCGGTACGCGCGGGTCAATTCCCCGTCCCTGCGGAGCAGCTACGACACGACGGCCGCGTGGTTGCGTTGGCGGGTGGCGGAGCGCGCGGGCTGGAACGCGGAGACCGTCGCGTCCTGGTCGGCCCTCGCGTGGAACCGCCTCGGCTCCGGGCGCCTCGATGGGTTTCCCTTCAGTCTCCGGGATCGGCGTGAGCTCGGCGTGGCGCACCTGCGTTCGGAATGGTCGCGCGCGGTCGGGGAGACCTGGCGCGTGCGGGCGGGTGGGGAGGTGCGGCGGGCGGCGGCGGATTATGATTATGCGCTGACGCAGCAGCGGACGGCGGTGCTCAACGGTGTGCAGGTGGCGCGGACGAACACCGTGCGGGCGGATCTAACGCCGCGCGACACCGGCGGCGGCGCGTTCGTGGCGGGGCGGACGGTGCTGCCGGGGAACCTGATCCTGGAGCCCGGCGTGCGCTTTGACCGGGCGCCGGCGACCCCGGGCGCCGAGTGGGGCCCGCGTCTGAATGCGGCGTGGGTGATCGGCGGATTCACCTGGCGCGCGGCTTGGGGGCGCCACGCGCAGGCCCAAGGCCTCCACGAGTTGTCCGTTGCCGATGGGGAGCGTCGCTTCTCCACTCCGGAGCGGGCGGAGCACCGGGTGCTGGGCGTGGAGACGCGCGTGGGGGCGGGCACGGCCCTGCGGGTCGAGGCGTACGAACGGGCGTCGCGCAACCTGCGGCCGCGGTGGGTGAACCTGGACAACGCGTATGATCTCTTTCCCGAAGCGCAGGCCGACCGGGTCCGGCTGGATCCGGAGCGCGGCCGGGCGCGGGGCGTGGAACTGCTGCTGGCCGGCCGCGGCCGGGGGCCGTGGCAATGGAACGCGAGTTATGCCTGGGCCCGCACCGAGGAGCGGATCATTGGCCGCTGGGTGCCGCGCGCGCGGGACCAGCGGCACGCGGCGTACGGGGACGTGACGTACGCGCCGAACCCGCGCTGGACCTTCAGCGCGGCGTGGCATTTTCACACGGGCTGGCCGACGACGGACGTGAGTTACGCGCTCGCTCCGCTGAACAACGGCCGGCGGTTGCTCGTATCGGCCAATGGGCCCGCATTCGGCCTGCGCCTGCCTGCCTACCACCGGCTCGACCTGCGCGCGACGCGGCGGATTCCGCTGCGGACCGGCGAGCTGCGGGTGCACCTCGATGTCTTCAACGCCTACGACCGCCTGAACTTCCTGGGCTACGACCGCAAGGTGAGCGTCGCGGGCAACGAGGTGACCGTCCGGCGGGAAGCCCGCGAGCAACTGCCATTCCTGCCGAGCGCCGGGTTGATCTGGGAATTCTGACCGCGGCCCCGATGTGGCCGCGGCGGCAGCCGCGGATCGGGACGGAAGGCCGCTCCGTCCGGGCGGGGAATGGCCTGCGGCGGGACGGGGAGGCAGCCGGAATCCGCGGCAACTGCCGCGGCCATAACGGAGCCGCGCCCACAGCCGGGCCGGCGCTTTGCGGCTTGGCGCGACGGGCAATCGCGGTTTCCCTCGCCCCCGATGTTCACGGGCATTGTCGAGGAGGCAGGTAGGGTGGCGGACTTCTCGCCTTCGGCGAAGGGGTGGTCCCTGCGCGTCAACGCCCGGCAGGCGCTCGCGGGGGTCGCGCTGGGGGACAGCATCGCGGTGAACGGCTGCTGCCTCACTGTCGCGGAATTCGACGCCGCGAGCCTGCGCTTCGACGTGCTGGCGGAGACGCGCCGGCTGACCAGCTTCCACGCCCTCGCGCCCGGGGCGGCGGTGAACCTCGAGCGGAGCCTGCGCTTCGACGGCAAGGTGGGCGGGCATTTCGTCACCGGGCACATCGACGTGCCGGGACGGGTCGAGGTCTTCGAGCCACGGGGCGCCGATCATTACCTGCGGGTCGGCTTCCCGGCGGAATTCGGCGCCTACGTGGTGCCGAAGGGCTGCATCGCGATCGACGGCATCTCCCTGACGGTCGCGGAATGCGGCCCGGAACACCTCGCGGTCTGGCTGATCCCCCACACGCTCGCGGTGACCAACCTGCGGGAGCGGCGCGCGGGGGATACGGTGAACCTAGAGTTCGACCTGTTGGCGAAGCACGTCGCGCGCCTCCTGCAGGCGCGCGGGACCTGAGCCGGCGATGCGCGCCTCCCTCCAGGCCATCACCGAGGAACTGCGGCGGCTGAAGCTGGCCGGCGTGACGAGCGTGCCGGTGGCGGACGAGACCCTCGAGCGGCTGCGGCGGGTGGTGGGTCGGCGGGCGGCGGCCGGCGCGGTCGAACGTCCCGCTGCGGCGCCGGCTCCGGTGGTGGCGCCGGCGACGCCTGCCCCCGAACGGATCCGGGAGGCGACGCGCAGCGGGTCGCCAGCGGCACCGTCCGCCGCGCCGTCTTGGACTCCTCCGGCCGTGCATCTGCCTCCGGGGAGCAAGGCAGAGCGCTGGGCCGCGCTGAAGGCGATGGTCGAGGGCGACCCCGTGTGCCGGTCCCATCTGCGGCCGGGAAAGCGGGTCGTGGTGGGCGTCGGTTCGCTGGATTCGGCGCTGATGTTCGTGGGTGAGGCCCCCGGTGCGGAGGAGGAGATTCAAGGCGAGCCGTTTGTCGGGCCGGCGGGGCAGTTGCTGACGCGGATGATCGTCGCGATGGGCGTGGCGCGGGAGGAGGTTTACATCGGCAACATCATGAATTGGCGTCCGGGGCTACCGACCGCGGAGGGTGGGGAACAGGTCGGGAATCGTCCGCCGACCGCCGGGGAGATGGCCTACTGCCTGCCGTTCCTGCGGGCGCAGGTTGAGGTGGTCGCGCCCCGCTTCCTCGTGGCGCTGGGGGCGACCGCGGCGCAGGGGCTGCTCGGGGCGGGGGCCTTCAAGACGCTCGGCGAGGTCCGCGGGCGCTGGCACGACTTCGGGGGCATTCCGCTGATGGTCACCTATCATCCGAGCTACATCCTGCGCGAGCCGACGCCGCGCCGGAAGCGCCTCATCTGGGAAGACCTGCTCCAGGTGATGGAACGGGCCGGCCTGCCGATCTCCGAGCGGCAGCGGGGCTACTTTCTCGAGCGATGAAGATCGGGCGCGCGTGGAGCGGGCTGGCGCTCGGGCTTGCGGTGACCCTCGCCGGGGTCGCCGGGGAGCCGGTGGTCGGCGATTTCGCGGCCCTGCGGGAACGGGCGCGCGTCCTCGCCGCGGCGCCGCCGCGCACGACGGCCGGTGAGGTCCCGGCGTGGCTCCGGAACCTTTCCTACGACCAACTGCGGCGGATCGAATTCGACACCCGGCAATCCCTGTGGGCCGGGGACGGAACCTGGTTCGAGGCCCAGTTCCTGCATCCCGGCTTCCTCTTCGACCGCTCCGTGCGCCTCTGGGAAACGCATCCCGGCGGGGTGCAGCCGATCCCTTTTCGGACGGGACTGTTCCGCTACCGCGGGGTCGAACCCGGGCTGATTCCCGCGGAGCTCGGGTTCGCCGGCTTCCGGCTGATGCACCCCTTCGGCGGGCGCGGGGAGCCGTTCCAGGAGATCGGCTCCTTCGCCGGCGCGAGCTACTTCCGCTTCCTCCCGGCCGGCGCCGCGTATGGCCTTTCCGCGCGCGGCCTCGCCCTCGACACCGCGGCGGAACGTCCGGAGGAGTTTCCCCGCTTCAGCGAATTCTGGCTGGAACGGCCGGCGGCCGACGACCGCGCGGTCACCGTCCTCGCCCTGCTGGAGAGCGAGCGGGTCACCGGCGCCTACCGCTTCCGCATCACGCCGGGGGCCGAGACGGTCGTCGCGGTGAGCGCGGAGCTGCATTTCCGGGGCGCGCCGGGGGTGGTCGGCCTCGCGCCCCTGACCAGCATGTTCTGGCGGGGCGAGGGCAACGGCGCCGCGGCCGAGGATTACCGGCCGGAGGTCCACGATTCCGACGGTTTGCTGCTGCACCGCGGTTCCGGAGAATGGCTGTGGCGGCCGCTCGCCAACCCGGCGCGCCTGACGGTCGCGACCTTCGCGGACGAGAATCCGCGCGGCTTCGGCCTGCTGCAGCGTGACCGCGACTTCGAGCACTACCAGGACCTGGAGGCTTCCTACCACCTCCGCCCGAGCCTGTGGGTCGAGCCCGTGGGGGCGTGGGGTCGGGGCGGCGTGCGGCTGGTCGAAATCCCGACCCGGACCGAGTTCGACGACAACGTGGTGGCGTGCTGGGTGCCGGAGGTGGCGCCGGTGCCGGGAAAGCCGTTCGGGCTCGAGTACCGCCTGCGCTGGTTCCTCGACGGAATCGGGCCGCCCGGCGCGCGCGTGGTGGCGACCCGGCGGGGCAAGTCGGGGGTGCACGAACCCGGTTTCGAGCGCTTCGTCGTGGACTTCGCGGGCGGGGCGCTGGCCGGCCTCGCCGCGGAGGCCCCCGTCGAGGCGGTGGTCACCGTCGGCGACGCCGGCGCGCCGCACCACGTCACGGTCCAACGCAACCGGTTCAACGGCAGTTGGCGCGTCGCGTTCCTCGTGCGCCCGCCGGTGGAGCCGCGCCCTGTGGAGTTGCGTTGTTTCCTGCGGCATGGCGGCGAGGCGCTCTCCGAAACGTGGTCGCACCTCTGGCAGCCATGAACGCCGTGCCCGCTCCCGCCGACCGCGTCGAACTGGCGATGGTGTTCCGCCCGGCCACCGGCTCGATGGCCGACTGGAACGAGGCGTACGTGCGGGTGGAGGACTACCTGCGGGCGCACCGGATCCACAACCGGCTCCACCAGAGCCGCCTGATCCTGCGGATCCTGCAGCGGGCGGCGGTGCGCCATGCGGCGGACCCGGCGCTGAGCCCGACCCGGCTCGCGGCGGAGGAGACCGAGCGCCAGATTGATGAGTGGTTCGCGGCGATGCTGGACGAGCGCGGCGCCCCGGGCGACCGGCGGACGATCGAGGGGCGGGTCGCGCTGCTGCTGGCCGACGGTCCCGGCCGGTGGCCCTACGCGTTCCTCGAGTCGGCGCAGATCCCGGACGAGTTCCGGGCGGCGATGCGCGCGGGCGTGCTGCGGGCCGGGCCCGACCTCAAGATCTCGAGCATGGTGCCGCGTCCGATCGACCTCGGCCCCATTCCGGAGGCCGCGGGTGACACCATCGAACGCATCGGCAAGTGGCCGGTCTTCCGGCTGCTCTTCCTCTGGGCCCTGCTCGCCGGGGTCCTCGGCGCGCTCTTCCGGCTGACCCGCTGAACCGCGATGCAACCCTACCTGCCAGGGCGGATGGACGAGCGGCGGCTCACGCGGCGCCGCTCGCTCTTCTTTACCGGCATCTTCCTGCTCACGAGCGTCGCGACCTGGTTCCTCGCGGACCTGCTCTGGCGCGGTGGAATCACGGCGCTCGAGGTCGCCCTGCTCGTGGTGTTCACGGTCCTGTTTGCGCACGTGGCGGCGGGCTTCTGCACCGCGATGGTCGGGCTCTACGTCGTGAATCGCGGCGGGGATCGGGCGCGGATCGACGCCTCGACGGTGCCGCCCGACGCGCCCCTCGCCTCCACGGCGATCGTGATGCCGGTCTGCAACGAGGACGTCAGCCGGGTGTTCGAGGGGCTGCGGGTCGTCTATCGCTCGCTGCAGGAGACGCACCGGCTCGAACCGTTCGACTTCTTCGTGCTCAGCGACTCCAGCCAGCCGAACCAGTGGATCCAGGAGGAGGTCGCGTGGCTCGAGCTCTGCAAGCAGGTCGATGGGTTCGGCCGCATCTTCTACCGCAAGCGCCGGCACTCCACGAACAAGAAGGCGGGCAACCTGGGCGACTTCCTGCGCCGCTGGGGCGGCCGCTACCGGTACATGATTGTCCTGGACGCGGACTCGATCATGACCGGCCGGGCCCTGGTCCAGCTCGTGGCGCTGATGGAGCAGCACCCGCAGGTGGGGATCATCCAGACGGCGCCGCGGCTGATCAACGGGGAGACCCCGTTCGCGCGGATGCAGGCCTTCGCGAGCCGGTTGTACGGCGGCCTGTTCCTTGCCGGCCTGAATTACTGGCAGCAGCACGATGGCAATTACTGGGGGCACAACGCGGTGATCCGCGTGCAGCCCTTCATCGAGCACTGCGCGTTGCCGGAACTGCCGGGCAGCGAGCCCTTCGGCGGCCGCATCCTCTCGCACGACTTCGTCGAGGCCGCGCTGATGCGCAAGGCCGGGTGGGGCGTCTGGCTTGCCGCGGGGATCGAGGGCACCTACGAGGAGGGGCCGCCGACGCTGATCGATTCCGCCAAGCGCGACCGGCGCTGGTGCCAGGGCAACCTCCAGCACTCGTGGTTGCTCACCGCCCAGGGCTTCCGGCCCGTGAGCCGCTTCCACCTCCTGATGGGTGTGATGGGCTACGCGGCCTCTCCGCTGTGGCTCCTGTTCATGCTGCTGTGCACGCTCGAGGTCTTCGCGCGCACGGGGGAGGCGCCGGCCGACGCCGCGGCGCCCGCCGCGACCGCCCTTGGCCTGCCGCCCGGCCTGCCCAGCGCGCTGGCCCTGTTCGCCCTCACGATGCTGCTGCTCTTCCTCCCGAAGGTCGCGGGGCTGGCCGTGACATGGGGGCGCCCCGAGGAGGTGCAGCGCTTCGGGGGGCGCGGCCGCCTCGCGCTGAGTTTCCTGCTCGAGTCGATCGGCTCCGCCCTGCTCGCGCCCATCAACATGCTCTTCCACGCCAAGTTCGTGGTCTTCACGTTGCTCGGCCAAGGCGTGTCCTGGCTGGCGCAGCGGCGAGGCGCCGAGGACGACGGCACCGACTGGCGCGAGGCCATCCTCACCCACGGCGGCCAGATGCTCTTCGGCCTCGTCTGGGGCGTCTCCGCCTACGTGTTGTCGCCGGCCTTCTTTGCGTGGCTGAGCCCGGTGGTGGTCCCGCTCGTGCTTTCCGCGCCGCTGTCCATCTTGCTCAGCCAGGGCCGGCTCGGGCGGGCCGCCCGACGTTGGGGCCTCTTCCTGACCCCGGAGGAGACCGCGCCGCCGTACGAGCTGCGCCGGCTCGAGCAGAACCTGGCGGAATGTTACCGCCACCTCCCGCCGCTGGAGCCGCTCCGCGCCGACTACGGCCTGCTGCAGGCCGTGCTGGACCCGTACGTGAACGCGCTGCACGTCGCGCTCCTGCGCCAGCGGCGCCGCACCGAGGAATCGCGCGAGTGGTTCGCCCAACTCCGCGAGCGGCTGCTCCGCGACGGCCCGGACCGCTTCACCCCGCGCGAGAAGATGGCGCTCCTGCTCGACGCCGAGTCGATGATGGAGCTCCACCGCGACCTCTGGAGCGCCCGCACCGAGGACCTCGCCCCGTGGTGGCGACTGGGCATCCGGCAGTACAACGTCCTCACCACCGCCCCCACCACCGCCCTGTACCGCTGAGGGCTGTTCTATTCGGTGCCGGGAAGCCGCCCAACTCCCTTAATTCGAGTGTCCTGCATCAGCAGAAATACGCATCAAAACATCACGATGCGTTGATGTTTAAGCCTTGCACGCTGGGTGCATCGACGGTTGGAGTACGGGCTTTCAACCCAATACCCACATGGCCAAATCGTTCGTTTTCTCCTCTGAATCCGTCGGCGAGGGACATCCCGACAAGGTGGCGGACCTGATCTCCGACAGCGTGCTCGACGCCTGCCTCGCGGTGGACCGCCAGAGCCGCGTGGCCTGCGAGACGTTCGTGAAGTCCAATGTCGTCGTGGTGGGCGGGGAGATCACGATCCCGAAGCTGCAGGACAAGCGCACGGGCCGGACCAAGCCGATCGAGGAGGCCATCAACCTCGGCCAGGTCATCCGCGACGCGATCCGCGACATCGGTTACGTGAACGACGACGACGTGTTTCACGCCGACTCGGTCTTCATCAATAATTATCTCACCGCGCAGTCCGCCGACATCGCCCAGGGCGTCGACGCCCGCAAGGCGGAGGGCAAGAAGACCGCCGAGCAGGGCGCCGGGGACCAGGGCATCATGTTTGGCTACGCGTGCAACGAGACCGCGGAGCTGATGCCGACGCCGATCATGTTCGCGCACCGCCTCGGGCGGAAGCTCACGCAGATCCGCAAGTCGGGCGCGGTCGCCTGGCTGCGGCCCGACGCGAAGTCGCAGGTGTCCGTCCGCTACGAGGACGGCCGTCCGGTCGAGGTTGTCAACGTGGTCATCTCCACGCAGCACACCGAGGACGTCCGCCACGGCACGATCGAGAAGTACCTGATCGAGAACGTCATCAAGAAGGTGATCGATGCGAAGCTGCTGACGCGGAACACCGAGTACCTGATCAACCCGACGGGGCGGTTCGTCATCGGCGGCCCGCAGGGGGACTCGGGCCTCACCGGCCGCAAGATCATCGTCGACACCTACGGCGGCTGGGGCCGCCACGGTGGCGGTGCGTTCTCGGGCAAGGATCCGTCGAAGGTGGACCGTTCGGCCGCCTACATGGGCCGCTGGGTCGCCAAGACCATCGTCGCCGCGGGCCTCGCGGAGCATGCGGAGATCCAGTTCGCCTATGCGATCGGCCACCCGCAGCCGGTCTCGGTGCACGTCAACACCTTCGGCACGGCCAAGCCGGGCCTCAGCGACGAGCGCATCACGGCGGCCGTCCAGCAGGTCTTCAGCTTCAAGCCGGCGGACATCGTCGCGGCCCTGGACCTCAAGCGGCCGATCTACCGGCAGACGACCAACTACGGTCACTTCGGCAAGCCCGGGATGCCCTGGGAATCCACCACCAAGGTCGCCGCGCTGAAGGCCGCCCTCCGCTGAACCGCCCCCTCCTACCATGGCCACCTCCTCCGCCAAGAAACGCCGCCCCGCGGCCCCTGACCACGCGGTCAAGGACATCGCCCTCGCCGCCTGGGGCCGCAAGGAAATCGCGATCGCCGAGCACGAGATGCCCGGCCTGATGTCGGTGCGCCGCAAGTTCGGGCCCAAGCGCCCGCTCGCCGGCGTGCGCATCACCGGCTCGCTGCACATGACCATCCAGACGGCGGTCCTCATCGAGACGCTGCAGGAGCTCGGCGCCGACGTGCGCTGGGCCTCGTGCAACATCTTCTCGACGCAGGATCACGCCGCCGCCGCCATCGCCGCGGCCGGCACGCCGGTGTTCGCCTGGAAGGGCGAGACGTTGGAGGAGTACTGGGACCTCACCCTCCGCGCCATCACGTTCCCTGGCGGCCTCGGGCCCCAGCTGGTGGTCGACGACGGTGGGGACGTCACGCTGCTCATCCACAAGGGCTGCGAGCTCGAGGAGGGCAGCGACTGGGTCAAGACGCCCTCCAGCTCCCACGAGGAGCAGGTCATCAAGAACCTGCTGATCAAGGTCAGCCGGGAGCGGCCCGGTTTCTGGAAGGGCATCGCGGCCCAGTGGCGCGGCGTCTCCGAGGAGACCACCACCGGCGTGCACCGCCTCTACCAGATGATGGAGAAGGGGAAGCTGCGCGTCCCCGCCATCAACGTGAACGACTCGGTGACCAAGTCGAAGTTCGACAACCTCTACGGCTGCCGCGAGTCGCTCGCCGACGGCCTGAAGCGGGCGACGGACGTGATGATCGCGGGCAAGGTGGCCTGCGTCTGCGGTTACGGCGACGTGGGCAAGGGCTCGGCGTTCTCGCTGAAGGGCTTTGGCGCCCGTGTGATCGTCACCGAGATCGACCCCATCAACGCCCTGCAGGCGGCGATGGAAGGCTTCGAGGTGAACACGGTTGAGTCGACCCTCGGCACCGCCGACATCTACGTCACGACCACCGGCAACCGCGACATCCTCACCCTGGAGCACATGCGCCGGATGAAGGACCAGGCGATCGTCTGCAACATCGGCCACTTCGACAACGAGATCCAGGTGGACCGGCTGAACCAGTCCGACGCCAAGCGGGTGAACGTGAAGCCGCAGTACGACCAGTACACGTTCCCGAACGGGCGCTCGATCTACCTGCTCGCCGAGGGGCGGCTGGTGAACCTCGGCTGCGCCACCGGGCATCCGTCGTTCGTGATGTCCAACAGCTTCACCAACCAGGCGCTCGCGCAGATGGACCTCTGGCGCAACCGCGACGCCTACGCGGTCGGCGTGTACCGCCTGCCGAAGCACCTCGACGAGGAGGTCGCCCGGCTGCACCTGGAGAAGATCGGCGCGAAGCTGACGAAGCTCACCAAGGATCAGGCCGGCTACCTCGGCGTGCCGGTCGGCGGGCCCTACAAGCCCGAGCACTACCGGTATTGAAGTCCCCGGCCCGGCGCCGCCCTCCGCGCGGCGCCCGGGCTCAGGACCGGAGGGTGTGCAGCGGCGGCAACTGGCGCAGTTGCGGCACGCCCCGGGCGATCGCGGCGGCCACCAGCACGGTGCCCACGCCGCCCCAGACGACCGCGGCCACCGGGCCGACGGCGGCCGACATCAGGCCGGCGCGCAGCGCGCCGATCTCGTTGGAGGAGCCGATGAAGATCTGGTTCACGGCGGTCACGCGTCCCCGCAGCGCGTCGGGCGTGAGCAGTTGCACCAGCGACTGGCGGACGACGACGCTGACGTTGTCGAGGGCGCCGGTGAGCGCGAGGGCTATGAGGGAGAGCCAGAGCGAGCGCGACCAGCCGAAGAGGATGGTGGCGAGGCCGAAGCCGGCCACGGACCAGAGCAGGGCGCGACCCGGCCGGGCGAGGGGCGGGCGGTGCGCCAGCCACAACGCCATCGCGATCGCGCCGATCGACGGCGCGGCGCGGAGCCAACCGAAGCCGGCGGGCCCGACCTCGAGGATCTGGGCCGCGAAGATTGGCAGGAGCGCGGTCGTCCCGCCGAGTAGCACCGCGAACAGGTCGAGGCTGCTGGCGCCGAGGATCACCTTCCGGTTCCAGATGAACTCGGCCCCCGCGAGCATCTCGCGCCACGAGCGCCGCCCCGGCGACGGGGTGGGCGGGTGGAAGTAGCGCACCCGCGCGATCGCGACCAGGAAGAGGATTTCCGTGATCGTCCCGAGAATGTAGACCGCCGTCGTGCCGCCGGCCGCGATGAGCAGCCCGCCGAGCGCGGGGCCCGCGATCGTGGCGATCTCGAAGCTGCTCGCGTTCCAGGTGATCGCGTTGCCGAGGGCGGGGGTGGGCACCAGCAGCGGCGTGATGCTCGCGCGCGCCGGCCAGACGAGGATCCGCACGGTGGCGTGGCCCAGCAGCAGCAGGAACATCAGGGGCAGCGCCGGCTGGTCGAAGCGCAGTTGGGCCGGGTCGCCGGCGAGTTCGAACCAGCCGGCGATCGTCCGCAGCACGGCGTTGCCCCAGGCCAGCGGCGCCCACGCGGGGAGGGCCTCCGCCGTGGCGGAGAGCAGCGCGAGGAGACCGTTGGCGAGCACCAGCACGGCCGTCCCCGCCGCGATCAGCCGGCGCCGGTCGTGCCGGTCCGCGAGTGCCCCGGCGGGCAGGGAGAGCGCGAGCAGCGGCAGCACGTTCACGGCCCCGACGAGGCCGAGCGCCGCGGCGGAACGGGTCCACTCGTACACCTGCCAGGTCACGGCCGCGAGGACCGCCTGCCGGCCGAAGAGGGCGAGCGAACTCCCGATGAGGTAATCCCGGTACTGGGGCACCCGCAGGGCCGCGTAGGCGTCGTGGGGCGCGGGAGCCGGGGAAGTCATCGAGGCCCCGAGCAAGCCGGGCGAGGGACGCGCAGGCGAGAACCCTTTCCGCGCGGGGAATTGCTTTGAACCGGCGTCGCGCCGGCGGTGACGTGATCCGCATGCCGCCGCTGCGCCTCGTCTTCCTGGGATCCGACGCCATCGCCCTGCCGCTGCTCAACTGGCTGGCCGGCCCGGGCGCCGCCGTGGCCGAGGTCATCGGGGTCTTCACCCAGCCGGACCGTCCGGCCGGCCGCGGGCAGCAGGTGCGGCCCAACGCGATCAAGCTCTGGGCCGAGGCCCGGCAGTTGCCGGTCCTGCAGCCGGAACGGCTGACCCCGGACGTCACCGCACAGCTGGCGGCACTCCGTCCGGACCTCGGGCTGGTGATGGCCTACGGGCACCTGCTGCGGGACGACTTTCTGGCGGTGCCCCGGCTCGGGATGCTCAATCTCCACACGTCGCTGTTACCCGCCCTGCGCGGCGCCTCGCCGATCCAAACCGCGGTCGCGCTGGGCTGGCGTGAGACCGGCGTGACCCTGATGCGGATCGTCCGCCGCCTGGATGCGGGGCCCGTGGCGGATCAGGAGCGGGTCCCGATCGGCTCCCTGGATACCGCCCTCGAACTCGAGGAGCGCCTGGCGACCGCGTGCGTCCCCTTGGTCGCGCGCAGTCTGCCCGCGCTGGCCCGCGGGGAACTCGGCTTCACCGCGCAGGATGAGGCCGCGGTGACGCACTGCCGGAAGCTGACCAAGGAGGATGGGGCGTTGGATTTCGCCCGGCCCGCCGCGGAGCTGGCGGCGCGGATCAACGGGCTGTTCCCGTGGCCGGGCTGCAGCGCGGTGCTCGGGGAGGAAACGCTGAAGCTGGGCCTGGCGGATGTGGCGGAGGCGGCCCCGCCCGGCGGGGCCGGGTCCCCGGGGCAGGTGGCGGGGACCGACGCCGCGGGGCTTCTCGTGGGGACCGGGGCCGGGCTCCTGCGGTTGCGGCGGCTGCAGCGGCCGAGTGGCCGGATGCTGCCGGCGGTGGAGTTCCTGCGCGGATTCCCCGTGGCTCCTGGGGCCACGTTCGCCTCGCGGCCGATGCCCGGTTTGCTGGTCCCGCCCCGGCCGCCCGCGCCCGCCGTGATCCACTAGCCGCTTGTTTTCGGTGCCGCGCGCCCCATTGTCCCGCCGATGCTTGCGCCGCGTTGCCTCGCCCTGCTACTGGCCGGGACGGTCCACGCCCAGAACCTGCCCGTGGAAGTAGCCAACCTGCGGGAGGATGTCCGCGGGCTGGCGCAGCGGGTGGGCGAGCTGGCGTTGCGGGTGGAACAGCTGGAGCGGGAGAACGCCGAGTTGCGCGGGCAACTCGCGAATGCGGGCAAGGCCCAGGTGACGCTCGCGCAGCTGCGGGAGGCCTTGGCCGAGTCGGCGCGGGAGGCGCGCGCCGCCGTCGCCGCGAGCAAGGCGGAGACCCTGCAGCAGGTCGCCACGCAGATGGAGAAACTGGCGAAGCAGACCAACGCCGCGTTGGAATCGCTCGCGCGGACGAACGGCGCCCGCGCCCCGGCGGCGACGGGTTCCACCGGGGATTTTCCGCGCGAGGGCATCAGCTACACGGTGCAGAAGGGGGACACCCTCGCGGTGATCGCCCGCAAGACGGGCGCCCGCGCGCAGGACATCATCAACGCCAACCAGCTGACCGATCCCTCCCGGATTCAGGCCGGCCAGGTCCTTTTCATCCCAGGAGGAAAATAAATCGATGCCGGCAGTTCCCAAAACACGTCTCGGTCGCGGCCTCGGTGGCCTCATTGCCGCGGCCCGTCCCGCCCAGCCGGCGGGAGCGCCCGCCCCCGCGAGCGCGGCTCCCGCCCCCGCCGCCGGGAGCCCGGCTCCGGCGGCTGCCCCCGCGACTCCCGCGCCCGGGTTCCAGGAAATTCCCGTCGGCGCGGTGGAGCCCAGCCCCTATCAGGCGCGGCGCGAGATCGCGCCCGAGCAGTTGCAGGAACTGGCCGAGAGCATCCGCGCTGAGGGTCTCCTTCAGCCGATCGTGGTGCGCCGTCAGGGCGACCGCTTCCAGCTGATCGCCGGCGAGCGGCGCTGGCGCGCCTTCCAGCTCCTCAAGCTCAAGTCGATCCCCGCCCGCCTCGTCGAGGCCAGCGACGCCTCCTCGGCCGCGATCGGCCTGATCGAGAACCTCCAGCGCGAGGGACTCAACCCGCTCGAGGAGGCGCAGGGTTACGCCAGCCTGATCCGCGACTTCGACCTGACGCAGGACACCGCGGCGGAGCGCGTCGGCCGCGGCCGCGCGACGGTCGCCAACTCCCTGCGCCTGCTCTCGCTCGAGGCGGAGCTGCAGGGTTATCTCGCGAAGGGACTGCTCTCGGTCGGACACGCCAAGGTGTTGCTCGGCGTCGAGCCCGGCGCGGCCCGGACGTTGCTCGCGCGGCGGATCCTCGAGGAGGGGCTCAGCGTGCGGGCCGCGGAGAAGGCCGCCCAAGCTTCGCGTCGCGCCCCCGGGACTCCGCGGACCGGGCGGGCGGCGCGACCGGAGGATGCCGCGGCCGTGGCCGGCATCGAACGCAAGCTCACCTCCCATCTCGGCGCCCGGGTGGCCGTCCTGCACACGGCCCGCCGGGGACGCATCGTCATCGAATACCGCGGCAACGAGGACCTCCAGCGCCTGCTGGAGAAGCTCGGCGTCGAGGCCTGAACGGGTCTTCGTGGTGGCCGCGGCTGCAGCCGCGGAGGGGGCGGCCCGCTCAGCCGGCGTTCCCTCCTGAGCGGCGCCGTTCCTCGGCGAGGCCCAGCTCCAGCAGGTGGGCGATGCGCCCGGCATCCGCCACGCAGCCGCCCCACGTGCCCCCGCAGGCCTGCTGGAGCGCCGACCAGAGGACGGTGTCCGCGGGCACCCGCGGATCCGGGCGCAGTTGGGGGTGACGGCCGCGCGCGCGCAAGTCCGCGGGTGAGAGATCGACGGCGTCCACGCTGCCCTCGAGCCGGCGGGTGTCCACCACGAGGCGGATCCGGTCGCCGTCGCGGATCCCGGCGAGCGGGCCGCCGGCCCACGCCTCGGGGCTTACGTGGCCGATGCAGGCCCCGGTGGAAACCCCGGAGAAGCGTCCGTCCGTGACCAACGCGATGCGTTCACCGCCGCGCACGTGTTTCAGGGCGGAGGTGATCTGGTAGGTCTCGGGCATCCCGATGCCCGGCCCGATCCCCGCGAGCACGAGGACGTCGCCCGGGGTGAGCCGGCCCGCCTTCACCGCCGCGATCGCCGCGGCCTCGGTGGTGAAGACGCGGGCGGGACCCTCGTGGCGGTACACTCCGTCCGGACCGATCAGCGCCGGGCTGATGGCGGTGCTCTTCACCAGGGCACCTTCGGGGGCGAGGTTGCCGCGCAGGAGGGTCAGGGTGCTCGTCATTCCCTTGGCCGCGGCCCGGGCCGGGGACAGGATCACCTCTTCGGGGTCGATGCCGTCGAGCGTGTGGAGGAGGTCGCGGAGCCGGCGCCGGCGCTCGGAGCGTTCCCACCAATCGAGGTTTTCCCCGAGGGTGCGGCCGGAGACCGTGCGGGTGCCGAGGCGCAGCAGGCCGGCCGCGCGCAGGTGCAGCATCACCTCGGGCACGCCGCCGGCGAGGTACACCTGCACCGTCGCGAAGCTGCGGGGCCCGTTCGGGAGCACGTCGACCAGCCGCGGCACGGAACGGTTCACCCGCATCCAGTCTTCGAGTTCCGGGCGGCGCAGTCCCGCCGCGTGGGCGATGGCCGGGACGTGCAGGAGCAGGTTGGTGGAGCCCCCGAACGCCGCGTGCAGCACCAGCGCGTTGTGCACGGCATCCTCCGTGAGGATCGCCCGCAGCGGGGTGCCGGCCTGGTCGAGCGCGAGCAGCGCGACGGCGGAGCGCCGCGCGAGATCCCGCCAGAGCGGAGCGCCGGAGGGCGCGAGGGCGCCGTGGGGCAGGGTGAGCCCCAGCGCCTCACCGACGACCTGGCTCGTCGCAGCCGTGCCCATGAACTGGCAGCCGCCGCCGGGTGAACCACAGGCGCGGCAACCCATCTCGGCGGCGTGGTCGAGGGTGATTTCGCCCCGGGCGAAGCGCGTCGCCAACGTCTGCACCTTGCCCGTATCCTCCGCGCCGCGCGCCAGCAGCGTCACGCCGCCCGGCACGAGGATGCCGGGCAGGTCGGGGCAGCCGGCGAGCGCCATCATCATCGCGGGAAGCCCCTTGTCGCAGGTGGCGACGCCGAGGACCCCCCGCCGGGTCGGCAGGGAGCGGATCAGGCGGCGCAGCACCACCGCCGCGTCGTTGCGGTAGGCGAGGCTGTCGAGCATCCCGGCGGTGCCGTTGGTGCGGCCGTCGCAGGGATCGGAGACGTACCCGGCGAAGGGGATGGCGCCCGCGGCGGAGAACGCGTGGGCGGCCTCCTCCATCAGCAGGCCGACCTCCCAGTGGCCGGTGTGGTAGCCGAGGGCGATGGGCGTTCCATCCCGGGCGCGGATGCCGCCCTGGGTGCTCAGGATCAGGTACTGGCGCCCGCCGAGCAGGGCCGGGTTCCAGCCCATCCCCGCGTTCTGGGTGAGGCCGAAGAGGTCCCCGCTGCTCAGGTGGCGCAGTTGATTGGCTTCCAGCGGCAAACGCCCCGCCGGACCGTCCGCGGTCGTGCGCAGGCCCGCGTAGGCGGCTTCCGGGGAGTCGAGGAGCGGGTCCATTTCAGCCGGCCCTCCGCGCGGCCAGGGGTTCGCGGGTCGGCTGGCCGTCGACCAGCCGCAGCAGCCCCAGCGGATTCGCGTCCTGCAGGGCCGGCGGCAGCAGCGCGTCCGGGAAACCCTGGTAGCAGACGGGACGGGCAAAGCGCAGGATCGCGGCCGTGCCCACTGAGGTGAAGCGGCTGTCGGTGGTCGCCGGATACGGGCCGCCGTGGTGCATCGCCGGGCAGACCTCGACGCCGGTGGGGAAGCCGTTGACGACCAGCCGCCCGGCCCGCTCCGCGAGCAGTTGCCGCAGGGGCCCGGCGGCGGCGAGCTCGGCGGGCGTCCCGTGCAGGGTGGCGGTGAGTTGTCCGGCGAGGGCCGCGGCGCAGGTGGCGAGGCTGGCTAGGTCGGGGGCCTCCACCACCAGGGTGAAGGGACCGAAGGCCTCCTCCGCCAACTCGGGGTGGGCGAGGAAGTTTGCCGCGGTGGTGCGGGCGACGACCGGCCGCGCCTCGTGGCGCTCAGCGGCGGGTTCGCCGGTCCCGCCCGCCCAGAGGGACACGCCGGCGGTGTCGAGGAGCCGCCGTTGGTTCCCGAGGAAGGCCTCCCGGATGCCCGGGGTCAGCATCGTCCCGCAGGGTGCGGCCCGCACCGCGGCCCCCAGCGTCTGGAGGAACGCCTCGGTGGCCTCCCCGGTCACCGCGAAGACGAGGCCAGGCTTGGTGCAGAACTGGCCCACGCCCAGCGTGAACGAGGCGAGGAGCCCCGCGGCGATTTCCGTGCCGCGCTCCCGCAGGGCGCCGGGCAGCAGGAACACCGGGTTCAGGCTGCTCATCTCCGCGAACACCGGGATCGGCCGCGCCCGCGCCGCCGCGGCCTCGTGCAGGGCGCGGCCCGCGGCCTGCGATCCGGTGAAGCCCACCGCCGCGGCGGCCGGGTGGCGCACGAGCGCCACGCCGAGCGTCGCGCCCTCGCCGTGCAGTTGGGAGAAGACCCCCGGCGGCAGGCCCTGGGCCGCCACCGCGCGCGCCACCACCCCGCCCACCAACTCGGCGGTGCCCGGATGCGCCCGGTGCGCCTTGACCACGACCGGGCAACCCGCCGCGAGCGCCGAGGCCGTGTCCCCGCCGGCGGTCGAGAAGGCGAGCGGGAAGTTGCTGGAGCCGAACACCACCACGGGTCCGACCGGGCGCAGGACCCGGCGCACGTCCGGCCGCGGTAGCGGTCGCCGCTCGGGCAGGGCGGGGTCGAGGCGCGCGTCAACCCAGGAGCCTTCCCGGACCAAGGCGGCGAACAGGCGCAACTGCGCGCAGGTGCGCGCGCGCTCCCCAGTCAGGCGCGCGGCGGGCAGCCCCGTTTCCGCGCCCGCCCGCGTGATCAGCGCCTCCCCGAGTTCCTCGAGGCCGCCGGCAATCGCCTCCAGCAGGGCTGCCCGGGTCTCGCCCGCGCACTCCGCGAACGGCGTCTGCGCCTTCCGCGCGAGCTCCAGCGCCCGGTCCGCCTCCGCGAGCGACGCCTCGTGGAAGTCCGGCCCGAGCGCCGCGCCGCCGGCGGGGTTCACCGCCCGGAACGTCCTGCCCCCGGGGGCGCCCCGTTCGCCGGCGATCAGACTGAACCCGTGCAGGGAAGGGGAGGTAGACATGCCTCGATGTTCGCGACGCGGCGCCGCGTGCCAAGCCGGACTTGTGCCGGCCGATGGGTGCTCGACGCGCCCGCCCGCTTGCGTCAGGGAGGAATTCTCCCCGATGCCCCCCGCTTTCCCGTTCCTCCACCGTGTCCGGCGCGCGCTGGCCGTCCTGGTAGCACTGCTCGCCGTCTCCGCCCTCGCGGCCCCGACGGCCCCGCTGGTCCCGGCCGGCGTGGCCCGAATCGACATCACCCCGGAGGTGCCGATCCGTCTGACGGGGTATCAGGCGCGCGCCACGGAGGCCTCGAGGATCGGCGCCCCGTTGCACGCGCGGGCGCTGGCGCTGGGCGGTGACGCGGATGGGCCGGTGGTGCTGATCACCGCGGAGTTGATCGGGATCGGCGAGGAGACCGCGCGGATCGTCGCCGAAGCCCTGGAACGCCGCTTCGGGTTGCCCCGCGCCCGGCTCGCCGTGTGCGCGACGCACACCCACAACGGCCCGGCCCTCGCCGATGTGCTGCCGAACATGTTCGCGCGGGATCTCCCACCCGAGGAGACCGCGCGCATCGCCGCCTACACCGCCCGCCTGCGGGAACGGCTCGTCGAGGTCGCGGCGGCCGCGCTCGCCGATCGCCGGCCCGCCCGGCTCGCCTGGGCCGAGGGCCGCGTCGGGTTCGCCACCCAGCGCCGCCAGGTCGTCGACGGCAAATGGAAGGGGTTCGGAATCGTGCCCGGCGGACCCGTCGACCACGCGCTGCCGGTGCTCCGGGTGAGTGCGCCCGACGGGGGCATCCGTGCCCTGTTCGTGAACTACGCCTGCCATTGCACGACGCTCGGCGGCGCGGACAACTTCGTGCATTCCGATTGGGCGGGGGACGCCGCGACCCGCCTGGAGGCGGCCCACCCCGGGGCGCCGGCGCTGGTGGCGATCGGCTGCGGCGCCGACGCCAACCCGGGCCTGCCGCGCGGCCCGGAGGGAGTCCCCGTGCACGGCGCTGCCGTCGTCGCGGAGGTCTCCCGGCTGCTCGGTGGCGCTTGGCGGCCGCTGGGGCCCGTCACCGTCGCGGCCTACCGGGTCGTTTCGCTCCCGCTGGACCCGCTGCCGGACCGGACCGCCTTGGAAGCCCGGCGCGGACCCGGTTCCCGCGCGCCGGCGCAGTACGCGGCCGGCCGGTTCCTCGCGGACCTGGCGGCGGGACGCCCGCTGCCGGACGCAGTACCCCTGCCCGTGCAGTCGTGGGCGTTCGGCCGCGAGCTCGCGATGGTGTTCCTCGGCGGCGAGGTCGTCGCCGAATATGCCCTGCGGCTGCGCCGGGAGCTCGACGGGCCGCGGCTCTGGGTGAACGCCTACGCCAACGCGGTGCCCTGCTACGTCCCGTCCCGCCGGATGTACCCGGAGGGGGGCTACGAGGTGGACGGGTCGATGGACTACTACGGCTGGCCCGCCCGCCTGCATCCCGACACGGAGGAGCGCCTCATTGCCGCGGTCCGCGGGATCGTGCCCCGGGAGTTCGCCGTCGCGCGTCCGTGAAGCGTCGCGCGCCCGCCCTTGCGCCGGCGCGGCGCCTCACCAACGTGGCCCGCATGCGCGCGGATCTCCTCCTCCGTTCCCTGCTGCCCCTGCTCGCTTGGTTGTCCTGCGGCTACAAGGAGGTGGCGCCCCCGCCGCAGGTCGTCCTGCCGGCGCCCCTCGGGGCCGCCGCCTCCCTCGTGGCGATCCAGGTGCCCGCCGACCTCGAGGTGGAGCTGGTCGCCGCTGAGCCCGCGGTGCTCGATCCGGTCGACCTCGCGTGGGGCGCGGATGGCCGGCTCTGGGTCGTGGAGATGGCTGATTATCCGCGCGGCCTCGACGGCAAGGGCCAGCCGGGCGGCCGGATTCGAGTGCTGGAATCAACGCGGGGCGACGGCCGGTACGACCGATCCACCTTGTTCGCGGACGGACTCCGCTCGCCGACCGCGGTGTTGCCGTGGCGGACGGGCGTCCTCGTCGTGGCGGTGCCGGACCTGCTCTTCCTCGAGGATACCGACGGCGACGGCCGGGCCGACGTGCGGCGGCCGCTGTTCACCGGGCTCGCGGAGGGGAACGAGCAGCACCTGAGCAACGGCCTCCAGTGGGGGCTCGACGGCTGGGTTCACCTCGCGAACGGGAACAGCGGGGGCAAGGTGCGGCGCGCCGACGCCGCGGGACCGGTCGTCGAGCTCGGCCAGCGGGACTTCCGCCTCCGGCCCGACTCCGGGGAGATTGAGACCGTCGCGGGCCAGACCCAGGCGGGGCGCAACCGGGACGACTGGGGCAACTGGTTCGGCGGGAACAACTCCAACCCGATCTGGCACTACGCTCTCGAGGAACACTACCTGCGCCGCAACCCCCGGCTCGTCCCGCCGTCCGCCACCGTGACCGTCGCGGCCATTCCGGGCGCGGCGCGCGTCTACCCGCGGAGCGAGACGCTGGCGCGCTTCAACGACGGCTTTGCGGCCAACCATTTCACCTCGGCTTGCGGGACGGTGATCTACCGGGACGACCGGCTCGGGCCCGGGTATGCGGGCAACGTCTTCGTCTGCGAGCCGGTCCACAACCTGGTGCACCGGGAGGTGCTGGACGCGGACGGGGCGACGTTCCGCAGCCGACGACCGGAGTCCGAGGCGACCGCGGAGTTCCTCACCTCCACCGATGCCTGGTCGCGGTTTGTCGCGGCGCGGACGGGTCCCGACGGGGCGCTCTACGTGGCCGACATGTATCGCCTGGTCATCGAGCATCCGCAGTGGATCCCGGACGCCTGGCAGCGCGTGCTCGGCGACCTGCGGGCCGGCTCCGAGCAGGGACGCATCTACCGGATCCGGCCGCGCGGCGGCGCCCTGCGGCCCGTTCCGCGGCTCGATCGCGCCGACGCGGCGGGACTGGCGGATGCGCTCCGTTCGCCGAGCGGGACGCTGCGGGACCTGGCGCAGCAGCAGCTGGAATGGCGGCGGCCGGAGGGGGCGGCGGCGTTGGTGGAGCAGGTGGCCCGCGGCGCGGAACGGCCTGCGGCGCGGGCGCAGGGGCTCTGGACGCTGCACGGGAGCGGCTTGCTCAATCCCGGGATGCTTCGTCACGCGCTGCGCGATCCGCACGCCGGAGTGCGGCGTCAGGCGGTCCGCCTCAGCGAGTCACTCGGCCAGGGCGATGCGGGGTTGCGTGCGGCGGTGCTCGACTTGGCCGATGATCCTGATGCTGCGGTGCGGCAGCAGGTGGGTTACACGTTGGGCGAATGGTCGGGGGCGGAGGCGGGCGAGGCCCTCGCGCGGTTGCTGGCCCGGGAGCGCGATCGCTACGTCCGCGCGGCCGCGCTGAGTTCCGCGCTGCCGCATGCCGAGGTGGTGCTGGAGGCGCTCCACGGGGCCGGTCCGAGCCAGTCCGCGCTGGTGGCGGAGATCGCCGCGGCCACCGCCAACGCCCGCGCGCTTGGCCGGCTGCTCGAGGCGGTCCCCAGTGCGCTGGCGCGCGGGGAGGACGGTGAGGGCCTGCGGGCGCTCGGCGAACTCCTGGATCTCCTGCAACGACAGGGGCAGACCCTGACGCGGCTGCACGCGGATGCCGGCGCGTCGCTGCGGCCGGCGCTGGAGGCGCTCGATCCGGTGCTGGAGCGCGCGCGCAGCCTCGCGGGGGATCCGGCCGCTCCGGTCGGGACGCGGCTCGCCGCCGTGGCGCTGCTGGGGCGGGGGCGGAGTCGGCAGGCGGAGGACGGCAAGCTGCTCGCGGCGCTGCTCGACGCGCGGCAGCCGCCTGAGGTGCAGCTGGCCGCGGCCCGCGCGCTGGGCGGCATCAACCGCACGCAGACGCCCGGGTGGCTGCTGGAGGGGTGGGGCGGTCACTCGCCCTCCCTGCGCGCGCTGATCCTCGGACTGCTGGCCGCCCGTCCCGCGTGGGCGCAGGTGCTCCTGGACCGGGCGGAGCGCGATGAGGCGTTCCGGGCCCAAATCGACGCCGCGCGGCGGACGGCCCTCACGCAGCACGGCAATCCGCGGATCGCGGAGCGCGCCGCGGCGGTGTTCGGGGCGGCGGACGCGGCGGGCCGGCAGGCGCTCGTCCGGGACTACCTGGCGGCCGTTGGGCCGCTTCGGCCGGACGCGCACCGCGGCGGCGAGGTGTTCGCCCAGGCCTGCAGCGCCTGCCATCGCTTCGGGCCGGTGCCGGGCCGGGCGGTCGGGCCCGACCTGGCGGTGGTAAAGGACCGCAGCCCGGAATACCTCATCAGCCACATCCTGGATCCGAACCGAGCGGTGGAGGATCGGTACCTCTTCTACACCGCCAACCTCGCCGACGGCCGAACCGCCGTGGGCATGCTCGCCGCCGAGTCCGCCGGCTCTCTGACGTTGCTGGGGCTCGAGGGGGAGGAACAGGTCATCCTGCGCAGCGAATTGCGGACGCTGATCAGCTCGGGACGTTCCCTGATGCCGGAGGGGTTGGAGGCGGCGGTGGACGCCCAGGCGATGGCGGACCTGGTCGGCTTCCTGGCGGCCCCGCCGGCGGCCGGCCGCCGCTGATCAGGCGAGCTGGAGGACGGCGTAGCTGCGCTTGCCCTTCCGGAGCAGCACGTACCGGCCGTGCAGCACGTCGGCCTCCCCGACGGTGCGGGTGATGTCCGCGGCGCGCTGGTTATTCACGTAGATGCCGCCGCCCTCGATGTCCTTGCGCGCCTGACCCTTCGACGGGCACAGGCCGGCGTGGACGAGCAGATCCGAGAGGGGGGCGCCGGCTCCGCCGAGGCGCGGACGGTCGAGGGCGTGCCGCGGGATCTCGGCGATGATGTCCTGGAAATCCTCGGACGTGAGGCCGTCGAGCGGTCCGCCGAAGAGGGCGTCGCTGGCCCGGAGGGCACCCGCCAACCGGGTCTCGCCGTGGACGAGCCGCGTCATCTCGCGGGCAAGGGCCTTCTGGGCGGCGCGGGCGCCCGGGTTGGCGGCGAGTTCGCGCTCAAGCGCGGCGATCTCCTCGGCGCCGAGGAAGGTGAGCGTCCGCAGCAGCTTGCCGACGTCCGCGTCCTCCGTGTTCACGAAGAACTGGTAGAAGCGGTAGGGGGAGGTGCGGCGCGGATCCAGCCAGACCGTGCCGGTCGCGGTCTTGCCGTACTTGGAGCCGTCGGCCTTCGTCAGCAGCGGGAAGACGAGGCCCCAGACGGTGGCGCCGAGCTTCTTGCGGGTGAGCTCCGTACCCACGGTGATGTTGCCCCACTGGTCCGTGGCGCCGATCTGCAGCTCGCAGCCGAGGGCGTGGCGGAGGTGGTAGAAGTCGTAGCCCTGGAGCAGCATGTAGCTGAACTCCGTGTAGCTGATCCCGGCCTCGCGGTCCTCCATCCGCGAGCGGACCGAGTCCTTCGCCACCATCGAGTTGACCGAGATGTGCTTGCCGACGTCGCGCAGGAACTCGAGCAGCGTGAGGGGCCCGGTCCAGTCGTGGTTGTTGACGAGGCGGGCGGGGTTGGCGCGAACGTCGAAATCGAGGAACTGGGTGAGCTGGCTCCGGATGGCCGCGATGTTGTGTTCGACCTGCTCCGGGGTCTGCAGGTTGCGCTCGGCGGATTTGCCGGAGGGGTCCCCGACCATCCCGGTGGCGCCACCCGCGAGGGCGATGGGGTGGTGCCCGAGCAGCTGGAAGCGGCGGAGTGCGAGCAGCGGGACGAGGTTGCCGACGTGGAGCGAGTCGGCGGTGGGGTCGAAGCCGCAGTAGAGCGTGATCGGGCCCTGGTCGAGGCGGGCGCGCAGCGCGACGGGATCGGTGCAGTCGGCGAGGAGGCCGCGCCAGCGCAGCTCATCGAGGATGTTCATGCGGGGCCTGGGAGTAAACGGAGGGCGGCGGGGCGCGCGCAAGTGCGGATTCCGCGCGGAGCGCCGGCGCGAGAATCGATTTGCGGGGCGCCCGGGCGCCACTCAACGTCGGCCCTTCCTCCCGGGACCTGCGCCCGGGACTGACCAACCGCCCAACCAACCTCCCTCCCATGCCCATCGCCGTCGGAACCAAGGCCCCGGATTTCACCCTCAAGACCAAGACGCCGGAAGGCCTCAAGGACGTCACCCTCAGCCGCAACTTCGGCCAGAAGCAGACCGTGCTGCTCTTCGTGCCGCTGGCCTTCACCGGCGTCTGCACCCAGGAGCTCTGCGACCTCTCGAGCGGCCTCGATCAGTACGCGGGCCTCGGCGCCGAGGTGATCGCGGTGAGCGTGGACAGCCCGTTCGCGCAGGAGGCCTGGGCCAAGGCCAGCGGGATCCGGATCCCCCTGGTGAGCGACCTCAACAAGGAGGTCACCAAGGCCTACGGGGTGCTCTTCCCGATGCTCGCCGGCGTCGGTGACACCGCGGCGCGCGCGGCCTTCGTCATCGGCCGCGATGGCGTGGTGAAGTACGCCGAGCAGACGGCCACGCCGAAGGACCTGCCGAACTTCGCCGCGGTCAAGGCCGCGCTGGCCAGCTGATCCGCCTTCCCCCGCCGCCGCCGCCGGCCCGCCGCGCCGGCGGCGCGCGCGCGTCGCCGGGTGTCCCGCGGCCGAATCCCCCCGTTTCCTCATGAGCCTCCCGAATCCCTTCAACACGCTGCAGACGTTCTCCGCCAACGGCGCGTCGCACTCCTTCTACTCGCTGCCCGCCCTCGAGGCCGCCGGATTCCGGGTCTCCCGCCTGCCGGTCTCGATCCGGCTGGTGCTCGAGTCCCTCCTGCGCAATTGCGACGGCAAGCGCGTCGCCGAGGGCGCCGTCCGGGAACTCGCCAACTGGGGCGCCAAGGCCCCGCGCACCGAGGAGATTCCGTTCGTGGTCGCCCGCATCGTGCTGCAGGACTTCACCGGCGTGCCGCTGCTGGTCGACCTCGCGGCGATGCGCTCCGCGGTCGCGCGGATGGGACGGGACCCGAAGATCATCGAGCCGCTCGTGCCGGTCGACCTCGTGGTCGATCACTCGGTCCAGGTCGACTTCGCGGGCTCGGCCGACGCGATGCAGCGCAACCTCGAGCTGGAGTTCTCCCGCAACCGCGAACGCTACCAGTTCCTGAAGTGGGGCATGCAGGCGTTCGACACCTTCAAGGTCGTGCCCCCGGGCATCGGCATCGTCCACCAGGTCAACCTGGAGTACCTCGCCAAGGGCGTCCTGACCGACGCGCAGGGCGTGTGCTACCCGGACACCCTGGTCGGCACCGACTCGCACACCACGATGATCAACGGCATCGGGATCGTCGGCTGGGGCGTGGGCGGGATCGAGGCCGAGGCGGGCATGCTCGGCCAGCCGGTTTATTTCCTCACGCCGGACGTCGTGGGCGTGCACCTCACGGGGGCGCTCCGCGAGGGCGTGACCGCGACCGACCTCGCGCTGACGCTCACGCAGCTGCTGCGCAAGGCGAAGGTGGTGGGCAAGTTCGTCGAGTTCTACGGCCCGGGCGCGCAGGCGCTGCCCGTGGTGGACCGGGCCACGATCGCCAACATGGCGCCGGAGTACGGTGCGACGATGGGCTTCTTCCCGATCGACGGCGAGTGCTCCGCCTATCTCCGCGCCACCGGCCGGGAGGAGAGTCAGGTTGCGCTGTATGAGGCGTATTACCGGGCCCAGGGGCTCTGGGGGATGCCGCAGCCGGGTGACATTGATTACTCGTCAGACCTCTCCCTCGACCTTTCCTCGGTGGTGCCGAGCGTGGCCGGCCCCAAGCGGCCGCAGGACCGGATCGAGCTGCCGAACCTGCAGCGGGAGTTCTTCGGCGCCTACCAGCGGCCCGTCACTGAAAACGGCTTCGGCAAGCCGCGCGCGGGCTTCGAGGAGGAGGTGCGCGTCACGACCGCCGCTGGGCGCAAGGCGCGGCTCACCAACGGCTCGGTTGTCATCGCGGCGATCACCAGCTGCACCAACACCTCCAACCCGAGCGTGATGCTCGCCGCCGGCCTCCTCGCGAAGAAGGCCGTGGAGCGCGGACTGAAGGTGAATTCGGCCGTCAAGGCCTCCCTCGCGCCCGGCTCCCGCGTCGTCACGGCGTACCTGAAGAAGACGGGGCTGCAGCGGTACCTCGACAAGCTCCGTTTCCAGACCGTCGGCTACGGCTGCACGACGTGCATCGGCAACTCGGGTCCCCTTGATCCGCAAGTGGAGGAAGCGATCGTGAAGCACGATCTGGTCACGGCTTCGGTGCTCTCGGGCAACCGCAACTTCGAGGCCCGCGTCCACCAGAACGTGAAGGCGAACTTCCTGATGTCGCCGCCGCTGGTCGTGGCCTTCGCGCTGGCCGGCCGCGTCGACGTGGATCTGAGCTGCGAGCCGCTCGGACACGACCGGGAGGGCAAGCCCGTCTACCTCGCCGACCTTTGGCCGACGTTGGCCGAGGTCCGGGATACCCTGCAGGCCGCACTCAAGCCCGAGGTCTTCCAACGCCTCTACCGCGACTTCGCCGCCCAGAATCCTAAGTGGAACGAGATCCCGGCCTCGACGGGCAACGTGTACGCGTTCGACCCGGCCTCCACCTACATCCAGGAGCCGCCGTTCTTCACCCAGTTCGGGATGCAGGCCGGCACCATCGCGGAGATCCGCGGGGCGCGCGCCCTCGGCATCTTCGGCGACTCCGTGACGACCGACCACATCTCGCCCGCCGGCGCCATCAAGAAGTCGTCGCCGGCCGGCCGCTTCCTCGTGGAGCACGGCGTGGCCTTCGAGGACTTCAACTCCTACGGTTCCCGTCGCGGCAATGACCGCGTGATGACCCGCGGCACCTTCGCCAACGTGCGGATCAAGAACCTGATGCTCGGGGGCAAGGAGGGCGGCAACACGCTCTTCCAGCCCACCGGCGAAGAGGTCTCCATCCACGACGCGGCCGTCCGCCACCAGCAGGCCGGCACGCCGCTGATCGTCATCGCGGGCCAGGAGTACGGCACCGGGTCCTCGCGCGATTGGGCGGCCAAGGGCACCAACCTGCTCGGGGTGAAGGTTGTGGTCGCGCAGAGCTTCGAGCGCATCCACCGCTCCAACCTCGTCGGGATGGGCGTGCTTCCCCTGCAGTTCAAGGAGGGGACCAGCGCGGCCAGCCTGGGGCTCGACGGCCACGAGACCTACGACGTGGTCGGGCTGTCGCCCGCGCTGCGCCCGCAGCAGGACCTCACCCTGCGCATCACCCGGCGGGACGGTCGGGTTGAGGAGGTGCCAGTCCGCTGCCGGATCGATACTCCCATCGAGATCGATTACTACCAGCACGGCGGGATTCTGCCTTACGTCCTGCGGCAGATCCTCGCCCGCGGCTGACCCGAGCGCCGGTCGCGGGCGCACGGGCGTCCCGGCCGGTTCCCCCGCCCGATGCCTGAAGCGCCGCTCCCCGTCTTCCGGGCCGACACCTCGTCGGACCCGGTGTTGGTGCGGGTCGATGGCCGGGCCACGTTCCAGAACAGCGGCTGCCTGCGCGAGTTCATCGCGCGGATGCTCGCGCAGGGCAAACCGCGCCTGGTGCTGGATTTCGCCGGCTGCGAGGGGGTCGATTCGACCTTCCTCGGCGTGCTCGCGGGCGCCGCGATCGAGATCCGGCGGAGCGCGCCGGAAGGGAGCCTCGTCATCGTCCGGGCCGGCACCCGCAACCTCGAGCTGATGCGGAACCTGGGCCTCCACCGCCTGCTCACCCTCGACAGTTCCGCCGGCGTGGTCGGGATGGGCAACTTCGACACCGCCCTGCAGGTCCGCCGGCAGAGCGAGGCCGAGAGCGCGCGGCTGGTGCTGGAAGCCCACGAGAACCTCGTGGCGGCCGACGAAGCCAACCGCAGCAGGTTCCAGGACGTGCTCGCCATCCTGCGCGAGCGCTCGGGCCAGGCCTCCGGGTGAACCGGCGGTCTCCCGCCCGGGTTCAGACCACGAGCGGAAGCGGCGGGGTGAGCTCCGCGATCCGCGCCATGATGCGCTCGCTGGCCACCTGCGCCCGCTCCTTGCCGGCCCTGGGGTCGTCGTAGTCCGCGGGGAGGATCGGCGCCCCGAACACGACCGACACCGGTGTGCCGAGCCGCAGCGGACGGTCCCGCCCGAACGCCTCGTGGGAGCCGAAGATCCGCACCGGCACGACGGGAACCTGCGTCTTGACGGCGATGAAACCCACGCCCGCCTTCGCGGGTTGCAGCCGGCCGTCCGGCGTGCGGGTGCCCTCCGGAAAGAGGATGAGCCCCCGTTCCTCGCGCAGCGCGCGCAGCACTCGCTTGATCGCGCTCACGTCCTGCCCGCCGTCCCGGTCGACGGGGATGGTGCCGACCGCGTCGAGCCACCAGGAGGAGAAGCCGCCCTTCCAGAGCGTCTTGCGCGCGAAGTAGGCGATCTGGCGGGGCAACTGGCAGCCGATCATCGGCGGATCGATGAAGCTCGCGTGGTTCGCCGCCAGCAGGAAACCGCCGCGGGCCGGCACGTGCTCAAGGCCGCGCACCTCCCCGCGGAAAAACATATCGTACGAGACGCGCAGCCAGTAATGGCAGAAGCCATAGACCGGCTGCATCGAGCCCTGGGGGAACGCCGCGCTCATTCGCCCAATTGCCCCGCGATGATCCCGGAGAGCAGCGCCACCACCTCGTCCAGGCCCTGGTGCGTCGTGTCCACCGCCACCGCGCCCGGCGGGCAGGCGAGGGGAGCGGCCTTCCGCGACGAATCCAGCTGGTCCCGCAGCGCGATCGCGTCCTGTCCGCCCTCGAGCGCGCGCCGGCGGGCGCGCTCCGCCGGGTCCGCGTGGAGAAAGAACCGGCACGCCGCCCCCGGGAAGATCACCGAGCCGATGTCGCGCCCCTCCATCACGAGGCCGCGGAATCCCCCCGCGCGGGCCACACCCTCCTGGCCGCGCTGGTAGGCGAGGAGGGCGGCCCGGACCGCGGGTAGCGCCGCGACGTGCGAAACGGCCCCGTTCACGGCCGCGCCACGGATTTCCGCGTCGGGGATCACCTCGCCGTTGATTTCCATCCCGGCCGAGCGACCGGTGATCCGCGTGCCCAGGCGGAGCCCGCCAACCTCCGCCTCGATCCGCGCGGGGTCGTGCGCGGCGACGCCGCGGCGGAGCAGCACGGCGGTGACGGCCCGGTAGAACGAGCCCGTGTCGACGTGCAGCAGGTTGAAGCGGGCGCTCAGGGCCCGCGCGGTCGAGGATTTGCCGGAGGCGGCGCCGCCATCGATGGCGACGATGAGAAAGGGGCGGGTGTCCATCAGGAGGCGAGGCTGGCCCGGCGCAGGTCCTCGAGGACCGTGAAGAAGCCGGGAAAGGTTTTCGCGCAACAGCCGGGATGGGCGAGCGACAGCCAAGGCCGGCCATCGCCCCGGAGGTCGTGGCAACCGAGGACCGCGAAACTCATCGCGAAGCGGTGGTCCCCGTGGGTGTCGATGGTCTGGTCGGGTCGCAGCGGCCGCGGGGTGATCTCCAGCGCGCCCTCCTCCTCGCGCACTTCCTGGCCGAGGCGGCGCAGTTCCCGCGCCATCCCGGCCACGCGGTCGGTCTCCTGCTGGCGCGTGTGGGCAATCCCTTCGATCCGGGTGGTCCCGTCGAGTAACGGCGCCAGCGCCGCCAGGGTCAGGAAGGTGTCCGAGAACCCGCTGAAGTCGGTGCTTGCCGCTCGCGCCCGGCCCGGTCGGGCGGCCACGCGCAGGCCGGCCGCATCCGCGCTCACCTCCAGCCCGCAGCGCTCCAGGACGCGGATGAACTGGGTGTCACCCTGCAGGCCCATTCCGGGGGGATGGAGTCCCGGCAGGGCCAGCGAGCCCCCGGCGACCAAGGGAAGGGCCAGAAAGTAGCTCGCGGCGGTCGCATCCGGCTCAATCGCGCAGGTCCCGCCGGCAGGCGCATAGTTGGGGTGGGGCGGGACCGCGATGAGGTCGGGCGCCTTCCAGAGCGGTGCCGGCTGGCCGAAGCGGGTGAGCAGCGCCGCGGTCATGTCCACGAACGGTCGCCGGACTTCCCCGGTCAGGTGGATCTCCACCGGCGTCCGAGCGAGCGGCGCGACCATCAGGAGCGCGGAGAGGAGCTGGCTGCTCTCGCGGGGATCGAGTTCGACGCGGCCCCCGGCGAGGCCCCGGGCGCGGATCTCGAGCGGAAAGAAGCCTTCCTCGCCCGGACAACGGATCTCGGCCCCCAACTGGCGGAGGGCCTGGATCAGGGGCCGCATCGGCCGGCGGCGCATCTGGGGCACCCCGTCGAGCCGGTAGGTGCCCGCGGGCGCCGCGGCGCAGAGGGCGGTGAGGAAGCGCGCCGCCGTCCCCGCGAGGCCCACGAACAGCTCGGCCTCGCCGTCGCGCCAGGCGTTTTCCTGACCCGAGATGCGCAGGGTGGTCCCGTCGTCGTCCGGCTCCACCCGCACGCCGAGGCGGCGCAGGGCCTCCGCCATCAGGTGGGTGTCCTCGCTCGCGAGCGCGCCCGTGAGTGTTACCGGGATCCGGGAGAGCGCGGCGAGCAGGAGCGCCCGGTTCGTGAGGCTCTTGGAACCGGGCAGGCGGACCTCGCCCCGGCACGGCCGGACGAACGGCTGAAGGGGGAGGCGATCAGGAAGCGGCGACACGGCGGGAGGGTCGAGGTTCGCGGGCGGGGGGCGTCGCGCCAAGGAGTTTCTCGGCGGCGGGGGTGGCCCGCGGGCGGATCACGGTGCCGGGCCGGATCCCGGCTCCGGCGCGCGGAGGGAGTGCCAAAGATAGAGCAGCACCCCGACGCAGATCCCGCTGTCGGCCACGTTGAAGGTCGGGTAGATGTAGGTGCCGAAATGCAGGTCGATGAAGTCGACCACGTGGCCGTGGGCGAGGCGGTCGATGAGGTTGCCGACGACCCCGCCGCACAACAGGCCGAAGCAGGTCTGATGGCGCGGATCGCGCAGGCCGAGGGAGTGACGCCAGAAGAAGATTGCGGCCAAGGTCGCGGCGGCCAGCGCGGCCAGCAGGAGGCTCCGTCCGGAGAGGATGCTCCAGGCCGCGCCCGTGTTGCCCACGTGGATCAGGTAGAAGAAGCCGGGAATGATCTCGTGGTCCTGCCCCAGCCCGTGAGAGTGCAGCGGGTTGTAGGGGATGCGCGCGACGACCAAGAGCTTGGTCGCCTGATCGAGGAGCAGGGTGACCGCGAGCAACGCCCAGAGCCGCCGGTAGGCGCGCCAGCGGGGGGCGGGGGCCGGGGCTTGCAGGGAGGACATCGCGGCGCCGCGGGGGCGGCTCAGTCCTCGCCGCCGGAGTCCTCCATCACCTTGCCACCCTCCTCGCCCATCTCGCCGAAGAGGCCGGCCTGCGTCCGGGCCCGGTGCCGGTTGCGCTCCAGGTCCTTCTGCGCCTCGGCCGAGTAGCGCGTGAAGGGCACCGCCAGCAGCCGTTCCTTCGCGATCGGCTTTTGCGAGATTTCGCAGATCCCGTAGGAGCCATCGTGGATGCGCTTGATCGCGGCATCGATCTCCGAAAGCGCCTCCTGCTCGCTCGCCACCATGCTCAGGGCGAAGTCACGGTCGAAGGTGTCGGTGCCCGCGTCCGCCATATGTTGGCCGTAGGCCGAGAGGTCTCCGGCATCGTCCTTCGCGGAGCGCTTCAGCGTCTCTTCGGAATGGCGCTCGATGTCCTCGGTGAGGTGGGAACGCAGGTCCACGAGCAGCCGGTGGTAGCGCTTGAATTTCTCCGGGACCTCGCGGTCCGACTCGGTGGGGGCGGCCTTGCCGCGCTTCGGGTTGAAGCCGAGAATGTCCGCCAGCGACGCGGCCTTCACGTGCTGCGGCTTCGCCTTCGGCGCGACCTCCACCGTCTTGCCCGGCTTACCCGCCTTGCCCGCGAAGGGGACGTTGGTGCGGCTGGTGACGGTCTGGGCGATGGCCCGGACCTCATCGAGGCTGAAGGCGATGGGCTTGGCCGCGCCCTTGCGTTTCAGGATCGAGTCGCGCAGCGCGTTCTTCTTGGACGGTTTTTCCATGGGAGGAGTGGAGGCGCCGGCGGGCTTCGCCGCTGGCTTCGGGCCGCCGCCGGATTTCCCGGCCTTCGTGGCGGGGACGGGCGGCTTGGGCGCCGGCTTGGACGCCGGGGAGGGGGACTTGGCGACGGGTTTCGCGGGGCTCTTCGCGGCGGGCTTGCCGGGGGCCGGCTTCGCGGCGGCGGGGGCGGGTTTTTTCGAGGCCATGGATAGGGGTTAAGGGGTGAGGGCTTCGGCGCAGCGGGGGCAGGTCTCCCCGCGGGAGGTTGGGACGAGGGCGGGCACCCAGCGCCAGCAACGGGGGCAGCGCACCAGGCCCGCTTCGGCGCAGGGACGCGCGTCCACCGCCAGGCTTTCGCCGTCGCCGGGCGCGAGGTCCACCTGGGAGACGATGAGGAGTTCCGGCAGCGCCTCGCGGTGGCGCTCAAGCAGCGCCGCGGTCTCGCCGCCGTGGGGCGCGCGCAGGGTGACGGCGGCGTCGAGGGACTTCCCGATCCGGCCGGCGGCGCGCAGCGGCTCGAGGGTCTCGTTGACTTGGCCGCGGATGCGGAGCAGCGCAGCCACCTCGGCGTCGGCCGCCGGATCCAGCCAGCCGGCGCCGGCCGCGGGCCAATCCTCGAGGTGCACGGAGCCCTCCGCGTATTCCCGGCCGGTGGTGGCGAAACTCCACGCCTCGTCGCAGGTGAAGGTGAGCACGGGCGCGAGGAGGCGCACGAGGGTATGGAAGATGCCGTGCAGGGCGGTCTGCGAGGAGCGCCGCCGGGCCGAGCGCGTCCCGTGCGTGTAGAGCCGGTCCTTGAGGAGGTCGTGATAGACCGCCGAGAGGGTCACCGCGCAAAACTGGTTGCAGAGCTGGTAGACGCGGTGGAACTCGCAGGCGTCGTACGCCGCGGTGCAGTCCCGGAGCAGGACGGCCGTCTGGTGCAGGGCCCAGCGGTCGATCAGGTCCAGACGCTCGTGCGGCACGGCGTCGCGGGCGGGGTCGAAGTCGAAGAGGTTCGAGAGCTGGTAGCGCAGCGTGTTGCGGACCAGCCGGTAGCTTTCCGCGACGACGTTGAGGATGCTGCTCGGGTTCTTGAGGTCCTGGTCGAGGTCGGAAACCCGGATGTCTTCGCGGAAGTCCTGCGACGCGATCCACCAACGGATGACGTCGGCGCCGTAGTGGCCGACGTAGTTGTCGGAGGTCGGCGGCTTCTCGTACTGGCCCGACTTGGAGATCTTCTTGCCGTCCTTGCCCACGATGAACCCGTGGGTGAGCACCGCGCGGTACGGCGCGGCGTCGAACGCGGCGACGCTCGTCCAGAGCGAGGACTGGAACCAGCCGCGGTGCTGGTCGCTGCCCTCGAGGTAGAGGTCCGCCGGCCACTGGGTGCCGCCGATGCCCCGACGCAGGGTCGCCGCGTGCGAGCTGCCGGAGTCGATCCAGACGTCGAGGGTGTCGCGCCCGCGTTGCAGTTCCGCCGGGGCCGGCCAGTCCGCCGGCAGCGGGATCCCCTCCAGGATCTCGGCCGGGGAGGCCTCGAACCAGTAGTTGGAACCGCGGGCCTCGAGCTTGGCGGCGATGGCGCGCGCGACGCCGGCCTCGAGGTAGGCGCGGCCGGCGGCGTCGAAGAAGGCGGGGATTGGGACGCCCCAGGCCCGCTGGCGGCTGACGCACCAGTCGGGCCGGGACTCGACGGCGGCGCGGATGCGGGCCTCGCCGTGCGCGGGGATCCAGCCCTGCGTCGCGGCGATGCGCCCGATCTCGCGGAGCGCCGCGGCACGGCGGCCGTCCCGGTCCAGCGAGATGAACCACTGGTCCACAGCGCGGAAGACGATCGGGGTCTTGGAGCGCCAGCAATGCGGGTAGCTGTGGGTGTAGCGGGCCTTGGCGAAGAGGGCGCCGACTCCGGCGAGCTTCTTCAGGATGGCCACGTTCGCCGGCGAGGTCCGCTTGGCGGCCAGATCCTCGACGCTTTCCAGGGTGGAAAGGCCGACGAGATCCGCGGGCAGGCGGCCGTCGTCGAGGTAGCGGCCGTCGTTGCCGACCGGGCAGTAGATCTCCAGCCCGCAGCGCAGGCCGGTCAGGTAGTCCTCCGCGCCGTGTCCGGGGGCCGTGTGCACGCAGCCGGTGCCGCTGTCGGTGGTGACGTAATCCGCGAGCACGACGGGGGCGGCCCGGTCGAGGAAGGGATGCCGCGGCGCCAGGCCCGCCAGCGCCGCGCCCTTGAGCGTGCGGAGAACCGGCGCGGCGGCGGGCAGGCCGGCGGCGGTCAGCACGGCCGGGAGCAGGGCGGCGGCGACGATGATCCGTTCCGCCCCGAGGTCCGCGACCACGTAGTCCACCTCGGGATGCACCGCGACGGCGAGGTTGGCGGGGATGGTCCAGGGGGTCGTCGTCCAGATGACGACGGAGAGCGGGGCCTCCGCGGGGAGGTCCAGCCGGGTCGCCTCGGTCGCGGGCACGGGAAAGCGGACCCAGATCGAGGGCGAGACGTGGTCGCGGTACTCGATCTCCGCCTCGGCCAGCGCGGTCTCGAACGGGATGCTCCAATAGACCGGCTTCTTGCTGCGGTAGACCAGGCCCCGCTCGACGAAGGCCGCGAAGGTGCGGATGATGTCCGCCTCGAAGGCCGGATCCTTCGTCTTGTACTGGTTTTCCCAGTCGGCGAGCACGCCCAGCCGCTTGAACTGGCGGGTCTGGGTCGTGATCCAGCCCTCGGCGAACGCGTCGCACTTCGCCCGCAGCTGGGCGGTGGAAAGCTCCTGCTGCTGCGCCTGCAGCTCCCGGGAGACCTTCTGCTCGATCGGCAGCCCGTGGCAGTCCCAGCCGGGCACGAAGGGCGTGCGGAAGCCCCGCATCGACTTGTACCGGTTGAGGGTGTCCTTGAGCACCTTGTTGAGGGCGGTGCCGATGTGGACGTCGCCGTTCGTGAACGGCGGGCCGTCGTGCAGGACGAACGCGCGGGGCGCCTCGCGGCGCCGCTCCTGGATGCGGCGGTAGAGCCCGAGTTGCTCCCAGTGGGCCACGCGCCCCGGCTCACGTTGCGCCAGCGCGGCACGCATCGGGAAATCGGTGCGCGGCAACTGCAGGGTGTCCTTGAGATCTTGGGCCATGCCGGGAAAAGGGGCGGAGGGTAGGATCGCCCCGGGGAGAGTCAAGGGTCGCCCCCTTCAGCCGCGCCAGCCCGTGACGGTCGCGACGAGCGCCTCCATGCACTCGATCCGCGCCCGCGGCGTGATCCCGTGGCCGAGATTGAAGATGTGCCCGGTCCGGCCGCGCATCGACTCGAGCAGGCGGGTCGCCTCGCGCCCGACGATCTCCGGGGTGGTGTTGAGCAGCACGGGATCGAGGTTGCCCTGGACGGCGACGTTGTCCGGCAGGGCGCGGCGCACCGCGGCGAGGTCGCAGGTCCAGTCCACGCTCAGCACCCGGGCGCCGGTGAAGGCCTGATCCGTCAGGTGGGTCGCGGTGCCCTTGGCGTAGAGGATCACGGGGAACTCCGGCGGCAGCGCGGCGATGATGCGGCGGATCCACCGCAGGGAGGCGGCCTCGTAGTCGGGGCCCGCGATGATGCCGCCCCAGGAGTCGAAGATCTGGATCGCGTCCGCGCCGGCGGCGATCTGCATCCGGAAGTAGAGGATGAGCGCCTCGGTGAGCCGCTCGAGGAGGGCGTCGAAGCTGCCCCGGTCGGCGTAGAAGAGCTCCTTGATCCGCTCGAATTCATCGGCGCTGCCGCCCTCAACCATGTAGGTCGCGAGGGTCCAGGGGGAGCCCCCGAAGCCCAGCAGGGCATGGCGGTCCCCGAGTTCCCGGCGCAGCAGGCGGAGCGTGGCGGCGACGTAGTCGAGCCGTTCCGGCACGGCGGACGCGGGAGCGAGGGCGTCAATGTCGGCGCGGCTGGCGAGGCGGCGATCCATCGCGATGCCGCCCGCGTCGCGGAAGCTGTAGCCCTGGCCGAGGGCCTCGGGGATCACGAGGATGTCCGAGAAGAGGATCGCGGCATCGAGCGCGAAGCGCCGCAGCGGCTGCAGGGTGACCTCGGTGGCGATTTCCGGGGTGCGCACCATGTGCAGGAAGGAGGATTGGGCCTTGAGGGCGCGGTACTCGGGCAGGTAACGGCCGGCCTGGCGCATCACCCAGAGGGGAGGGCGCTCAAGCGGCTCATTCCGGCAGGCGGCGAGGAAGCGTTCGCGGGAGGTCATCAGGCGGGTGGCGTTGTGGCGGCGCCGGCCCAGTCCCGGGGGCGCAGGAAAACCTCGTGCAACCGCGCCTCGGGCGAGCCGGGCTCGGGGTGCCAATCATAGTCCCAGCGGACGAGCGGGGGCAGGGACATCAGGATCGATTCCGTGCGGCCGCCGCTTTGCAGGCCGAAATGGGTGCCGCGGTCCCAGACCAGGTTGAACTCCACGTAGCGGCCGCGCCGGTAAAGCTGGAAGCGCCGCTCGCGCTCCCCGAACGCGATGTGCTTGCGCCGCGCGACGATGGGCCGGTAGGCCGGCAGGTAGGCGTCGCCCACGGCGCGCAGCAGCGCGAAGGAGCGCTCGAAACCCGGGGCGTTGTAATCGTCGAAAAAGATTCCGCCGATGCCGCGGGGCTCACCGCGGTGACGCAGGAAGAAGTAGCGGTCGCAGGTCTCCTTGAAGCGCGGGTAGAGTTCCTCGCCGAAGGGCGTCACCGCGTCGCGCGCGGTGCGGTGCCAGTGCACCGCGTCCTCCTCGTGTCCGTAGTAGGGGGTAAGGTCGAAGCCGCCGCCGAACCACCACGCCGGCTCGCCCCCGGCGGGATCGGTGGCGAGGAAGAAGCGCACGTTGGCGTGGCTCGTCGGCACGTGGGGGTTGCGCGGGTGGATCACGAGGGAGACGCCGAGCGCCTCCCAGGGCCGGCCCGCGAGCTCCGGCCGGTGGGCCGTGGCGGAGGGCGGCAGGCGTTCGCCGCGCACGTGCGAGAAGGCGACCCCGGCCTTCTCAAAGACCACGCCCTCGGTGAGCAGGCGGGTGCGGCCGCCACCGCCCTCCGGGCGCACCCACTCGTCGCTCCGGAACGTGGCGTCCCCGCCGTCCTCAGCCGTCAAACCGGCGCAGATCTCCTCCTGCAGACGGAGCAGGTAGGCGCGGACGGCGGCGGGATCGGGCGGCATGGCGGGCAGGGAGCGTGGGTCCGGGCCCGCGGGAGGCAACACCTCTTCCGGCGGGGCTTGACGGCTTTGCTAGGTTTCCGGTCGACACGCCCCGCGCGGGCGGACTCCTTCCTTCTAACCGATGCCTTCCGCCGTCCTCACCACCGTGGCCGCCACCGGCTTCACGGTGGCCTTCTTCCATGCCGCCATCCCGACGCACTGGCTGCCGTTTGTCCTGGTGGCGCGGGAGCGCGGCTGGTCGCGCGGGCGCACCCTCGCGGTGGCCTCGCTGGCGGGGCTCGGACACGTCGCCCTGACCAGCCTGCTGGGGCTGGGGGTGGCTTGGTTCGGCTTCCAACTGGAGGAGCGGGTCGGCTCGTTCTCGTGGATCGCGGGTGGGATGCTCGGTGCCTTCGCGCTCTATTACGGATGGCGGCAGCTGAGCGGCCGCGGCATCTGTCATCACTCCACCCCGGGCAGCGCCCACCACCCGAGCGAGCGCTGCGGGCACGAGGCCGAGGGCAGCCACTGGCAGGAGGAACTGCGCGCCAGCCCGCTGGTGTCCGCCCGTACCGGCGAGATGGCGGCGGTCGGGGGGCTCTTCGTGATGCTGACCCTTTCCCCGTGCGAGGCCTTCCTCGGCGTCTATCTCTCGGGCGTGCAGTTCGGCTGGCGCGGCTTCGTGGTGCTGAGCGTGATCTTGGCGGTCGCGACGCTCGGCGGGATGACGCTCTTCACTTGGCTGGCGCTGCTGGGGTTCGACAAAGTGCGCCTCCGGAGCTTCGAGCGCTACGAGGCGGGGCTGCTCTCGCTGGTTTTCGGGCTCCTCGCGGTGGTGGTGCTCGCGCTGGATCACGGGCATGACCATTGAGGGTCAGCGAGTCGATGGGGTGGGCGGCTCCGGGACCGGGAAGGTTCCCCGCCTGCTCTGGGGCTGCCTCGCCGTGGTGCTGCTCGCCTCGTGGGCCGGCTCGCGGGTGCAGTCCGCGGGCGGTGCGGTGCAGGTTCGTGGGCTCGTGCTCCCGGCGGGCAACGGCCAGTGGATCGCGGCGGACCTCTTCCGGCCCCGCACGGCCACGGCCGAACGGCCGGCGCCGCTGGTGGTGGTCGTCCCGGGTTTTCAGCGCTCGAAGGAGACGCAGGCCAACATCTCGCTCGAACTGGCGCGCCGCGGGGTGGTGGTGATCGCGCTGGACCCCTCCGCGCAGGGCGGATCGAGCGCCTCGTTGAGCACCCGCGCGGCGACGGAGGAGGGGTACGGGCTGTTCGCGGTGATCGACTACGCGGCCACCGGGGTGCTGAACTATGTCGACCGCAGTCGGATGGCCGCCACGGGGCATTCCGCCGGCGGCAACGCCGCCCTGCAGGCGGCCAGCCATTTCGGACGCGAAGCCGAGCGGACGGGCACGCCGAGCAAGCTGCACTCCGTCTTCATCTCCGGCTATGTCCTCACGCTCACGGAGCGCACCTTGCGCCCGGTTCGCTCGCACCTCGGGATCAGTTACGCGCTGTACGATGAGGGGGCCTACCGCAACGAACTGGGCCACGGGGACCTGCGCCGTGCACCCGAGGCGTTGCGCGCGGTGCGTTCGGGGCTCGGCGCGGCCGCCCGGGGCCTCGCCGAGATTGAACCGGGCCGCTACTACGGCTCGGAGGCGGATCGCACCCTGCGGGTCGTGTACAACGAGCCGCTGCTGCATCCGTTCCAGCCGTACAGCGTCGAGGCGACCGCCAACCAGCTCGAGTTTTTCATCCGCACGCTGGGGCTGCAGGATGTCCCCGGCCCGCGGGACCAGGTCTGGTACTGGAAGGAGCTGTGCGGGCTGCTCGCGCTGGCAGCGGCCCTGACGGCGCTCGTGCCGCTCGCGCGCTGGCTGCTGGCCGCGGTGCCCGCCTTCGCCACGCTCGTCCGCCCGGTGCCGCCGGCCCCCCCGCCGCCGGCCGGCTCGGGCCGCGTTGTGCTCTGGGCCCTGCTCGTGAGCGGCGCGCTGATCGCGGGAGTCTCCTACATCCCGCTCGCGGAGCTGTCGCAGCGCCTCTTCCCGGAGGCCTCCGGCCGGACGCTGACGTGGTTCTTCCCGCAGCGGATGAACAACGCGCTGATGCTCTGGGCGTGCGTCAACGGGATCGTCGGCTTCGCCCTCTTCCTCGTCGGACGGCGCCTGCGGCGGGAGCGCCCGGACGCGGAGCCAGCCGATCCCGTCTGGCGGGTTTCGGCCGCCGAGCTCGCGCGCACGGGCATCCTCGCGGTCGTCCTGTGGGGAGCATTCTTCCTGCTGCTGGCGGGAGTGCACGCGGTCTTCCACGTCGATTACCGCTTCCTGTACTTCGGCGCGCGTCCCATCGGGCCGTCGATCGTGGCGCTGCTGCCGATGTACGCGCCGGCCTTCCTCGTGTTCTTCCTCGCCAATTCCCTGCGGGTGAACGCGGCCCTGCGCTTCGCCGGCGAGCCGGAGTGGCGCAGCCTGCTCCGGGCGGGGCTGGCCAATTCCCTCGGCCTGCTGCTCATCCTCGGGGTCCAGTACGCCACCTTCGCCGCCACCGGCACGGTGCGGTGGACGGAGGGCTGGCTGTACGTGAACCTGCTCTTCGCGGTGGTGCCGATCATGTTCCTGCTGCCCTACTTCAACCGCTTCTTCTTCCGCCTCACCGGCCGGATCTACCTTGGCCCGCTCACGATGGTGCTGATTTTCATCACGGTGCTCTTGTCCAACACGGTGTGTTACCTTCCGTTCTGATCCCGGTATGAATCCCCGCCTGACCCCGCGCCTCCTCGCGTGCCTGCTTCCCGCCGTCACGGCCGTCGCTGCCCCCGCGCCGGCCTCGCTCCGGTCCGCCCTCGTCTTCCACGCGCCCTATGATGCTACGGCGGACGCTGCCTTCGCCCGTGGGGATCCGCGCGTATACACCGCGGCGGATCGGGCGAAGCGCGCCGGCGCCCCGGCGGGCCTGCCGGCCGGCGACGACGTCCGGATCGTGGCGGACGGGGGACGTTTCGGCGGCGCGCTGGAGTTTCGCCGCAAGATCAAGTCCCAGGTCTTTTACCAGGGAGGGGAGAACCTCGGTTATCAGCCGAAGGACTGGCAGGGCAGCGTGTCGCTGTGGCTGCGGCTGGACCCGGATCGTGACCTCGAGCCGGGATACTGCGACCCGTTCCAGTTCGTCGGCCAGGCGTGGAACGAGGGCAACCTGTTCATCGAGTTCAGCAAGGACCACACCCCGCGGCACTTCCGGTTCGCGATCATGGCGGTCACGCGGTTCTGGAATCCGCACAACCGCAAGTGGGAGGAAATGCCGGAGCCCGAGCGCCCGATGATCGCGGTGCATCGGCCGCCCTTCACTCGGGAGCGCTGGACGCACGTGCTGGTGACGTTCGCGCGGATCAACTCGGGCGCCCCGGACGGCCGCGGCACCCTTTACCTCGACGGCGTCCGGCAGGGGACGTTCACGGGTTGGAATCACACCTTCAACTGGGATGTCAGCCAGTCCGCGCTGACCGTCGGCCTCGCCTACACCGGGCTCATCGACGACCTGGCCGTGTTCAACCGCGAGCTCGACGACGCGGAGGCGCGGGCGGTCTTCGCGCTGCCCGGCGGGATCGCATCGCTGCCGCGCTGATGGGGTCCGGCCCTCAGCGTCCGGCCCCGGTCACGCTGGTCCGCACCGCGTAGAGGGATTTCCGGGCGGTGATGTAGAGCGTCCGGCCATCGGGTCCGCCGAAGCACAGGTTCGCCGCGGACTCGGGCAGGAGGATGCGGCCGACGAGCCGCCCGTCGGGATGGAAGACCTGCACGCCGTCGCCGGAACTCGACCATACGCGGCCCTCGCGGTCGACCCGGATGCCGTCGGGCCCGCCCTGGTCGAGCCGGCAGAACACCCGGCCGGCGTCGAGACGGCCGTCCGCGCCCACGGCAAAAACCCGAATGTGGCGCGGCGTGCCCGAGTCGGCGATGTACAACAGCTTCTCGTCCGGGGAGAACGCGAGGCCGTTGGGCTGCACGAAGTCCCGCACCACCGCGGTGGTCGCGCCCGTCGCCGGATCGTGGCGGTAGACGAAGTTGCCGGGCTGTTCCTTGCCCTCCCGCTGCTTGGTGGCGGGATTCGTCTTCAGGCCGTACTCGGGATCGGTGAACCACAGGGTGCCATCCGCCTTGACCACGATGTCGTTGGGGGAATTCAGGCGGCGGCCATCGAAACGGTCGACGACGGTGACCAGCGTGCCGTCCGCCTCGCGGCGGGCGACGCGGCGCCCGGAATGCTCGCAGGTCAGCAGGCGCCCCTGGAGATCCAGGGTGTTGCCGTTGGCGTTCCGGCTGGGTTCGCGGAACCCGGCGATCCCGCCCGCGGGAGACCAGCGGAGGAGTTGGTCCTTCGGGATGTCGCTGAACACCAGCACGCCCTCGCGGGGAAGCCAGACGGGCCCCTCGGTGAACCCGAGCCCGGTGGCGAGGCGCTCGACCTTGGCGTCGGCCGGCAGGCAGCGGGCAAATTCCGCGGCGTCGACCGGGGCGAGATCGGCCGCTTCGAGGGAGGCTGGGAGTAGGGCGATCAGGGTGAGCAGGAGACGGAGGCGGGCGGGGGTTTTCATCGGGGCGAAGAAAAAAGGGGATTTTTTGGCGAAGATTGAACGCGCTCGGGGGCAGGGCGTCTTTCCCCGTGGTAGTTCAATGGTTTGCTTGGTGTTAGGTGCGAGGGCCGCCTAGGGGTAGGCGGCCCTCATCCTTTTCGGGTCAGCCGACCCACTGTCGGCCGTTGCGGAAGAGCCGCATCCAGGGGCTGTCCTCCCCCCATCCGCGGGGGGCCCAGCTCAGGCAGGCGGAGCGGAAGACGCGCTCCGGGTGCGGCATCAGGATGGTCGCCCGGCCGTCGCGGCTGGTCAGCGCGGTCATTCCGGCGGGCGAGCCGTTCGGGTTCAGCGGGTAGCGCTGCGTCACGCGATGGTGGTTGTCCACGAAGCGCGCCGCGACCAGGCCCGAGGCGCTGAAGGCGTCCGCGGCGGCGGCGTCCGCAAATTCCGCCCGGCCCTCCCCGTGCGCCACGGCCACCGGCAGGACCGCGCCCTCCATCCCCCGGAACAGGAGGCTCGGGCTGGATTCGATGCGCACCGAGACGTAACGCGCCTCGTAGCGTTCACTCTCGTTCTGGACGAAGCGCGGCCAGTCGGCGGCCCCCGGGATGATCTCGCGCAGGTTGCTCATCATCTGGCATCCGTTGCATACCCCGAGGGAAAACGTGTCGGGCCGGGCGAAGAAGGCGGCGAACTCCGCGCGCGCCCGCTCGTTGAACAGGATGCTCTTGGCCCAGCCCTCGCCGGCGCCCAGGACGTCCCCGTAACTGAAGCCCCCGCAGGCCGCCAGGCCGCGGAAGTCCCGCAGGCTCACCCGGCCCGTCAGGATGTCCGACATATGCACGTCCACCGGCGCGAAACCCGCCCGGTGGAACGCGGCGGCCATCTCGACCTCCCCGTTGACCCCCTGCTCGCGCAGGATCGCGAGCGGCGGCCGACCATCCAGGTCACGGCCGATCGAGACGGTGAACGGCACCACGGGGCGCAGGCCGGGATCCTCCCGGTCGAGGCGCAGGCCGTGTTCGGATTCGGCGCAGGCCGGGTTGTCGCGGAGGGCGGCGATGCGGCGGGTGACGTCGGACCACAGGTCGCGCAGGACAAACAGATCCTCGGACCAGAGCTCGGCCCCATCCTGCCGGACCGACACCCGTTGCTCCTCGGTCGTCCGCCCGAGCGGGCGGATGCAGTCCGCCAGTCCTTGCCCGGCCAGGATCGCGTGGACCCGTTCCCGGTCGGAGGTCCGGATCTGGACCACGGCCCCCAATTCCTCCGCGAACAGGGCCGCGATTGGATCCCGGTCCTTGCCGGGCAGCTCGATCCGCACCCCGCGGCGGCCGGCGAAGGCCATCTCGACCATCGTGACCAGCAGGCCGCCGTCCGAACGATCGTGGTAGGCCAGCAGCAGGCCCTCGCGGGCGAGCTGCTGGATGGCGTCCCAGAAGCCGCGGAGATCCGCGGGTCGGTCGACGTCCGGCGGGGCCTCCCCGGTTTGCTGAAAGACTTGGGCGAGGATCGAGCCGCCCAGCCGGTCCCGGCCGCGGCCGAGGTCGATCAGCAGGAGCTCCGTGTCCTCCTCGGCCTGCAGCTGGGGCGTGAGGGTCAACCGGATGTCCGTGACCGGCGCGAAGGCCGAGACGATGAGGGAGACCGGCGAGGTCACGCGGCGGTCGGTCCCGCCTTCCGGCCAGACCGTCGACATGCTCATCGAGTCTTTGCCCACCGGGATGGTGACCCCGAGGGCGGGGCAGAGCTCCATGCCGACGGCGTGGACGGCAGCGTAGAGGTCGGCGGCCTCGCCGGGCACGGCCGGAGCCGCCATCCAGTTGGCGCTCAGGTTGACCCGCCCGAGCTCGCCCACCTGCGCGGCCGCGAGGTTCGTCAGCGCTTCCCCCACCGCGAGGCGGGCGGAGGCGGCCGCGTCATTGACCGCCGCGGGGGTGCGTTCCCCCATCGCCATCGCCTCGCCGGTGTACCCGTCGTAGCCGGCGGCGGTGACCGCGCAGTCGGCGACCGGAACCTGCCAGGGCCCGACCATCTGGTCGCGCGCGACCAGGCCGCCGAGCGTGCGGTCGCCGATCGCGATGAGGAAGGTCTTGTCGGCCACGGCGGGGTGGAGCAGCACGCGGCGCACGGCCTCGGCGAGCGGGGCGTCGATCCGGAGCGGGGCGAGCTGTCGCCGGCGGGAGGTTTCCCGGCGGTGCATCCGGGGCGGCTTCCCCAGCAGTACGTCCAGGGGCAGGTCGATCGGCCGATTGCCGAAGTGCTCGTCCGTGACCACCAGGCGGCGTTCGGCGGTGGCCTCACCGACGACGGCGTACGGCGCGCGTTCGCGTTCACAGATTCGGGCGAACTCGGGCATCCGGGCCGCGGGGATCGCGAGCACGTAGCGTTCCTGCGATTCGTTGCACCAGAGCTCGAGGGGGGACATCCCCGGTTCATCGTTGGGCAGGCGGCGCAGCTCGAAGCGGCCGCCGCGGCCGCCGTCGTTGACGAGCTCGGGCAGGGCGTTGGAGACCCCGCCGGCGCCGACGTCATGGATGAAGGCGATCGGGTTCTCGTCCCCGAGGGCCCAGCAGCGGTCGATCACCTCTTGGCACCGGCGCTGCATCTCGGCGTTGTCGCGCTGGACGCTGGCGAAATCGAGGTCCTCGCTGCCATGCCCGCTCGCGACGGAGCTGGCCGCGCCGCCTCCGAGTCCGATGAGCATCGCGGGACCCCCGAGGACGATGAGGTGGTCGCCGGGCTCGATCGCGCCCTTGCGGACGTGGTCGGGACGGATGTTGCCGACGCCGCCCGCGAGCATGATCGGCTTGTGGTAGCCGCGGAGTTCGGGCCCGCCGGGACCGGGCACCTCGGCCTCGTAGGCGCGGAAGTAGCCGCAGAGGGCGGGGCGGCCGAACTCGTTGTTGAAGGCGGCACCCCCGAGGGGGCCGTCGAGCATGATTTCCAGGGGGGGCGCGAGGCGCGCCGGGCGGCCATGGTCCGTTTCCCACGGGCGCACCGCGCCCGGGAGACGCAGGTGGGAGACCGTGAAGCCCACGAGCCCCGCCTTGGGTTTGGCCCCGCGGCCGGTCGCACCCTCGTCGCGGATCTCCCCGCCGGAACCCGTGGCGGCCCCGGGGAAGGGGGAGATGGCGGTCGGGTGGTTGTGCGTCTCGACCTTGCAGAGAAGATGGATCGCCTCGTCGCGCTCGATGTACCGCCCCGTGCGCGGATCCGCGAAGAAGCGGCGGCCGGGGTGTCCCGCGAGCACCGCGGCGTTGTCCTTGTAGGCCGAAAGGATCCCTGCGCTGTGCCGCTCGTGGGTGTGGCGGATCATCTGGAACAGCGAGCGGTCGCGGGCCTCGCCGTCGATCTCCCAGGTGGCGTTGAAGATCTTGTGCCGGCAGTGCTCGGAATTGGCCTGCGCGAACATCATGAGCTCGACGTCGTGCGGGTCGCGCCCGAGGTCCGCGAAGGAGCGGGCCAGGTAGTCGATCTCGTCCTCCGCCAGGGCGAGGCCGAGCGTCCGGTTGGCCTCGACGAGGGCTTCGCGGCCGCGCGCGCGCAGCGGGATGGAGGCGAGGGCGCGGGGCTCCTCCCGCCGGAAGAGGCTGGCGCAGGCCTCGACGTCGGGGAAGACGGCCTGCGTCATCCGGTCGTGCAGCCGGGCGCGGATCCGGGCGGCCACCTCCGCCGCGGGCGGGTTGTCCAGCTCCAGCGTGTATTCGATGATCCGCTCGAGCCGCCGCACGGCGGTGAGGCCGCAATTGCGGGCGATATCCGTCGCCTTGGAGGACCAGGGGGACAGGGTGCCCGGGCGCGGACCCACTACGAGGGTCCAGCCCGCCAAACGGTCGGCCGCGCGGCGGGGACCGTAGGTCAGGAGCCGCCCCGTGAGCTCGAGGCCGCGGTCGTCGAGGGGGGCGCTGAGGTCCGCGAGATGCACGAATTCCGCGGCGAGCCCGCGGACCGGGGCGCCCGCCGCCACCAGGTCCTGGCGCAGCTTCTGCAAGCGGAACGGGGAGAGGGCGGGGGAGCCGCGGAGGATCAGCATGGACGTTGTCGGGTGACGCTTTCGGATCGTCCGGGCACGGTCAAGGCGCCCCCGGCGCGAATTTTTTTCGGCCGCCGAGAAAGCCGTTGACCAATCCCCCGGCGTGCCCGAGATCAGCCGCCGTTGATGATGCCCGCCGAGCGAATCCCGTCCCCCGGCCGCGCCCCGCGCGGCTCCCGCCGAGGTCCGTCCGGGCCCGCTTATGTCTGACCGCATCAGCCACGAGTGCGGCATCGCGCTGGTCCGGCTGCTGAAGCCGCTTTCCTACTATCAGGAGAAGTACGGCACGCCGCTCTGGGGCTTCACCAAGTTGTTTCTCCTGATGGAGAAGCAGCACAATCGGGGCCAGGACGGAGCCGGCGTGGCCTGCGTGAAGCTGGAGATGCCGGCGGGCGTCCCGTTCATGTTCCGGGAGCGGAACATCAAGGCCAACCCGCTGGACCGGATCTTCCGGACGCTGCTCGCCCAGTATCAAGGGAAGGTGGCCTCGGGTGACATCCACCCCGAGTTCGCAGACACGGTGAAGCGGAACTTCGACTTCGGCGGGGAGCTGCTGCTCGGTCACCTGCGCTACGGCACCTCGGGCGGCTACAGCCTTTCCTCCTGCCACCCGTACTTCCGGCGCAGCCCCTGGCCGACGCGCAATCTCGCCCTCTGCGGCAACTTCAACCTCACCAACACCGAGGAGCTGAACCAGTCGTTGATCGAGATGGGACAGCACCCGATCTTCGCGACGGACACCCAGGCCATCCTCGAGAAGATCGGCTTCTTCCTCGATGAGGAGCACGAGGACAACTACCGCTTCCTGCGCACGCGCGATCTGAGCGGCGAACAGCTCTCGCGCCGCATCAGCGAGGATCTCGACCTGACCCGGGTGCTGACCCGGGCGTCCCAGAAATGGGACGGCGGCTACGTGCTCTGCGGACTGGTCGGCAACGGCGACGCCTTCGTGGCGCGGGACCCGGCCGGCATCCGGCCCTGCTTCTGCTTTCAGAACGACGAGGTCGTCGCCTTCGCCTCCGAGCGCGCGCCGCTGATGACGGTGTTCGACCTTGCCGCCGAAGAGGTGCGCGAGGTGGCGCCGGGCCACGTCTGCGTGATCAAGCGGTCCGGTCGGGTCACCGAGGCGGCCTTCACGGCGCCCCTGCCGCGCGCCTCCTGCTCCTTTGAGCGGATCTACTTCTCCCGCGGCAACGACGTCGACATCTACCGCGAGCGCCAGGAGCTCGGGGCCCAGCTGGCGCCCCGCGTGGTGGAGCGAATCGGGGGCGACTGGGAGAACACGGTCTTCAGCTTCGTGCCCAACACGGCGGAGACCGCGTTTTACGGGCTGATGACGGCGCTGCGGGCGCAGCGGCGCGACGAGGTGAAGGCGGCCATCCTCGAGGCGGCGCGCGCCGGCCGCCTCGATGAGGCGACGCTCGACGACCTGATCCTGCGCAACTGGCCGCGGGGCGAGAAGGTCGTCAGCAAGGACATCAAGCTGCGGACGTTCATCGGCCAGGAGACGATGCGCAACCACCTCGCGAGCCACGTCTACGACATCACCTACGGCTCGATCCGCGCCGGCCGCGACACCCTGGTGGTGGTGGACGACTCGATCGTCCGCGGCACCACGCTGCGGCGCTCGATCCTGCGGATCCTCGCCCGCCTGGGCCCGCGGCGCATCATCATTGCGTCCACCGCGCCCCAGATCCGTTACCCCGACTGCTACGGCATCGACATGTCGGAGCTGGGGAAATTCATCGCCTTCGAGGCGGCCGTCGCGCTGCTCCGGGAGCGGGGCCAGGCGTCGGTCCTCGACGAGATCTACGAGCTTTGCCGCCGCGAGGTTCGCGAGGGCGGCTGCCGCAATCACGTGCGCCTGGTCTACGAGCCGTTCACCGCGGAGGACATCTCGCGCAAGATCGTCGAACTGGTCCGGCCCAAGCAGCTCGATTGGTCGGGCGAGGTGGAGCTGATCTTCCAGTCGGTGGAGAGCCTGCACGCGGCCGTGCCCCACCACACGGGCGACTGGTATTTCACCGGCCGTTACCCGACGCCGGGCGGCTACCGGGTGGTCAACCAGGCCTTCGTGAACTATTTCGAGAAGAGCGGCGGCAGGAGCTACTGAGATGGCGCTTTCCTACGAATCCTCCGGCGTTCGCTACGACCAGCTCGACGCCTTCAAGCGCGCCTGCCAGCAGGCGGCCCGCACCACGGCCGGCGCCCTGGCTGGCCATGGCTACGCGGAACCCGCGTCCACCCGCGGCGAGAGCGCCTACCTGATCGAGGGGGCGGACCACTTCCTTGCCCACGTCGAGGAGGGGCTCGGCACCAAGAACCTGGTCGCCGACGCCGTCGCCGCCCTCACCGGCCGGACCTTCTACCGCGAGGTCGCGATCGACACGGTCGCGACGATGGTGAACGACCTCATCACCTGCGGGGCGTTGCCGGTCTCCGTGGCGATGCACGCCGCGGTGGGCGACTCCGCGTGGTTCGCGGATGCCGCGCGCACGGAGGCTTTGGTCTCCGGGTTCGCCGAGGGCTGTCGGCAGGCCGGTGCGGTCTGGGGCGGGGGCGAGACGCCCACGCTCGGCGGCGTGGTGGAACGCCCGGCCATCGTGCTGGCGGGTTCCGCGCTTGGCCGCATCGCTCCCAAGGAGCACCGCATCACGGGCGAGGTGCGCGAGGGCGACGCCATCTTGTTCCTCGCCAGCTCCGGGGTGCAGACCAATGGGCTCACGCTCTGCCGGCGCATCGCCGCGCAGTTGCCGCAGGGCTACCTGACGCCGGTCGGTCACGGGGATCCGCGCTCCTACGGCGAGGCGTTGCTGGCTCCCTCGGTGATCTACGTGGCCTTCGTCCGCGAATGCCAGCGCCGCGGGCTGCGGCTCAATTACCTCGCCCACGTCACCGGCCATGGCTGGCGCAAGCTGATGCGCCTCGAGGAGCCGTTTGTGTACGAGATCACCGCGCCGCGGCCGGCGCCGGCCCTGTTCCGCTTCATGATGGAGGCGGGCCCGGTCGAGCTCCGCGAGGCCTACGCGACCTTCAACATGGGCGTCGGGTTCGCCGCCTACGTGTCTCCCGAGCTGGCGCCCGCGGTCCTCGCGGCGGCGCAGGCGACCGGCTATGATGCGTGGCTCGCGGGGCGCGTGCGCCGCGAAGGCTCGCGCAAGGCCGTCGTCGTCCCGGACCTGGGCCTCGCCTTCGAGGGCGATACGCTCCAGGTCCGCTGAGCGGCCGCGGTCAGGGCCGGCCCGCCGGCAGCGGCCGTTCGCGGCGCAGGTAGGCCAGCAGGTCGCGGACCTCGTCGGTCGCGAGCGAACGCAGCAGTCCCTCGGGCATCAGGGAAACCTGCGCCGTGTCGCGGGAGACGATGTCCCCGCGGGCCACGACGGTGTCCTGGCCCACGGAACGCAGGGTGACCTGCCGCTCGTCCTCCGCCCGCACGTTGCCCGCAAGGGTGCGCCCGTCCCGCGTGGAGATCGTCACGAGGCGGTAGCTCTCCTGCATCACCTCGCTCGGGTTGATGATCTCGGTCAGGATGTAGTCGAGGTTTGCCCGGTTTGAGCCGGTCAGGTCCGGGCCGATCTCCCCGCCCTCGTCGAAGAGGCGGTGGCAGGCGGCGCAGGTGCGCTCGAAGATGCCGCGGCCCCGCGCCGGATCGGCCCGGGAAAACTCGTCCTCGGTGAGGAGCCGTTTCAAGCGGGCAATCTCCGCGAACTTCTCCTCATCCGGCTGCGCCACCGCACCCCAGAAATCACTGAAGGATGGCCCGAGCACCCGCTGCAACTGCCGGGCGGCGAACGCGGTGACGTCGCGGCGCGGCACGGCCTCGCGGCGCAGCGCGACCAGCAGGGCCTGCGCTGAGGCGCGGCGGGCCGAGAGGGCCAGGATCGCCTCCGCGCGTTCGCCCGCGTCGAAAGACGCGTAGCGGGCGAGCAGCTCCCGCGGGATGGCCGAATCCTCGAAGGCGGCGAGGGCCCGGATGGCGTCGCGGCGGAGCGAGGGTTCCTCCAGCAGCCGCAGGATGTCCGGCAGAGCCTCCGGGAAGGCATCGCGGGCGAACGCCTGCAGGATCTCGCGGCGCGGGGCGACGCCGGTGGCGGGATCGCGCAGGGCGGCGAGGCGCGAGGCCCGCGCCTTGGCGTCCCCGAAAAGCTGGCCGATCTGCGCGAGCAGCTCCCGTACGGCCGCGTCGCCCGCGGCCTCGAGGGCGGATGCGGTGGCGGCCCACGCGGGCGGCGCCTCCGCGTCCCGGCGGCCTTGCGCCGCGAGGCCGTCCCGCAGGCCCTCGAGGAGCGGCTGCCGGGACCCGCTCGCCGGGGTGGCGCCGAGGGCGGAGGCGATGGCGAGCAGCTGATCCGCCGCGACCGCCCGCCGGGCGGCCCAGCGGGCGAGCACCGGGATGCGGCCGCCGGCCGCGAGCGCCAGGGCGCGGGGGGAGTCGGCCGGAACCAGCGGCTCCAGGGCGAACCAGAGCATCTTCGGCAAGTTGTGATCGCCCGCGTCGCCGGCGTGACCCAGCAGCCCGGCGAGGAGTTCCCAGCGCTGCTCCGCGGGGAGCCGCTGCAGGGCGGCCGCGAGGTAGAGCCGGACCACTGGCGAGGGGTCGGTCCGCGCCAGGGCGGCGAACTTGGTCACCAGCGCCGCCTCGACCGCGCGGTCCTCGGTGAGAAGCTGCACGGCCCAGGCGCGGACATAGGCCTCGGGATGATCCAAGGCGCCCCGCAGGAGCGCCGGGGTCGCGGTGCCGGTGACGTGCAGCGCCCAGAGCGCGTTCAGCTTGCCGGCCGCGTCGGGCGCTTCCCGGAAGAGGGCCTCTAACCGCGGCGCGACGGCTGGCGAAAGGCGCCCCTCCGCCGCGCGCTGCTGCAGCAGGACCCGGGCGCGGCGGTTGAACCAGTCATTGCGGTGCGAGAGGAGCCCGGCCAGCTCCAGGTCGGAGTGCGCCGCGAGGTTCAAACTCCGACTGCCCGGCAGACCCTTGGGGGCCACCCGGTAAATGCGGCCCGTCTCCTTGGCGTCCACCGCGTTGCCGCAGATGTCGCCGTCGTGCCAGTCGAGCACGTAGACCGCGCCATCGGGTCCTGTTTCCACGCTGAAACCGACCCAAGCCGGATCGTTCGCCAGCAGGGTGTCGTCACCGTGGCGGCCGACGAAACCGGAGCCGCGGGGCTCCAGGATGTCGGAGAGCAGCGCGTGTTCGTGGATGTTCGCCATGAAAATCCGGCCACGGTACTCGCGGGGGAAGGCGTCCGCGAGGTAGACGCGCGCGCCGCCGTGCGCGGACCGGTGAGGATGGTCGGTGATGGTGCGAATGTCCTCGTAGACGTGGGGATTGAGATGCTTGCCGCCCTGGCGGTGGTAGATTCCGCCCGGGATCACGTGCCAGAGGTGCGGGATGACACAGGCGGTGATGAACATCTGGCCGTGGGCGTCGAAATCGAGGCCCCACGGATTGCTGAAGCCGTGGGCCACGATCTCGAAACGCTCCTTGATCGGATGGTAGCGCCAGACGCCGCCATCGAGGTATTGCCCGTCCACGACCGGGATTTTCTCCGGGAAGGCGTCGCCGCGCCGGTAAAGCCGGCCGCCATCCGCCGGCTTACCCACGGTGGAGCGCGTGGCGAAGCCTTGGCAGCCGTAGAGCCAGCCGTCCGGGCCCCAGGTGAAGCTGTTCAGCGTCTCGTGGCGGTCCTGGATGCCCCAGCCGGTCAGGCGGATCTGGAGGTCCGCGTCGGCGCGGTCGTCGCCATCGCGGTCGGGCACGAAGAGCAGGTTCGGCGGTGCGCCGAGCCACAGCCCGCCGAAGCCGACGGCGAGCGCCGCGGGAAAAGGGATGCCCTCGAGAAACACCTTCCGGCGGTCGAAGGTACCGTCGCCGTCGGTGTCCTCCAGGATCAGGATCCGACTGTCCCCGTGGTTGGCGAAGCCGGTGCGGCGGGTCTCGTAATCCCGGTTCTCCGCGATCCAGAGGCGGCCGCGGTCGTCCCAGCAGAAGGCCATCGGCTGCGTGATCATCGGCTCCGCCGCCGCGAGCCGGACTTCCAGGCCGGGGGCGGTCGTCATCCGCGCGACCGCCTGCTCGCCGGTGAGGAACGGGGCGGCCTTCGCCTCGGCCCGCGCGAGGTTCCAGAGCACGGAGTCGGAACGTTCCCCGGTGTAGGCCTTCCAGGCCTCCGTCAGTCCGACGTCGTCCAGGGCCCCGGTGTACACGACCAGTTGGTGGCGGAAGATCTCCGCGCGGCCACGCGCGATGGTCCAATCCCCGGTGACGGCGCGGCTCGGGCCGGCGCCGAACTGCTGGTCGACGCGCCAGGGAAGCGGATAGCCGGGGTTGCGGGGGTGGTCGAGGATCGCGAGGTGCGCGAGATCCGCGCGGCCCTCCACCTTAAGGCCGAGGTCGAGCCAGACGGCGCGCTGGCCGTTGGCGCGCTCGTTGCGCTGGCGGTTGCTGTTGGTGGCCACCGCCTCTGCGTTCCCGAGCCAAGGGACCCACAGCCCGCCGGAATCGGACTTCGCGAGGGTGAGGTCGACAAGCGCCTCGCCCTTCCACTCGAGGTCGATCAGGTGGCGGCCTTCGGCCTCCCGGAAGGTCCACGTCTGGGTCTCCGCCATCACGGGCTGGCCGGCCTCGTCCAGCAGGTGGTAAACGGTGGACCACCGGACTTCGCGGCCCTCCGCGACGAGCGGAGTCAGGGCGATGCGCCGCCAGTGGCTCGCGCCGGACTCCTGGAAATAGTCCCGGCCGTTGACGCTTTTGAACCCCCAGAAGATCCCGGTCTGGTGGGGCGGGGAAGCGGGGTGGATGGCGGGGAGTACGCCGCGGCCGTCCGGCGCGCGGAGCGGGTGCAGGGAGGGGCGAAAATCGGGGCGCGCGTGCTGGGTGAGCAGCGGTTCCGGGATTCCTCCCCGGAGAACCGCGATCGTGTGTTGGCTGGGATCGTGACGCAGGGTGAGGCCGGCTGCCGCCAGCGTGCCGGGCAGGAGCGCGACGAGGAGAATCCAGATTCGGCAGGCGTGGAGATAGCCTTCAGCGGGGTTCACGGTAAGCGGAGTTGGGTTTCATCGCGGCGGCACCGGCGGAGCGCTGCCAGGGTCGGTCAGAGCGGGTTTGACGGCGAGGAGGGAGAGCAGGCGCATCCCGGGGCAGGAGCACAAGTCAGGTTGTATGCGCCGGATCAATTCGCCGGCAATTCCAGTCGTGGCGGCCGTAGCTGAAGCAGACCGGGACGGCCGAGGCCGAGGATCTGCCCGGTCCCGAGCGCTGGCGACGGGAGATCCGGGATCCGGACTCAGGCATCGCGACTGACGGGGCGACGCGGGTTCGGCCGAGCCGGCCTGCAGCGAGGGAGTGGTTGGAAACGGCGCTCCGAATGGGGTCGGAGCGGATCGAGGCGTGTCCGGAGCAGAGTTGGTCCGATCTTGGAACCCCTGGGTGGGGACCGCGGGAAACCGAGGCCAAACTTGGCCCAGTTCGTCCAGAGTGAAGTTCGGTCCGGCCGTCGCAACCGATCCTCCGCCGGCGCGAGGTGCGGAAACGCGACCGCCGACTACGCGTCGTCCTCTGGGACGGCGGCGGTCGGCGGCGGACTCCGATTGGAAATCAGACGACGACTTGGGCGCCGCCGAAGGTGACGAGCGCGCTGCCGGCGAAGGACTCGTTCCAGAGGAAATCCGAGCAACGCAGATATTCGAGGGCGACCTTCTCCCCGAGCAGGATCCCCTCGATGGCGTCGGAGCGCCAGTGGACGCCGGCGAAGTTCCGGCCGATCGACATGTTCGCCGCGAGCTTGTTGAGTTCGCCGCCCACGGTGAGGGCGGGACCGTTGTAGGGCAGGAGGGCCGTGCCGTCCCGGCTCGCGACCACGGGATTGCTGATGATCGCGTTGGAATCGAAGAAGGCCTTGAGCACGGTGACGCAGGCGCCCGCGATGGTGGCGTGGCCCGAAGGGTAGGCGGGGTGGGTGGGGCAGCCTTCCGCGTAGCCTTGGGCCAGCAGGTAGGAGCCCTGCCGCCGCGAGACCTCGGCCAG
>JAIXQE010000177.1 GCA_027485815.1 Opitutaceae bacterium
CTGGCCCTTTACGCGAACGCCGTCCGGCGCCACCTCATCAGCGATGTCCCCGTGGGTCTCCTCCTCAGCGGCGGCCTCGATTCCGGCCTGCTCCTCGGGCTGATGGCCAAGCACGGGAAAGCCTGGCCCACGTTCAGCGTCGGCTACGGCACGAGCTTCCGCGACGACGAGCTCACGGACGCCGCCCGCACCGCGGAACTCTTCGGCGCCCGCCACCACGAGGTCCGGATCGACCGCGCCCAATTCGAGGCGGAACTGCCCCGCATCGTCGGCGCCGTCGAGGAGCCCGTCGCCTCCTCCTCGATCGTCCCGATGTACTTTGTCTGCGGCCGGGCCCGCCAGGACGTGAAGGTCGCCCTGATCGGCCAGGGACCCGATGAACTCTGCGGCGGCTATACCCGCCACCTCGGCGTCCGCTACGGCCACCTCTGGCGCGACCTGCCTGGCCCCGTCCGGCGCGCCGCCTCCGGTCTCCTCGGCCGCCTGCCCCGGGCGGAGAGCCTGCGTCGCGGGCTCTATTCCCTTGGCGAAGCTGAGCCCCTCCGGCGCTACCAGCAGGTATTCTCCCTCGCCCACGAGTCGACGCTGCAAGGCCTCTTCCGGCCCGGCCACGTGCCCGCCGCGACCGGCCCCGCCCCCGTCGAGGGCTGGGAGGCCCTGCGCCCCCAACTGCGCGCCCTGGACGAACTGAACGCCTTCCAAATGCTGGAGGTCCGTTCCTCCCTGCCGGACGAACTGCTCCTTTACGGGGACAAACTCTCGATGGCCCACGCCCTGGAGGCCCGGGTGCCTTACCTGGACCGCCCGCTGGTGGAGCACCTGCAGCGCCTGCCGGCGTCGTTCAAGGTGCGATACGGTGTGCGCAAGTGGATCCACCGCCAAGTCTGCCGGAAGTTCCTGCCGGCCGAGATTCTCGCCCGGAAAAAGCGGGGCTTCGCCGTCAACGTGGTCGACGACTGGTTCCGCGGTTCCCTGCAGGGCCAGGTGAACAACTGCCTCGCCGATCCCCAGTCCCAGCTCTACCAGCACCTGGACCCGCAGGCCGTGGCCGCCCTCCAGCGCCGCCACGCCACCGGCGAGGAGGACCAGCACAAGCTGCTCTTCAGCCTGGTGGTCCTGGAACAGTGGCTCCGCCACAACGCGGCGTCCCGCCCCGCGGCCCAACCGAAGGTCCCCGCTCGCGCTTTGCAGCTCATTGCCACGGCCAGCTCCGGTAAGTCATGAACCTTAACCTGTGTGATCTCCTCGATGCCCAGGCCGGGATCCGCCCGGCCGCGCCCGCCCTTTCGCTGAAGGATGCCACCCTCAGCTACGGCCAGCTCCGGGATCAGGCGCTCGCGTTCCGCGATGCCCTGGGCCACCTGGGCCTCCGCCGGGGCGACCGCGTCGGCATCTACCTCGATAAGCGGCTGGAAACGGTCACCGCCATCTTCGGGACCGCTGCGGCGGGCGGGGTCTTCGTTCCGATTAATCCCGTACTCCGCCCCGCTCAGGTCGCCTATATCCTGAACGACTGCGACGTGCGCATCCTGGTAACCTCCCCAGAGCGCCTCGAACAGCTCCAGCTCAATCCGGCCAACTCCCCCAAGCTTGAAGTCGTGGTGGTCGTCGGCGATCAGCCCGCGAACCCGCCTGGCCAATCCCTCCGCATCCTTTCCTGGGCGAGCCTGCAGCAGGACGCCTCGCCGCCGCCCGCCCCCGCCGCCCGCCCCCGCGTCGACTCGGATGTCGCCGCCATCTTCTACACCTCCGGCAGCACCGGCAGCCCCAAGGGCGTCGTCCTCTCGCACCGCAACCTGCTGGTCGGCGGGGAAAGCGTGAGCCACTACCTCGGCAACACCGCCGACGATGTCATCCTGTCGCTGCTGCCCCTGAGCTTCGACGCCGGCTTCAGCCAGCTCACGACCGCCTTCACCGTCGGCGCCCACGTGATTCTGCACAATTACCTGTTGGCCGACGATGCCATCCGCCTCTGCACGCGGCACCGCGTCACGGGGATCACCGGCGTCCCGCCTCTCTGGATCCAGCTCGCGGACCGCCCCTGGCCCGCGGAGGCCGCCCGCTCCATCCGCTACTTCGCCAATACCGGCGGCCGGATGCCCAAGGCCACCCTGGACCGCCTCCGCGCCCTCCTGCCCGGCGCCCAGCCCTTCCTGATGTACGGCCTCACCGAGGCCTTCCGCTCCACCTACCTGCCCCCCGCGGAGGTCGACCGGCGCCCGGACTCCATCGGCAAGGCCATCCCGAACGCCGAAATCCTCGTCGTCCGCCCGGATGGCTCCCCCTGCGATCCCCTCGAACACGGGGAACTGGTCCACCGCGGCCCCCTCGTGTCCCTCGGCTATTGGCGGGACGAGGAACGCACCCGCGAACGCTACCGCCCCGCCCCGCAGCGGGACCCCGGGATCATCGTCCCGGAGCTGGCCGTCTGGTCCGGGGACGTGGTCTACCGGGACGCCGAAGGCTTCCTGTATTTTGTCGGTCGCCGCGACGAGATGATCAAGACCTCCGGCTATCGCGTCAGCCCCACGGAGATCGAGGAGGCCGCCTACGCCACGGGGCTCGTCCGCGACGCCGTGGCGCTGGGACTGGAGGATCCCCGCCTCGGCCAACAGATCGCTCTGGTCGTCAGCCCGCTCGCCGGCCAGGAACTCACCCCGGAAACGCTGCTCGCCCAACTCAAGCCGCGCTTGCCCCTCTATATGCTCCCGGCCCGC
>JAIXQE010000118.1 GCA_027485815.1 Opitutaceae bacterium
AAGGTGTCGTTCTTCCCGCCGATCTTCTTCCTCGGGGGGTTGGCGGTGGGCACGGTGGGGTATCAGGCGGCGGCCTTCGCGTTCGTGGGCATCTGGGTGGTCAACGCGGGCATCAGCAATGCGCAGGGGTTCCTGTCCGTCTACGCGGTGCTGCTGCTGGCGTTCGGGATGTTGTTCAATGGCTGGCGTAGCATCCCCTCGGCCACGATGGCCTTCGCCGCCTTCCTTCCGGTCCTGCTCAGTCTGATGGTGCGGCGGCCCCTGATGATCTTCACCCGGCGGGGGAGCCGCGAGCAGTGAGCGCCGCCGGCGTGGCCCTGTGGTGGGAGGCCGCCCGGCCGCGGACCCTACCTGCCGCCTTGGCTCCGGTTGCGGTAGGTTCCGGCTTGGCGGCGCACGAGGGGCGGTTACAGCCGGCCGCGGCGTTGCTCTGCCTTGGATTCGCTGCGCTGGTCCAGATCGGGACCAATTACGTGAACGACTACGCGGACCACCGGCGCGGCGCGGACACCGCCGAGCGGGTGGGCCCGCGCCGCGCGGTCGCCGCGGGGCTGATCCGGCCTGAGACGATGCGGCGGGCGGCGTTCCTGACGTTCGCCCTCGCGTTCGCCACCGGCCTTGGGCTGGTCGCGTGGGGCGGTCCTTGGCTCCTCGCGATCGGGATCGCCAGCATCCTCAGCGGGGCGGCCTACACCAGCGGTCCGTATCCGCTGGCCTACCACGGGTTGGGGGACCTCTTCGTCTTCCTGTTCTTCGGATTGGTCGCCGTCGGGGGCACGGTCTTCGTGCAGACCGGGGCCTGGGGGGGGGCGGCGTTCTGGGCGGGGGTTCCGGTGGGGCTCCTTGCGGCCAATATCCTCGTGGTGAACAATTACCGGGACGTCGAAACCGACGCGAAGGCGGGCAAGCGGACCCTCGTGGTCCGCTGGGGGCGAGCGGCGGCGCGGCTGCAGTTCGCCCTTTCCGCGGCGGTCGCCTTTGCGGTGCCGGTGGGGTTCTGGCGGGCTGGCTACGGGCCCGCCGTTCTCCTGCCGGTGGCGCTGGCACCGGTGGCGGTGATCCATGGGCGCCGCCTGGCTCGCGCGAAACGCCCGGGCGAATTGATCGCGCTGCTGGGGGAGACCGGGAAGCTGCTCGCCGGTTTTGGCGTGCTGTTCGCGGTCGGACTGGCTGCCTGAACCGTCCGGGCCGGGCCCGGATCAGCCCACGTGGGCGGCGAGCTTGGCCTTGAGGGAGGCCTTGGAGGTCATGCCGACGATCGTCTCGACCGCTTGGCCGCCCTTGAAGAGGATCATCGTGGGGATGGCGCGGATGCCGTGTTGGGCGGCCACCGCGTCGTGCTCATCGATGTTCACCTTCCCGATGGCCACCTTGCCCGCGAGTTCGGTCGCGAGCTCGTCGAGGATCGGGGCGATCGCCTTGCAGGGGCCGCACCACGGGGCCCAGAAGTCCACAAGCACGGGCGTGGTGCCCGAGGCGGCGACGGCGGCGGCGAAGGATTCGGTGGTGAGGTGGGCGACTTGGGCGGACATGCGTTCAGCGGTTGAGGAAGAGGAGCAGGGTGAAAAGCAACGAGGTGGCGGCGGCGAGCCCGCAGAGGCCGACCAGCCAGGACGGGCAGGCTTCCGGCTCCGCGTCGCGGCCGGCGGGGGCATCGGGTCCGGGGGCGCGCACGTCAGGAGGGGCGGGACTTCTCGATGATCTCCCCGAGTTCGCGCGGGTCGATGGTCTCGAGGGGCTTCGAACGGCGCTTCAGTTCCTCGAAGGTCTTGAGCATCGTCTCCGTCATCACCTCGTGCGTCTCCTGGGAGCCGCCGACGAGCGCAAACTTCTCCCCGGTGGTGATGCGCTTGTGGCCGTCCTCGTTGTCGAGGCCGACCCCGAGCAGGCCGCGGATGCGGGGGGTCTTGGCGGGACGGGGGCGCTGCGGCTTCTTGCTCACGCGGTCACCGTGGGAGGGTTCACCGCGGTTTCAAGCGGCATTTCGGGCGCGGGGTCGGGCGCGGCGGCGCTCTCCGGCGCGGGCCCGGCGGCCACGGGCGCGTCCACTTCCGGATCGGGCGGGAGCGGGGCGGGCGGTTGGTCGGTCACCGGCTCCAGCAGGATGTCGGCGAAGGCCTCGTCCTGCCGGACGCGCACCTTCCGGATTCGGGTGAGTTCGAGCATCGCGAGGAAGGTCGCGACCAGGCGGCGGAGCGTCGTGCCCTCGGGGAACAGTTGCGTGAAGGTGATCGCGCCTTGGGCGGGGAGACGTCCGAGCAGCCATTCCATCTGGTCGGCCACCGTGACCACCTCGTCGTGGATCTCGCCGACCACGAGTTTCTCCGCGAGGCGGCGGAGGACGGTGTTGAACGTGTTCCAGAGCTCAATGCGGTCGACCTGCCGGAGACGGCGCTCGGTCTCGAGGCCGCTGATGGCGGGCACGAGCCGCGGCAGGCTGCCCTGGCGCGTCTCGATCAGGCCGGCGAGGTCCCCGGCCGCGTCCTTGAATTTCCGGTACTGGATGAGCTGGTGGACGAGTTCCCAGCGGGGATCGACCTCCTCGTCCTCGGCGTTGGGATCGACGGCGTGCTGGCCTTTGGGGAGCAGGAGGCGGCTCTTGATCTCCATCAGCGTCGCGGCCATCACGAAAAACTCCCCGGCCACGTCGAGGTCGAGCCGCTGCATCGCGTGGAGGGCGTCGATGTACTGCCGCGTGACGGACTCGATGGGGATGTCGTAGATATCCAGCTCGTTCTTCCGGATGAGGAAGAGCAGCAGGTCGAGGGGACCCTCGAAGACCTGGAGCTTGATGCGGTAATCGGCGTCGGGAACCACGCGGCGATGCTTGGAGCGGGGGGGGCTGCCGCAAGGGAATTCAACCCCGGCGCAGCGCGGCGACGAAGAACCCGTCCGTGTCGTGGCGGGCGGGCCAGACGGTCATTCCCCCCTCCGCGGGCGCGAAGCCGAAGTCCGCCGCGGGCGGTTCCGGTGTGAAGCCGGGATGGGTCTGGAGGAAGGCGGTGACGGCGGCGGCGTTCTCGCGGCGGGCGAGCGAACAGGTGGCGTACACGAGGCGGCCGCCGGGTCGGACGAGCGGGGCCAGTTGGCGGAGGAGCTCCGCCTGTCGCGCGGCGGCGCGGGCGAGGTGTTCGGGGCGGGTGACCCACTTGAGGTGCGGGGCGCGCCGCCAGGTGCCGGTGCCGCTGCAGGGGGCGTCCACGAGCACGCCGTCGTAGCTCGCGCGGGCCGGCCGGGCGGTGATGGTGACGTTGGCGAGGCGGGCGCGGGTGGCGCGCTGGCGCAATTCCGCGAGCGCGGCGGGACGGAGGTCCATGGCTTCGACGGTGCCGGTCGGGCCGAGGAGGCGGGCGAGTTGGAGGGACTTCCCGCCGGCGCCGGCGCAGGCGTCGAGCCAATGGCCGCCGGGCGCGAGGCCGATGCTGGCGAGCACGAGTTGAGAGCCGAGGTCCTGCACCTCAAGGTGGCCGCCGCGCCAGGCCTCGGTCGTCGTGAGGTCCGCTTCCGCGTCGAGGCGCAGGGCGTCGGGCAGCACCGGGGAGGCGGAGAACGGCCAGCCACGGGCGTGGAACTCGGCGTGAACCGCGCCGGGGTCCGCGGTCTGCAGGCGCAGCCAGAGCGGGGCGCGGCGCACCTGGGCGGCGGCTTCGGCGGGAGTGAACAGGTCGGGTGCCTCGGTGCGGAACCACGCGGGCAACAGGTCCACCGGGTCCCCGGCGGGCGGTTCGCCGGTGGCCCGCGCGGCCCGGAAGGCGGCGGTGGCCGGGGTCGCGGCGGCGAGCCAGGCGGCGCGACGCAGGGCTTCGGCGGGATCCGTCGTGAGGAGGGGCTCGATCCACGGCAGGTGGCGGAGCGTGGTGTAGATGAGTTCCCGGTAGAGGCGGCGGTCGCGGGAGCCGCAGCCGGGTCGGGCGGCGAGGAGGCGCTGGAGGCGCGCGGGCAGCGCGAAGTCGCCACGCCAGTGCGGCTGGAGGGCGCGCGCGAGCTCGAGGTAGACCCGGCCCTGGCTGGCGGCGATGCCCACGGCGCTCAGAAGCGCAGGGCATCGACGCGCAGGTCGAAGCCGAAGCTGCTCTCGCGTTTGCGGCCCGAGTAGACGCTCACGGAGCTGGTCACGAGCCAGGTGTTCGCGACGGCGAATGCGAGTCCGTAGGTCTGCTCGTTGAAGCGGCGGCGCGGCGCGTCGTACTGGAGCCGGGTGATGAACTCGAGGCCCTCGCGCAGGCGGGCGCGGCCGTCGATCGCGTAGTCCTCGATTTCCCGGCGCAGGAAGTTGTTGCCCCAGCGGAGGGACCAGCGGTCGCCCTCGCGCAGCGTGATCCCGGTGTTGAACTCGCGCAGGCCGTCCCCGCGGGCGGACCAGACCTGGAGCGCGTCCAGCTCGAGCCAGGAGGTCGGCCGGGTGGAGAGTTCCGTGTGGACGGCGGCGAACCGGCCTTCCGCGGGCCGCGGGCCGACGGCAAGGTCGCCGGCGAGGTCCAGGCGCAGGAGCTCGCGGACGCCCTCGGCCGGGTCGCGGGTCTGGAGGACATTGCCTAGGCCGAGCCGGAAGGTGCGGGTGGCGCGCAGGTCGTCGAGGTGGCGGGTCTCGCCCAAACCGAGGGGCGGCAGGTACGTGGTGAAGGCCTGCCGGTCGATGCGGGGGATGACGCCGCGTCCGCGATCCGCGCCGGGAAAGTGGCGGTAGGAGAGACGGGGCGTGAGAAGGTGGCGGAGACCGTCGATCTTCCACACGGGATCGCGCACGTCGAACGTGCCGCTCAGGCGCAGGGCGGCGTCGAAGCCCGCCTCGCCGAGCAGGCGCAGGAGGTTGCCCGGGCGTTCGTCGCCGCGGCGCAGGTTGGCGTAATGGGTGAGCCGGCCGCCGACCACGGGCGTGAAGGAGAACCACGGGGTGGGGGTCCAGGGACGCGAGAGGCCGTAGTAGGCGTCGAGGCGATCCGCGGCGAGGCGCGGATCGCCGTCCGGGGGATCTTCGCGGAGCCGGGCGTAGGAGGCTTCGCCGCGCTGCCAGACGCCGAGGGCGAGGGGAGTCGGGAGGGCGTCGAACCGGAGTTCCGGCAGGCGCTCCTGCACCGCGTGGAAGCGGTTGGGTTGCAGCCGGGTGAGGAAGGTGAGGAAGGAGTTCGGGCCCGGGTGGGCGATTTCCACGAACGAGTCCGGCACCTGCACCGGGAAAAACGCGCGGGGCCGGAAGTCGCGCAGCACCTCGGAATCGGACCACCAATTCAGCTGGGCGGAGAGCGTCGTGCCGCTGGCGGTGCGCTGCCAGTGTTCCCAGCCGAGGTGGCCGCGGTCGGGGGCGATGGGGCGGCCGAGGAGATCCGTGAGGCGGTCGCCGTGGTCCCGGATGTAGCCGGAGCTGAGGCGGCCGTTCCACCGGTCGTCCGGGGAGGGGTCGGCGTAGCGGGCGGCGGGTCCGAACATCACCCCGCGGGCCGTGTAGATTCCGAGTTCGCCGCCGAGGCCGAGGCCGGGGCGGACTGGCAGCAGGGCCCGGGCTTCACCGAAGAGGCCGAGGGAACGACGGAAGCCGCCCCCGAGGCCGAGCGAGAGGGGCAGCGGTTGGTCGAACTCGTGACTCGCGCCCCGCAGCGAAAAGGGCCGGAAGTCCCCCACGCCGAGCGCCGCCCCGGCGGTGCGGAGGCCCTTTCCCGGCAGGATCACCAGTTCGGCCGCTTCGAGGGTGGGTTGCCACGGTCCGGGCTCGCCGAACGAGACGCGGGCCCCGCGCAGGGTGACCTCGGCGCGCGTCCCCGAGGCTTCCGCGGCGGTGGCGAAGTACGGGGGCGAGCCGAGGCGGACCTGGCGCGCCGCGAAGCGTCCGTCGCGGCGCGTGAGGGTCAGTTCCTCGGCCAGCAGTCGGGCGCCGGTCAGGGTGAGGACCACGCGGCCGCGGGCGTGGAAGGTGTCGGTCGCGCCGTCGAGGCGGATCTCGTCGGCGGCGAGGCGGAAGCCGTCGCCGGTGACGCGGGCGTTGCCGCGGTAGACGAGGTTGCCGCCGGTGCTGAGGCCGAGGTCGAGCGTGTCGCCGGAGAGCTCGACGGGGGGCGGCGTCGCGGCCGGGGTGGCCGGGGCGGCGCAGAGCAGGGCGAGGAGGAGCGGCAGACGGCGAGGCACGGGCGGAGGAAACCGGGGCGGCAGCGGCGGGGCAAGCCCGTGCCGGCCGCGTGGCGCGGGCTCGCCTCCGGGCGGCGCGCGCCTCATCGTTCCGGGGTGATCCTGAACGAGTCCGAACTTTCCGCGCTGCTCGAGGCGCGGCACGCGGCGCCGCACGGCGTGCTGGGGATGCATCCGCACGCGCGGGGCCGGGTCCGCGGGGTGGTGGCCCGGGCGTTCCTGCGGGACGCGGAAACCTGCGAACTGATCGAGGTCGACGCGGCGTCGCCGCGGTCGCACCCGATGGCGCGGGTGGCGGCGGAGGGGCTGTTCGAGGTGTTCCTGCCGCGACGGACGGAGGTCTTCCGCTATCAGCTGCGGGTGCGGCGCCACAACGGGGAGCTGCGCCAGTTCTCGGATCCCTACTCGTTCCTGCCGACCCTCGATGCCCAGGACCTGTACCTGTTCAACGAGGGCAACGAGCACCGGGCCTTCGACAAGCTGGGGGCGCATCCGCGCTCGCCCAACGGCGTGCCGGGCGTGGCCTTCGCGGTGTGGGCCCCCGCGGCGGCGCGGGTGTCGGTGGTCGGAACCTTCAACGGCTGGGACGGCCGCTACCACCCGATGCGGCCGCTGGGTTCCTCGGGGGTGTGGGAGCTGTTCATCCCCGGGCTGGAGGAGGGGGAACTCTACAAGTTCGAGCTCCGCGACCAGCGGGGGCACGTGCGCCTCAAGACCGACCCTTACGGCACGCGGTTCGAGGGTCCGCCCAACAACGCCGCGATCGTGTGCGACCCGCGCCGCCACCGCTGGGCGGACGACGCGTGGATGGCGCGGCGGCGCGCGCAGGCGGGGTGGCTCGACCGGCCCCTCTCGATCTACGAGGTGCACCTCGGCTCCTGGAAGCGTCGCCCGGAGGATGCGGACCGGCTGCTGACTTACCGGGAACTCGCGCCCCAGTTGGCGGACCACGCCCTGGAAATGGGATTCACCCACGTCGAGCTGATGCCGCTGGCCGAGCATCCGTTCGAGGGCTCGTGGGGCTACCAGGTGACCGGCTTCTTCGCGCCCACCCACCGGTTCGGATCGCCGGAGGACTTCGCGTGGTTCGTCGACCACCTCCACCAGCGCGGCCTGGGGGTGATCCTCGACTGGGTGCCGGCGCATTTCCCGCGCGACAGCTTCGCGCTGGCCGAGTTCGACGGCACCCACCTGTACGAGCACGCCGACCCGCGGCAGGGCGCGCACATGGACTGGGGGACGCTGATCTTCAATTACGGGCGCAACGAGGTCCGCTGCTTCCTGATCGCCAACGCCCTGGCCTGGCTCGAACGTTACCATCTCGACGGCCTGCGGGTCGACGCGGTCGCCTCGATGCTTTACCTCGACTACTCGCGCCGGGAGGGCGAGTGGATCCCCAACCGCCACGGCGGCCGGGAGAACCTGGAGGCGATCGACTTCCTGCGCCGGGTGAACGACGCCGTGCACCACTATCATCCGGGCGTCCTGATGATCGCGGAGGAAAGTACCTCCTTCCCCGGCGTCAGCCGGCCGACGGCGCAGGGCGGGCTGGGCTTCGACTACAAGTGGAACATGGGGCTGATGCACGACACCCTGCGCTACTTCGGCAAGGAGCCGGTTGTCCGCCGGCATCATCACTCCGACCTCACCTTCGGGATGCTGTACCAGTACGCGGAGAACTTCGTCACCGTGTACTCCCACGACGAGGTCGTGCACGGGAAGGGTTCGATGCTGCTCAAGATGGGGGCGTGGCACATCGCCGAGAAGGCGGCGCACCTGCGGGCGCTGTACGCGCACGCGTGGATGTGGCCCGGCAAGAAGCTGCTGTTCATGGGCGGGGAATTCGCGCAGTCGCGGGAATGGGCGCACGACCGGAGCCTCGACTGGCACCTTTGCCAATACTTGGACCACGAGGGCGTGCGGCGCCTGGTGCGCGACCTGAACCGGCTGCACGCCGGCGACCCTGCGCTCGGCGAGCATGACCTCGATCCGCGCGGCTTTCGCTGGCTCAACTGCGATTCGGCCGACGCGAACGTCCTCGCCTTCCTGCGGGCGGACGCGGCCGAGGAGTCACTTTACGCGGTGGTGGGTCACTTTGGGGGCGTCCGGCGCGAGCAGCGCGTGGGCGTGCCCCGCCGCGGCTATTGGCGCGAGGTGCTCAACACCAACAGCGAATACTACGGCGGCACCGGGGTCGGGAACCTCGGCGGGCGGGCGACGGAGGAGGTGCCGTGGGACGGGTGCGGCCAGTCGCTGCTGGTCACGCTGCCGCCGCTGACCGTGTGCGTCTTCCACTGGCGGGCGGAGACCGCGACGGGTCCCGCGCGCTGAGCCGGCCGGGCGCGGTAGCGCGGCGCTAGTCGCGTTCGAGCGGACCGCCCGCCTGGCGCCAGCCGGCGAGGCCGGCCTTGAAGTGGCGGACATTGGTGTAGCCAAGGGCGGTCGCGGCGGTCGCGGCGGCGCGCCACGAGGGGCAGGCCTCGCTGCCGCAGTAGGCCACGATGAGCGCGCCCTTGTCCGCCGGCAGGAGCCGGGCGAGCTCCGCCTTGCGGGAGGCGTAGTCGATGGCGCCGGGCAGGCGGCCGCTGCGGAAGGAGGAGGAGCCGTTGGCGTCGATCAGGGTGACCGGGCCGGCCGCGAGCGCCTGCACGAGGTCCTCGCGGGCGATGACGGGAAACTTTTCCGCGGCCAGGGCGGCGGTGCTGCCGAGCAGGAGGGCGAGGAGGAGGGCAAGGGGGCGCATGGTGAAACGGGTCAGCCGAAGGCGCGTCGCAGGACCTCGAGGCTGCGCGGCACGGCGGTGGCGGGATCCTCCTTGCCCTCCATCTCGAGGGCCACCCAGCCGGAGTAGCCGGCGTCCGCGAGCATCGCGGCGATCCGGGGGTAATCGAGGTCGAGCGTGTACCATTCGCCGCCGCCCGGGTAGGTCTTGGCCTGGACGTAGACCGTCCGCGGGGCGATCGCGGCGAGCTGCGGGTAGATGTCGTCGAGGAAGTTCCCCGTGTCCATCAGGGCGCCGAGCCAGGGTGAGTCGAACTGCCCGAGCAGGCGGAGGAGTCCGGCGGCGGTGCGGGCGAGGCCCCAGTGGTTTTCGAGGGCGAGGACGACGCCGCACTCCTCGGCCTTGGGCAGGCAGCGCGACAGGCCCTCCGCGCACCACTTGAAGCCCTCGTCCTCGGTGCGGCCGGGGAGCACCGGCTCGATGCCGCGGTTGGCCATCAGCTCGTCGAAGCTGCGGATTGTGCCCCAGCGGCCGGTGTTGACGCGGATCGAGGGGCAGCCGAGCTCGTGGGCGATCTCGAGGCAGCGCTGCGTGTGCTGGACTTCCGCGGTGAGCTCCGCGGGGTCGGCCTTGACGAAGCTCTGGTGGGTCGAGAGGCAGGAGATGGCGAGTCCCCGGCGGAAGGCGTGGCGGCGCAGGCGGCGGAGGTAGGCCCGGCCGGCGGCGTCGAGGGGGCCGCGCTCCGGGAGATCCATCTGCCGGTGGAGGATGTCGACTCCGGCGAAGCCCAGCTCGGCCGCCCGGTCCATCACCGTCTCGATCGGCACCTTGGCGGTGCGGAAATGCCAGTACGAGTAGGAGGCGACCGCGAGGCGCACCCGGGGCCGGGCGGGCACGGCCGCCGGGGTTGGGACCGCGCCCGCGGGCAGGAGGGACGCGGCGCCGCCGGCGAGGGCGGCGAGGGCGTGGCGGCGGCTGACGGGCGTCACGGTCAGGCGATCAGGTCCTTCACCACGTGGCCGTGGACGTCGGTCAGGCGGTAGTCGCGACCCTGGAAGCGGAAGGTGAGCCGGGTGTGCTCGAGGCCGAGCAGGTGCAGGAGCGTCGCGTTCAGGTCGTGGACGTGCACGGGGTCCCGGACGACGTTGAAGCCGAGCTCGTCGGTGGCGCCGTGGACGTGGCCCCGCTTGAGACCGCCGCCGGCGAGCCACATCGTGAAGCAGCGGTTGTGGTGGTCGCGGCCGTCGTTGCCGCCCTGGACCATGGGCGTGCGGCCGAACTCACCGCCCCAGATGACGAGCGTGTCGTCGAGGAGCCCGCGACGCTTGAGGTCGCGCACGAGCGCGGCGCTGGCGCGGTCGGTGTCCTCGCAGTTCCGTTTGATGGCCTTCGTCAGGTCCCCGTGCTGGTCCCAGGCCTCGTGGAAAAGCTGGACGAAGCGGACGCCGCGCTCGGCGAGGCGGCGGGCGAGGAGGCAGTTGCGCGCGTAGCTGGCCTGGCCGGGATCCTTGATGCCGTACTCCTCCAGCACCGACGCGGGCTCCTGCGACAGATCCATCAGCTCGGGGGCGCTGGTCTGGAGCTGGTAGGCCATCTCGTAGCTCTGGATGCGGGCGGCGGTCTCGGGGTCGCCGAGGTCCGCCTGCGCGAGCCCATTGAGCTCGTTGAGGGTGTCGAGCGAGGCGCGCTGGGCGCGGGCGTCGACCCCGGCGGGGTTCGAGAGGTAGAGGACGGGATCGCCGGTGCCACGGAAGGGAATCCCGCCGTAGACCGTGGGCAGGAAGCCGCAGCCGTAGTTGCTGGCGCCCCCGCTGGTGCCCTTGGCGCTGGTGAGGACGACGTAGCCCGGGAGGTTTTCGCTTTCGGAGCCGAGTCCGTAGAGGGTCCACGAGCCGAAGCTGGGCCGGCCGAACTGCTGCGAACCGGTGTTCATCAGGATCTGCGCGGGGGCGTGGTTCACCGCGTCGGTCTGCATGCTCCGGACCACGCAGAGGTCATCCGCGATGGAGGCGATCTGGGGGATGAGCTCGGAGAACTCCGTGCCGGCCTGGCCGTGCTTGGCGAAGGAGTACTTGGGGCCGAGCAGGGCGGAGTTGGGCTTGATGAAGGCGGCGCGGTAGTCCTTCAGCAGCTCCGCCGGCGGCAGTTGGCCGTCGCGGCGCGCGAGTTCCGGCTTATGGTCGAAGAGCTCCAGGTGGCTGGGGGCGCCGGCCATGAACATGTAGATCACGCGCTTGGCCTTAGGGGCGAAGTGCGGCGGGCGCACGGCGAGGGGATTCGCGGGGCCGGACTTGGCGGCCGCGTCGCGCGCCAGCAGGGAGCTGAGCGCGAGGCCGGCCATCCCCACGCCGCAATCCTGCAGGAACCAGCGGCGGGAGAGGAGGCGCGCCTGGGCGGCGCGGAGGGAGGCGGAAACGGGCTCGGTCATCGGGATCAGGGCTTGGTCAGGGTCTCGTCGAGGTTGAGCATCACCCGCGCCACGAGGGTCCAGGCGGCGAGTTCGGCGGGGGTGGCGTTGGCGGGCAGGTCGGCGGCCTTGAGGCGCGGGGAGAAGGCTACCTCGGCCGCGGGCAGTTCCCCGCGCTGGAGGCGGCCGCGCGCCTCGGTGAGGAGGCGCCGCACCGCCGCCTGCTCCGCGGGACGCGCGGCGCGGGCGGTGCACAGGCGGTAGGCGAGGTCGATCCGGCTTTCGTCGCTCGTGCCGCCTTCCCGCCAGAGGCGCAGGGCGAGGGCTTGGGCGGCCTCGACGAAGATGGTTTCGTTCAGGCCGGTGAGCGCGGCCAGCGGGGTATTGGAGCGGGGCCGGCGGGCGCAGGCGAAGTCCGCGTTCGGCGCGTCAAACGCGCTGAGCATCGGATCCGGCATCGAACGCTTGCGGAAAAGGTACATCCCGCGGCGGTAGCGCTGCGCGTCCTCCGGCGGCTGCCAGTAGGTCGGGCGCACGTAGTTGTAGGCGAGGACGTTCTCCGGGACGGGCGGGAACACGCTCGGGCCGCCAACCTGCTGGTGCAGCAGGCCGGCGATCGCCAGGGCGGAGTCGCGCACGATCTCGGCGTCGACCCGGAAGCGCGGTCCGCGCGCCAGTAGCCGGTTCGCCGGGTCGCGCTCCCGCAGCGCCGGGCTGACGGCGGAATCCTGCTGGTAGGTGCGGCTGGTCACGATCCGCAGCAGCAGCTCCTTGTGGCTCCAGCACTGGTCGACGAAGTCCACCGCGAGCCAGTCGAGCAACTCGCGGTGCTCGGGCGGGCTGGAGCGCGTGCCGAAGTCCTCCGGAGTCTCGACCAGGCCCGTGCCGAAGAGCGTCTGCCAGACCCGGTTGACGGCGACGCGGGCGGTGAGGGGCGCGCGTCGGTCGGTCAGCCAGCGGGCGAAGCCGAGGCGGTCGCGCGGGGTGTCCTCCGGCCACGGGTTGAGGGCGGCGGGCACGTGCGGCTGGACGGCGTGCTTCGGGCGGTCCCACGCGCCGCGGTCCAGCAGGCGGGTCTCCCGGGCGTGGACGCCCCCGCGCTCCTGCAGGTGGAGCACGGACGTGGGCGCCGCCGGGTACCGCTTCCACGCGGTTTCGGCCTCGGTGTGGAACTTGCGCGCGGCGGGTTCCTGGGCCCGCCACGCGCGGAAGAGCGCGGTCCGCTGCCGCTCGTCGCGCGCCTCGGGGGGGATTTCCAGCGCCAGCATCGCGGCGTGATCCACCGGCGGCACGCGCGGGTCGGGCGCGCGGGTGAGCGAGAGGCGGGCGCAGCCGAGCGCGGTGTTGTGGCGGCCGTTGTCGTCCCCGCTGTGGTGCATGCGGAGGAGCACGCGCAGCTTGGTGCCGGCGGGGTGGCGGACGGGCTCGGTGAACTGCACGACCGCCGCCGAAGCGGTGTTGCGCCGGCCGGGACCGCGGTCCGCGCGCCACGCCGTGTCATTCGAGCCGTCGATCATCAGGTCGGGTCCCCCGATGATGCGGCGCCTTTCCTTGTCGAAGGCCGCCTTCCACTCTTCCTCCAGGCCGCGGACCGGCTCCGCGAAGTCCGCCGTGGCGCTCCGGAGCGCGACCTTCTCCCACTGGTCGCAGCCGGGCGGCATCACGCTCACCTCGAGTTCGCTGAGCGCCCACGTCCCGTACTTGCTGCGGCCCGGGCCGTTGAACTCGAGGTCCCCATGCGGGAGCGCCTCCAGGCGGAGGCCGGTCACGCCGTCGAGCGCCGGGGTGCCGATGACGAAGATGTCCCCGCGGGTGGTCGGGTGCCCGAGGGTGAGGATGGAGTGGTCCGCGAGCTGGACGGGATGGTTGAGGCCGCTGGTGCTGGCCAGTTCCTCCGCGATCAGGGGCGTCCAGACCGGGCGCTGGCCCGCGAGCTCGGCGGACCAGCGCTCCAGCCGTTCCGCCCAATCCGGCACCGCGGCCTTGGTCCGCGTGTCGATGGTGGCGAGGTCGCGTCGGAGGGTCTCGATCAGCTGCTCCTGTTCCGCCGTGTAGACCCAGGACTGGGCCTCGTAGGTCGAGTTGAAGAAGGCGTAGAGGCCGAAGTACTCGTCGTGGGTGATGGGGTCGAACTTGTGGGTGTGGCATTGCGCGCACTGCAGGCTGAGGCCGAGGGTGGCCTTGCCGATGCAGTCGAGGCGGTCGAACATCCCCTCGATGCGGAACTGCTCGGGGATGATCGCGCCTTCCTCGTTCACCATTCCGTTGCGCAGGAACCCGGTGGCGACGATCTGTTCCTGGGTGGCGCCGGGGAGGAGGTCGCCGGCGATCTGCTCGAGGAGGAACCGGTCGTACCCGAGGTCGCGGTTGAAGGCGCGGATCACCCAGTCCCGCCACGCCCATTGCTCGCGGGGGAGGTCCTTCTCGTACCCGTTGCTGTCGGCGTAGCGGGCGGCGTCGAGCCAGACCCGGGCCCAGCGTTCGCCGAAGCGCTCGTCGGCGACGAGGCGGCGGGCGAGGGCTTCGGTGGCTGCGGGGAGGCCCTGGGTGGAGGCGGCCAACACGAACGCGGCGATCTCGGCCGGGGCGGGCGGGAGGCCGATGAGGTCCAGGTGGAGCCGGCGGCACAACACGGCGGGGTCGGCGGCGGGGGAGAAGTCGAGCTGCGCGGCGCGCAGCTTGGCGCCGACGAACGCGTCGACCGGGTGCACGCCGGCCGCGGGGGGCTCCGCCTTGACCGGGGGGACGAAGGCCCAGTGGGGCGCGTAGGGGGCGCCGGACTCGATCCACCGGCGCAGCACGTCCCGCTCGCGCGGGCCGACCTGCTTGCCCTCCTTGGGCGGGGGCATGACCTCGTCCTCGTGAGGCGAAAGGATGCGGGCCAGCAGCTCGCTCTCGGCGGGTCGGCCCGGAACGAGCGCGGCGACGCCCGACTTGCCGCCCTTGAGCGCCGCCTCGCGGTCGTCGAGGCGCAGTCCGCCGCGGCGGTCCTGGTCATCGGGCCCGTGGCAATGGAAGCAGTATTCCGCGAGGATCGGCTGCACCTCGCGGGCGAAGTCGACCTCCGGCGCGGCGGGGGCCGGGGCGGCCGCCAGCCCGAGGGGCAGGGCCAGCCAGGACAACGGTAGAAAACGAGGGCGGGAGCCAGTCATGTTCGGGGCGCTACGAGGACCGGGGAGAGAAACCATCGGTCCGGGGTCAGGCGAGCCGGATATGGGGGAATTCGCCCCCGGATTTTCCGGGGAGCGCCTGCGGCCCGGGTGCTCAGGGGCCGGCGGCGAACACGCGGCGGCGCTCCGCGGGGTCGAGCTCGCGCCAGGCTCCGCGCGGAAGCGTCCCGAGCGCGAGTTCGCCGATCCGGGCGCGCACGAGGCGCAGGGTGGGGTGGCCGACGGCGGCCGTCATCCGGCGCACCTGGCGATTCCGGCCCTCGCTCAGCTCCAGCGCGAGCCAGCGGTCGGGAATGTTCCGGCGCTGGCGGATCGGCGGATCGCGCGGGGGCAGGTCCGGCGGCGGCTCGAGCCGCCACGCGCGGGCGGGCCGCACCGGGACGCCGTCGAGCCGCAGTTCCCCGGTGGCGAGGCGCCGGAGCGCGGCGTCGTCGGGCTCGCCCTCGACCTGCACCCAGTATTCGCGGCGGTGCCCGCGCGCGGGATCGAGCAGGCGGTGGTTCAGGCCGGGCTCGTCGGACAGCAGGAGCAGGCCCTCCGAGTCGGCGTCGAGCCGGCCCAGCGGGTAAACGGCGCGGGGCAGGCCGAAGGCGGCGAGCGTGCCCCAGCGGGAGCCGGGCTCGGGGGTGAACTGCGAGAGCACCCCGTACGGTTTGTGGAGGGCGAGGAGCAGGCGGCGCAGTGACGCGAGCGGGCGTCCGGGGCGCAATCGCAAACGCGGGGCGAGAGAGGGCTTGCGCCGCCGCCCGCCCGCGCGCCACGTTCGGGGATGATCGCGGTGCAACTGACGGGGCCCCACCAGCTGGTGGTCGGCGAGGTGGCGGATCCGGTCCCGGAGGCCGGCGAGGTGGTCGTCGAGCTGCGGGCGGCCGCGCTCAACCACCGCGACGTCTGGATCAAGTCCGGCCAGTACGCGGGCCTGAAGTGGCCCTGCATCCCGGGCTCCGACGGGGCGGGTGTGGTGGTGGCGGCGGCCCCGGGCGTCGACCCGGCGTGGCTGGGCCGCGAGGTGATCCTCAATCCCGCCTTTTTCTGGGGCGACGACGAGCGCGCGCAGGGCGCCCAGTTCCAGATCCTCGGTCTGCCGCGGGCCGGCACCCTCGCGAGCCGGATCGCCGTGCCCGCCGGTCAGCTGGCCGCCCGGCCCGTGCATCTTTCCTGGGAGGAGGCGGCGGCGCTGCCCCTCGCCGGCCTCACCGCCTACCGCGCGCTGTTCCCCCGCGCCCGGCTGCGCGCCGGGGAGCGGGTGCTCGTCACCGGCATCGGCGGGGGCGTGGCCGCGAGCGCCCTCCAGTTCGCGGTCGCGGCGGGGGCCGAGGTTTGGGTGACCTCGGGTTCCGCCGCCAAGGTGACGCGGGCCGAGGCGCTCGGGGCGAGGGGGGGATTTCTCTACCCCGACGCGGGCTGGCCGGAGGCGGCCTTGGCGCGGGCCGGGGCGTTCGACGTGGTGGTGGACAGCGCCGGCGGCGACGGTTTTGCGCGGCTCGCGGACGTTCTCGCGCCCGGTGGCCGGCTGGTCTTCTTCGGCGCGACGCGGGGCGATGCGGTGCTGCCGGTGCGGAAGGTCTTCTGGAAGCAGCTCTCGCTGCTCGGCTCGACGATGGGCTCGCCGGCCGACTGGCGCGGCCTCCTCGCGCTGGTGGAACGGCATCGGCTGCGGCCCTTGGTCGGCGAAGTGCATCCGCTCGCCGGGGCCGCCGAGGCGTTCGCGCGGATGGAGGCCGGCGCCCAGTGCGGCAAGATCGTCCTGCGTTCCTGAGGTTTCCCCTGATGAACTCCGCCCATTACGCCTGCATCATGGCCGGTGGCAGCGGCGAACGGTTCTGGCCGATGAGCCGGGCCCGCACGCCGAAGCACCTGCTGCGCCTCCTCTCGGAACGAACGCTGGTCGAGGAGACCGTCCGCCGCGTCGGTGCCGTGGTGCCGCCGGAGAACCTCTTCGTGCTCACCAACGAGGTGCAGTTGCCCGCGACCCGCGAGGCCCTGGCCGGGCTGGTGCCCCCGGACCAGATCGTCGCCGAGCCGGCGAAGCGCGATACCGCCCCCGCGGCGGCCCTCGCGACCGCGCTGGTGCGGGCCCGCGGCGGGGAGCAGGCCGCCCTCGCCCTGCTGCCGGCGGACGCGTTCATCGCGGACAGCGCCGCCTTCGGCCGCCAGTTGGCGGCGGCCCTGCCGCGCGCGGCGGCGTCCTCCTCCCTCCTGACCATCGCGATCAAACCCGATCACGCGGCCACGGGCTTCGGTTACCTCGAGCTGGGGCCGGAGCTGGCGCGCGGCGAGGCGGGCGTGTTCCGGCAGGTCAGCCGCTTCGTCGAGAAGCCGGACGCGGCCACGGCCGCCCGTTACCTCGCGGAGGGCCGGCACGCGTGGAACGCGGGGATGTTCTTTTGGAGCGTGAGATCCTTCCTCGCCGAGGCCGACCGGCACGCGCCCGAGCTGGCTGCCTTCGTGCGCGGTTTCCCCGCGGGCGACTCCTCCGCCTATCTCGCCGAGCGCTTCCCCCGCCTGCCCAAGATCTCGGTCGACTACGCCATCATGGAGAAGGCGGCCTCCGTGGAGACCCTCCTCGCGGCCTTCGACTGGGATGACGTCGGCCTGTGGACCGCGCTGCCGCGGCACCTCGCCCAGGACGCGGCGGGCAACGCGGTGCGCGGCCCGGTCTTCACCAGCGGGGCCACGGGCAACATCGCGGTCAGCAACGGCCGGGCGATCGCCCTGTGCGGCGTGCGGGACCTGGTGGTGGTCGAGACCCCCGACGCGGTCCTCGTCTGCCATCGCGACGCCGTGCAGGACATCAAGAAGATCGTCCAGCAGCTCCCCCCGGGCCTGCAGTGAGGGAACGCCCCACGGGGCGGAAAAAACCCGCTGCCCCTTGCGGGACAGCGGGTTCAAAGTGGTGGCTCAGCCCGGAATCGAACCGGGGACACGAGGATTTTCAGTCCTCTGCTCTACCAACTGAGCTACCGAGCCACGAGTGAGGGGAAGAGCGAAGGGCGCGGGGCCGGGCGCGTCAACGGGAATTTGCGCCGCCGCTCAGCCCTGGTGCGTGCGCGTGGCGACCTCGATCACGTCGTGGGGTGCGGCTTCCTTCTGGCCCGCGGGGGAAACCCGGATGAAGCGCGCCTTCTCGCGCAGGGCAGGGAGCGTGCCCGCGCCGAGGTAACCCATCCCGCTCTGCACCCCGCCGATGAGGTTCGCGAGCACGTCGTCGACGGACCCGGAAACCTCCTTGAGCGCCTCGATGCCCTCCGCGGCGACCTTGCGCGTGGTGTCCGCCTTGTCGTGTCCGTAGCGGGCCGCGCTGCCGGCCTTCATCGCCGCCAGGGAACCCATCCCGCGGTACTGCTTGTAGACCTTGCCGTTGATCTCGAGGATCTCGCCCGGGGCCTCGCGGCAGCCGGCGAGCAGCCCCCCGAGGATGACGGCGTCCGCGAGCGTCAGGGCCTTCACGATGTCCCCGCTCTTGGTGATGCCGCCGTCGGCGATGAGCCGGACGCCGTGGGCGCGGGCCGCGGTGCCGGCCACGTGGAGGGCGGTGAGCTGCGGGATGCCGACGCCCGCGACCACGCGGGTGGTGCAGATGGAGCCGGGGCCCTGCCCGACCTTGATCGCGTTGGCGCCGCACCGGGCCAGGTACTCCACGCCGGCCGCGCTCGTCACGTTGCCCGCGAGGATCGTCAGCCCCGGGAAGGCCGCGCGCACCACTTGCACCAGTTCGCCGACCCCGGCGGTGTGGCCGTGCGCGGTGGAGACGGCGACGCAGTCCACGTGCTCGGCCACGAGCTGCCCCACGTGTTCGAGGATCCGCTCCCGGTCGAGGGAGCCGTCGGGCCGCCGGATGGGGGAGAGGGCGGCGCCGGCGACGAGGCGGAACTCCTGGTCGCGGGCGGGTTTGCGGCGGGATTTCGCCTCGCCGGTGATGCGTTCGACGTCGGAGGCGGTGATCAGGCCGCGGAGGGCGCCGGCGGCGTCCACCACCAGCATCTTGTTGCTGCCGACGTTCTCGGAGAAGAAGCGGTCGGCCGCCCGGATCGGGTCCTGCGCGACGTCGCGCTGGTCCACGGTGCGCAACTGGGCCCGCGGCGTCATCACCTCCGCCACGCGCTTCGTGCGGTAGCGGTCCTTGACCACGTTGCCCGAGAGGAGACCGGCGAGGCGGCCGGCCTCGTCGACGACCGGGAACGTGGAGAACGCGAAGCGGCGGGCGTCGATCATGCCCAGCACGTCGCCGATGAGCTGCCCGGGGGCGACGGTGATGGGATCCTGGATGAGGCCGTGGATGTGGCGCTTCACGCGGGCGACCTCCTTCACCTGGTCGCGCGGCGCCATGTTGTAATGGATCAGGCCGAGGCCGCCGTTCAGCGCCATCGCGATCGCCATCCGCGACTCGGTCACGGTGTCCATGTCGGAGGAGAGCACCGGGATCTGGAGGCGGAGCGAATCGCTCAGGGCGGTGGCGGTGTCGGCGTCCTTCGGGAGGATCTCCGAGTACAGGGTGGCCAGCGACACGTCGTCGAACGTGAGCGCCATCGGCAGGTTGGCGCGAAAAAACGCGTCGGCCGGGAGGAAATACTCGCCGTCCGCGGCGGCGGTGGCGGGGGAGGGCGTGGCAACCGAGGACATGAGGTTGCCGGGAACGGAGTAGGGCGGCGCGGGGCGAGGGCAAACGGAAAGTGCGGGCCGCCTGCGGGGTTGCGTTCGGCGCGCCGCCCGCCTCGTTGGAGGGATGCCTTCCGTGCGCCGGCGCCTGCAGTTCCGCCGCTACCGCCTGCCCTTCCGCGGGCCGGTGCGCACCGCGCATGGGGTGTGGACGCACCGGGAGGGGCTGCTGGTTCGCCTCGAGGACGCTGCCGGCGGGGTGGGGTGGGGCGAGTGCGCGCCGCTGCCCGGCTGGACCGCGGAAACGGTGGACGCGGCCGACGCGGCGCTCCGGGAACTCGGGGAATGGGTGGATGAGGACGCCCTGGATCGGCTACCGTCCGGACTGGCGGCCTTGCGCGGGGCGCTGGCGGCGACGCGGGAAACCCCGGCGCTGCCGCCGGAGCCAGCCGCGCTCGGCGTGGCGGCCCTGCTGCCGGCCGGGGCCGAGGCGCCCGCGCGCCTGCAGGCACTGGCCGAGGCGGGCTTCCGGGTCTTCAAGTGGAAGGTCGGCGTCGGCGATGCGGCGGACGAACTCGGCCTCCTCGACGAGCTGTGCGGCCGGCTGCCTCCCGGCGGCCGGCTGCGGCTGGATGCCAACGGCGCGTGGGAGCGGCGACTCGCGGAGCGCTGGCTCGAACGCTGCGCGGAACGCCCGGTGGACTTCGTCGAGCAGCCCGTGGCGGTGGCGCCCGGGGCCGGGGAGCGCGAGCGGCGGCGGGCCGACGACCTGCTGCAGGGGCTCGCCGCTGCCTTTCCCACGCCCCTCGCGCTGGACGAGTCGCTGGCCGGCGACGGCGACGTCGAGCGCTGGGTGGCGGCAGGCTGGCCCGGATTCTTCGTGCTCAAGCTCGCGCTGCACGCGGCGCCCGCGGCCACGCTTGCGCTGCTCGCGCGGGCCCGGGCGCGGGTGGTGTTTTCTTCCGCCCTGGAGACGCGGGTCGGTGCGGCGCAGGTCTTGCGGCGGGCGTGGACGTGGTCCGGGGAGCGGCACGCGCTCGGCTTCGGCGTCTGGCCGCTCTTCGCCGACCGCGCACTCGACGGACCGGTCGCGGTGCCGTTTCTGCGGCGGGAGGACGTCGCGGCCCTCGACCTGGAGGCGGCATGGAACGCGCTCGCCTGAGGGGCCTGGTGGAGGCGACTGGCTGCGCCCGCGCGGCCGGGGAGATGCGCTTCGTGCTCGATCCGGGCTGGGGCCCGGAGGCGCGGCGGGAGGCGGAGGCGCGCCTCGCACTGCCCGACACACGGCCCCCGGGGGAGGCTCGCGGCTGGCTGGCGCTCCCGACGGGAGGCTCGGGGGGCGGCGTCAAGTGGGCGCGGCACGACGAGGCGACGCTCGCCGCGGCGGTGGCCGGCCTGCGCGCGCACTTCGGCCTCGGGGCCATCCACGCGGTCGACGTGCTGCCCGCTCATCACGTGAGCGGCCTGATGGCGCGGGTGCGCGCGGAGATGACGGGCGGAACCCATCTGCCGTGGGCGTGGAAGCGGCTCGAGGCGGGGGAGTTCCCGCCGTTGCCGGAAAGGGCGGACGGGTGGGTCCTGTCGCTGGTCCCGACGCAATTGCAGCGCCTGCTGCGGCAACCTGCGTTGGTGGCGTGGCTGCGCGGCCTGCGCGTGATCTTCCTCGGCGGCGGGCCCGCGTGGCCGGACCTGTTGGGACGCGCGCGGGACGAGGGGCTGCGGCTCGCCCCGAGCTACGGGATGACGGAGACGGCCGCGATGGTGGCCGCGGTGCGGCCGGAGGACTTCCTCGCGGGGCGGGAGGAACTGCAGCCGCTTCCTCACGCGCAACTGGCGGTCGACGGCGAGGGGCGCCTGGGCGTCGCCGGGGCCTCGGTCTGCCGCGGGCTCTGGCCGGAGTGGCGCGACGATGGGCGGTGGTCCACGGACGACCGGGCCGAGACCCGGCCGGGCGGCGGCTGGGTGATCTTGGGCCGCGCGGACCAGGTGATCATCACCGGGGGTCGCAAGGTGGACGCGGCGCGCGTCGAGGCGGCGCTGCGGGGCGGGGCGACTTGGGACGAGGTGGCGGTGCTCGGGTTGCCCGATTCGGAGTGGGGCGAGGTCGTGGTCGCCTTTCATCCGGCGGGAGCGCCCCGCACCGATCCCGCGGCGGCCCTTGCGGGGCTGTCCACGTGGGAACGTCCGCGGCGTTGGGTGGCCGTGGATCCGTGGCCGCGCAATGCGGCGGGCAAGGTGGACCGCGCCGCGCTGCGCCGTTATGGCGCCACGCTTGCGGCGCGCCGGGCCGGGGACTAGCTGCAGGGATCCGATGAACAAGAACGAGATCGCCGACGTGCTGCTCGAGATCGCCACCCTGCTCGAACTGCAGGGGGAGAACCCCTTCAAGGTGCGGGCGTACCAGTCGGGTGCGCGCGTGCTCGAGGGGATGGAGGAGGCGGATCTCGCCCGGCTGGTCGCCGCCGGGGAACTCCGCAGCGTGAAGGGCATCGGCGAGGCCCTGGCGGAGAAGATCACCACGCTGCACGCGACCGGCGGGCTGCCCTTTGTCGAGAAACTGCGGGCGGCCGTGGGGCCCGGGCTGGTGGAGTTGCTGGAGGTGCCGGGATTGGGGCCGAAGAAGATCCGCGCGCTGCACGAGCGGCTCGGGGTCGACTCGGTCGCGGCGCTTGCCGCCGCCTGCACCGCGGGCAAGGTGGCGGAACTGGAGGGCTTCGGCGCGAAGACCCAGGAGAAGCTGCTGGCCGGCGTGCGCAACCGCGAGGCTTACGGCCGGCGCCACCTCTGGTGGGACGCTGCGGAGCTGGCGGGCGCCATCCTCACGGGCCTGCGCGCGCTGCCGGCGGTGCGCCGCGCGGAGGCGGCGGGCAGCCTGCGCCGCGGGCTGGAGACGGTGGGCGACCTGGATTTCATCGTGGCCGCCGAGGATCCCGCGCCCGTCGTCGCGTGGTTCGTCGCCCAGCCGGGGGTCCGCGAGGTCACCGCCCACGGCGACACGAAGGCGAGCGTGCGGTTCGAGACCGGGCTGCAGGCGGACCTGCGCCTGGTGCCGGCGGAGCAGTTCGCCTTCACCCTGCACCACTTCACGGGATCCAAGGAGCACAACGTCCAGCTGCGCCAGCGCGCCCTGGCCCGCGGCTGGAGCCTGAGCGAGTGGGGCCTGACCCCGGTGGGCGGGGCGGACACGCGGCCGCCGCCGGTCGGCTCCGAGGAGGACCTGTTCCGCGCCCTCGGGCTGGCCTTCATTCCGCCCGAACTGCGGGAGGGCAGGGGAGAGATCGAGGCCGCCGAGCGCGGTGAATTGCCGCGGCTCCTCACCGCGGGTGACACGCGCGGCGCCTTCCACAACCACACCGCCGCCTCCGACGGCCGCAACACGCTCGCGGAAATGGCGGCCGCGGCCGGCGCGCTCGGCTGGGAGTACCTCGGCATCGCCGACCACTCCAAGTCCAGTTTCCAAGCGCGCGGCCTGCACGAGGACCGGCTGCTCGCCCAGGTTGATGAGATCCGCGCCCTTAATGGCTCCGGCCGCTGCCCGGTGCGGCTCTTCGCGGGCACCGAATGCGACATCCTGCCCGACGGCAGCCTCGACTTCGCCGACGACATCCTCGCGCGGCTGGACTATGTGGTGGTCTCCGTCCACTCGGCCTTCGGCCAGGACGAGGCCACGATGACGGCGCGCCTCATCCGGGCGCTCGAGCATCCGGCCGCGACGATGCTCGGGCACCTCACGGGCCGCCTGCTGCTGCGTCGGGAGGGGTATGCGGTCGACGTGGGCCGCGTGATCGATGCGGCCGTGGCCAACGGGGTCGTCATCGAGCTCAACGCGAACCCCTGGCGGCTGGATCTCGATTGGCGGCACTGGCGCCGCGCGGCCGAGCGGGGGCTGCTCTGCGCGATCAACCCCGACGCCCACGACACCGCCGGGCTCGAGCACGTCCGCGCGGGCGTCAACGCGGCGCGCAAGGGCTGGCTGGGGCCGGAGCAGGTGATCACGACGTGGCCGCTGGCGCGGATCGAGGCGTGGCTGGCCCGCCGGCGTGGGGGCCCGCCGGTCTGACCTCCCGTTTGCGAGTGGATCCGCGGGCGTGGCGGGCGCACATTTGCGTTGCCGAACGCGGGGCCCGCGTGACACCAACGCTTGTTCCCCAACCCCCGCGTCCCGATGGCTGCCCCCAAGTCCTCCCCCCTCACCTTTGAATTGACCGAGGAGATGCAGGCGCGGCTCGAGGCGTGCCGGCGCGGCCACGGCTACGCCTCGGCCAGCGCGGTGGTCCGCGCGGCGCTGGCGGCGTTCGACTTCGCCGGCTGCCGTCCGGTGCGGGCGAAGCAGCGGCAACTTTCCGTACGGGTGAGCGCCGACCAGCGCGCCCTGCTGCGCCGTCATGCGCGCCTGAAGCGGGTCAGCGTCGGCGAACTGCTGCGGCTCGCCCTGACGGCGATGCCGGTCAAGCCCGGCCGTCGCTAGGCCGGCCCGGCGCGCGCCGCGCCGCGCTTGCCATGGCCCGGGCCGGTCCCTTTGGTCCCCCCGCTGATCATGCACGCATCCCCCGCTCCCCTGTCCACCTGGGCCCGCAACGTGGCTCCGTCCCCGACCCTCGCGGTCGACGCCAAGGCGAAGGCCCTGCAGGCCGCGGGCGAGGACGTCTGCGGCTTCGCGGCGGGCGAACCCGACTTCGACACCCCCGAGCACATCAAGGAGGCCTGCGCCGCGGCCCTCCGTGCGGGCAAGACCAAGTACGCGCCTACGCCGGGCATCGAGCCGCTGCGACAGGCGATCGCCGACCGTTATGCCGCCGAGTACGGGCTTCGCGCCACCCCGGCCCAGGTGATCGTTTCCCCGGGCGGCAAGTTCAGCTGCTACCTCGGCGTGCTCGCCACCTGTTCGCCGGGCGACGAGGTCATCGTCCCCGCGCCCTACTGGGTGAGCTACCCGGAGATGGTGAAGCTGGCGGGGGCCGTGCCCCGCTTCGTGCTCGCCGACGACCGCACCGGCTTCCGCCTCACGCCCGCCATGGTCGAGGCCGCGATCACCCCGCGCACCCGCCTCCTCATCCTCAATTCCCCGTCCAACCCGACCGGCGCCGTCTATTCCCGCGCGGAACTCGAGGCGATCGTCGCCGTCGCGCTCCGCCACAACCTCTACATCCTCTCGGACGAGATGTATGAGCACCTGGTGTACGACGGCGTGCGGCCCACTTGCGTCGCGACGCTCGCGCCCGAGGCCGCCGCGCGGACGATCACCGTCGCCGGCTTCTCCAAGACCTACGCGATGACCGGCTGGCGCATCGGCACCACCCTTGCGCCGCTGCCCATCGCCAAGGCGATTTCCGAACTGCAGAGCCAGATGTCATCCAACGTGACGACGTTCGCCCAGTTCGGCGCTTTGGCGGCCCTGCAGCAGAAGGAAAAGACGGCGGCCGCGCTGGCCACCATGCTGGCGGCGTTCGACCGGCGCCGCCGGAACCTCCACGCCGAGCTCAACCGGATCCCGGGCATCTCCTGCCTGCTCGCCGAGGGCGCCTTCTACCTGTTCCCGAACATCTCCCGCTTCGGCCTGAGCGACCTCGATTTCTGCAACCGGCTGCTCGAGCAGGAGAAGGTCGCCGCCGTGCCCGGCAGCGCGTTCGGGGCCGAGGGCTACCTTCGCCTGAGCTACGCCACCAGCGATGAGATCATCGCCAAGGGCGTCTCCCGCCTCGCCCGGTTCTGCGCCGGCCTGCGCGCCGCCTGATTCCCCGCCCATGCGCCCGATCGTCCAGATCTCCCTCGACCTCACCGACCGCGCCGAAGCGCTCGCCACCGCCGCCACCGCCCTGCGCGCCGGCGTCGACTGGCTCGAGGCCGGCACCCCCTTCATCCTCGCCGAGGGGCTCCACGGCGTGCGCGCCCTGCGGGAGCGCTTTCCCGGCGTGCCGATCGTCGCCGACCTCAAGACGATGGACGGCGGCTACCTCGAGGCCGAGATGATGGCCAAGGCCGGCGCGACCCACGTGGTGGTGATGGCCCGCGCCCACGAGGAGACGCTCCGCTGCGTCGTCAAGGCGGGGCGCGACCACGGGGTCAAGGTGATGGGCGACAACCTGGGCTGCCCCGACATGGTGGACGGAGCCCGCCTGATCGAGGATCTCGGCTGCGATTTTGTCATCCACCACATCGGTTACGACGAGCGTCGCGGTATCGCCGCCGCCGGCCGCCGGATGCCCAGCCCGCTGGACCAGCTCCGCGAGGTGGTCGCCGCCGTCGGCATCCCCGTGCAGGCGGTCGGCGGCCTGACGCTCGAGCAGGCCGTGCGCACGCCGGAATACGGCGCTCCCCTCGTGGTGATCGGCGCCCCGCTGGCGGTCGATGCGGATTCGTTCCGCACCGCCGGGGGCGACCTGGAGGGCACGCTCCGCCTGATCTGCGAACGCGTCCACGCCCACGGCGACGTTCCCGTCCGCCCCCGCTCCCGCCCATGAAGTCCCCCGCCGTCGTCAATTTCTCCTCCGCGCCCCACAGCGTGGAGCTCCGCGAGTTCGCGCGTCCGGTGCCGGGCGCCGAGGACGTGATCCTGGCCGTCGAGGCGGTGGGCGTCTGCGGCAGCGACCTGCACCAGTGGACCGGCCAGCACAGCTGGCCCGTGAATTACCCGGTCGTGCTGGGCCACGAGTTCGGCGGGCGGATCGCCGAGCTCGGCGCCGCGGTGCGCGGGTGGTCCGAGGGCGACCGCGTGGTCAGCGAGACCGCCGCGGTGATCGATCCCGCCAGCCCGCTCTCCCGCGCCGGTCGTTACAACCTGGATCCGCGCCGCAAGGGCTTCGGTTACGGGGTCGACGGGGCGATGACCCGGTTCGTGCGCGTTCCCGCCCGTTGCCTGCACCGGGTGCCGGACGGCCTGCCGCTGGAGCAAGCGGCGCTGACCGAGCCCTGCTGCGTCGCCTACAACGCAGTGATCGAGAACGGCCGGGTCCAGCCCGGCGACCGCATCGTGGTGCTCGGGCCGGGGCCGATTGGCATCCTTTGCGCCGCGATGGCGCGCTTGGCCGGAGCCGAGGTCGCGCTGGTCGGCCTCGAGCGGGACCGGGTCCGCCTGGAGGTCGCGCGGGCCTATGGCTGCGACGTCATCATTGGCGACGCCACGGAATGGGCCCGGCGCCGCGACGGCCTGGGCGCGGACGGGGTGGTCGACGCGGCCGGCGTGTCGGCGGCGCTCCGCACGGCCCTCGACCTCGTGCGCCCCGCGGGCTGGATCAGCAAGGTGGGCTGGGGACCGCAGCCGCTGAACTTCTCGCTGGACCCGCTCGTGCAGAAGAACGTCACGCTACAGGGTAGCTTCAGCCACACGTGGCCGATGTGGGAGCGCGTGCTTGCGTTGCTGGCTTCCGGCCGCCTCGACGTCCGTCCGATCACCGGCGGCGTCTGGCCGCTGGAGGAATGGCACACCGCGTTCGAGCGGATGCATGGCGGCGAGATCGTGAAGGCGGTGCTGCGGCCGGCCTGAGCCCGATGCGCCTGCGGGACAAGGTCATCATCGTCACGGGCGCGACCGGTGGCATCGGCCGCGCCATCGCGGCGCGGGCGGTCGCCGAGGGCGCGCGGGTCCTGGTGCACGGCATCGACGCCGCGGCCGGGGCGCGCACGGTGGCGGAGCTCGGGCCCGCGGCCGCGCTGCACCTGGAGGATCTGGTGGATCCCGAGGCTGGGGCCCGCATCGTCGCGGCGGCCCTCCGCGCGTTCGGCCGGATCGACGCCGTGGTCAACAACGCGGCCCTCGTGGCTCGGAGCACCTTGGCGACCGCCTCGGCCGCCGGGTTTGACCGGATGATGGCGATCAACGTCCGCGCGCCGCTGCTGTTGATCCAGGCGGCGTGGCCCGAGTTGCGCGCCCGCCGGGGCTGCATCGTCAACATCGGTTCCATCAACGCCCTCAGCGGCGAGGCCACTCTGTTGGACTACAGCGTTTCGAAGGGCGCGCTGCAGACGCTCTCGCGCAACCTTGCCAACGCGCACGCGGCGGACGGGGTCCGCTGCAACCACCTCAACGTCGGCTGGGTGCTGACCGAGCGGGAACACGCGATGCAGGTGGCGGAGGGGCAGCCGCCGGATTGGCACGAGCGCCTGCCCGCGGTGTTCGCCCCCTCCGGCCGCCTGCTGCGGCCCGAGGAGGTCGCGGCCGCGGCGGCCTACCTGCTCGCCGACGAGTCCGGTCCGGTGAACGGCGCCGTGATCGAGCTCGAGCAGTACTCCCTCCACGGCCGCAACCCCGTCAAGGTCTGACCCCGATGCCCCGCCTCGCCGCCTTCCCGAAAGCCTATATGCGCCCCCTCTGCCGGGAGGGCACGATGACCCTCCGCGACTGGGCCGACCTCGCGGTGCCGCTCGGGGTGGACGGCCTCGAGTTCTACAGTGGTTTCCTGGAACTCGCTGATCCGGCGGGTTGGGCAGGCGCCCGCCGCCTCGTGGAGGAGCGCGGGATGGTGATCCCGATGCTCTGCTGCTCGCCGGATTTCTCGCAGCCCGATCCTGCGCTGCGGCGCGCGGAAATCGAGCGGGAGAAGGGCTGGATCCGGATGGCCGCCACCCTCGGCGCCGGCTACTGCCGCGTCCTCTCCGGTCAGCGTCGTCCGGAACTCAGCCGCGAGCAGGGCCTCGACCTCGTGACCGGCTGCATCGAGGCCTGCCTGCCCGAGGCGGAGGCCTGCGGGGTGACGCTGATCCTCGAGAACCACTACAAGGACGACTTCTGGAGCTATCCGGAGTTTGCCCAAAAAATGGACGTGTTCTGCGCGCTGGTGGACCGCATCCGCCATCCGCGCTTCGGCGTGAACTACGACCCGAGCAACGCCTTCCTCGCGGGGGACGACCCCCTTGAGCTGCTGGCGCGGGTGAAGGACCGCGTGGTGACGATGCACGCGAGCGACCGTTACCTCGCCGAGGGGACGCTGGAGGACCTGCGCCGGGAGGAGGGCGGGCCGGAGGGTTATGCGAAGCGGCTCCGGCACGGCACCATCGGGCGGGGGCTCAATGATTACGACGCCATCTTCTCCACGTTGCGCGCGGCCGGCTTCGACGGCTGGGTCAGCATCGAGGATGGCGTCGACGGGATCGAGCAGCTCGCGGAGAGCGTGCGGTTCGTCCGCGGCAAGCTCCGCCACCACTGGGGCTGAGCTGACTGCAGCCGTCCGGCTGCGCCGGGACTCCTCGGGCCGGCGTCAGGCGGTGACCGACTCCAGCGAACAGCCATCCGCGTCGCCCGCGGGCGTCTCGCAGTTCGGCCGCGCGATGACGCCCGGGTAGGGCTCGCCGGCAAAGGAGCGCCCGGGCTCCGTGAGCAGGTGGCGGTCGCACACCGCGAAGAGTTCCGCCGCGCTTTCGGTGCGCCGCATGTCGTGCAGGAAGCGACCCTCCGGATCGACCCCCTGGCCGACGAAGTTGAGGTACTTCTTCATCTTGTTCACGTGCAGGCGCTCCGGGAGTCCCGGGGGCTGCGTGGCGTGGAACAGCCGCTCCACGTATTCGCGCACTTCGGCGAGGGTGACGGCGCGCGCGGCGCCTCCGGCGAACTGTTCCCGGCACTGGCGGAAGATCCAGGGGTTGCGGATCGCGTGCCGGCCGATCATCACGCCGGCGGCGCCGGTCTCGCGGAGGATGCGGGCGGCGGCGGCGGCCGAGGTGACGTTCCCGTTCGCCAGCACCGGGCAGCGTACCCGGCGGACCGCGTGGGCGATCATCGCGTAACGGACCTCGCTCCGGTACATCTCGCGGACCGTGCGCCCGTGCACCGTCAGCAGGTCGACGCGGTGGGCGTTCATCAGGTCGAGCAGCCGGTCGAAGTTCGCGGTGTCCTCGAAGCCCAAGCGCATCTTCACCGTGAGGAGGCCGGGTACCGCCTCGCGCAGGGTCCCGAGGATCGCGTCCACCCGGTCCGGATCCCGCAGGAGGCCGCCGCCGACGTTCTTGCGGTAGACCTTGGGCGCGGGACAGCCGAGGTTGAGGTCGATGCCCGCGACGGGCAGCGGAAGCAGGGCGGCGACGGTTCGCCGCAGGTGCACCAGGTCCTCGCCGATCAGCTGGGCGAACACGGGCCGCCCG
>JAIXQE010000039.1 GCA_027485815.1 Opitutaceae bacterium
GCGGGGACCTCCGGGGTGGCCGGGGGCGCGCTCGGCGCCACGGGGACCGGGGGTGCAACGGGCGTCGCGGGAAGAGAAGGCGCCACGGACCCTGGAGGCGCGGCCGGGCCGGCGGCGGCGGGCAGTTCCTCCGCGAGGCGGGCCCGCAGGGCGGCCAGGTGCGGCAGCGAGGCCAGCACGTCCGCCCGCGGGGCGCCGAAGTCAATCAGGCACGCGACCTCGTCCACCCCCGCGGCGTGGCAGGCGCGGATCATCGCGAGGCAGGACTCCGGGTTGCCGATCAGCGAGGCCTCGCGGCAGTAACGCTCGAACGAGAATTCCGCCAGGCGACGCCGCTCCTCCTCGCCCAACGCCGCGGCGCCCTCCACCGCGCCGAGGTGGGCGTCGACCGAGCTGCGGATGTAGGCGAGGAACGGCTCGCGCACCACCGCCCGCGCCCGCGCCTCGTCGGGATCGACGAAGGTATGCAGCATCAGCGTGACGCGCCCCGCGGCGGGATCGAGGCCCGCGGCGCGCCGGGCGTCGCGGTAAGCGGTGATCTTCCCCGCCAGCTGCTGGAGATTCGAGCCCTGCAGCATTGTGAGCACGTGGCACCCGAGGCGCCCGGCGTCGACGAACGAGTCGGCGCGGCGCGACACCGCGAGCCACACCGGGAGTTCCCGCTGCACCGGCTCCGGATACGGCCGCAGGCGCACGGTCTCGCCCCGGCCGTTCACCCGCTCCGCCTCGCCGCCGCGCCACAGGCGCCGCACCTCGGGCACGCGCTCCAACCACGTCTCCCGCAGGCGGGGGTAAACATCCGGCGCGAGCACGAAGTCGTTCGGGTTCCAGCCGGAGGCGAACGCGACGTCCACGCGCCCGCCGGAGAGGTTGTCCACGACCGCCCATTCCTCGACGACGCGGAGCGGATCCGCGAGGGGCAGCACCACGCTACCGGCGCGCACGCGCACGCGGCGGGTGATCGCCGCCAGCGCGGCGGTGAGGGCGGCGGGCGCACTGTAGATGCCGCCGAACGGATGGAAGTGGCGCTCCGGGGTCCAGACCGCCTCGAACCCGTTCCGGTCGGCGAACCGCGCCGCCGCCAGGACCAGGTCGTAGCGACCGCCGGGTTCACCCTGGTTCGCGTCGCTGAAGAACATCAGGCTGAGGCCGACCGCAGCCGGAGGCGCGGGCGGTTCCTCGGCACCCGGGACCCAGCAGCGGACCCGCGCGAAGGGATAGCCGGGCAGATCCACGATGGGCCGCGGCCCCCCGCCGGGCAGGCGGCGCCAATCCACCACCGCCCCGTCCACCCAGCAGCGCGCCACGCCCGCGAGGTCGCCCGCGGCGGCCGCCGCCACGGCCGCGGCGGTGAGGCTGCCATCCTCGCGGCGCCGGACCAACTCCGGGTCCGCGCGGCGCGCGTGGCCCGCGCACAAGCCCGGCACGGTTTCGCCGCGCAGCCACGCCTCAAGCGCCGCCGCCGCTCCGGCCGTCGTCGTGGCGGGAAAGGCGAGCCGGTCCTCCAGCGCCTCCCGGCCGGTTTGCAGGGTGAACGCGAGGTCGGCCAACGGGTCGCTCGTCGCGGCGAGGTACCGGGCCAGGCGCGTGGCATGCTCGCGCAACCGGGGCTCGCCCTTCGCCGAGAGCACGATCAGCCGCGGTCCCGGGAGCGGCGGCGGCACCGCGGCGGTCGGCGGTTCCTCGAGGATCACGTGCGCGTTGGCGCCGCCCGCCCCGAATGAGCTCAAGCCCGCGCGCCGCGGCAGCGTCGTTCCCCCGCGGACCAACCGCGGCCACGGCTCCAGCGCGGTGGGCACGCGGAAGGGCGTGCGCGCCAGATCCAGGTGCGGGTTGGGCGGCGTGGCGTGCAGGCTCGGCGCGATCTGCCCGTGGCGGAACTGCAGCAGCACCTTGGTCAGCCCCGCGATCCCGGCCGCGGACTCGCAGTGACCGAGGTTGGATTTCACGGAACCCAGCCAGCACCGGCCCGGCTCCGGCTGCCCGCCCCCCGCGGCGAACGCCTGCGCCAGCCCCGCCACCTCGATCGGATCGCCGAGCGACGTGCCGGTGCCGTGCGCCTCGACGCAGGTGATCGTGTCCGGCGCGACCCCCGCCGCCGCCAACGCCGCGCCGACCACCTCCGCCTGCGCGCGGGCGCTCGGCACGGTGTAGCCGCTGGTCCGGCCGCCGTGGTTCAGCGCCGTCGCCCGGATCACACCGTGGATCCGATCGCCGTCCGCCAACGCCCGCGCGAGCGGTTTCAGGAGCACCGCGCCCACGCCCTCGCCGGGGACGTAGCCCTCGCCGCCCGCCCCGAACGCGCGGCAGCGGCCGTCCCGCGTGCTGAACCCGGTCTGGCTCAGCACCAGGTCCTTCTCGGGATGCAGGGTGAGGTTGACGCCGCCCGCCAGCGCCAGCTCGCACTCGCCGCGGCGCAGGCTCTCGACCGCCAGGTGCAGCGCGGTCAGCGACGACGAGCACATCGTGTCCAACGCGAGGCTCGGCCCGCGCCAGTCGAAGAAATGCGACAC
>JAIXQE010000221.1 GCA_027485815.1 Opitutaceae bacterium
GCAGACCATCTCGATCGCCAAGACCAATAGTCGGTCGGTGCTGGGGTCGCTGAACGAGTACGAGTGGATGCTGCGATGCCGGTGGGAATCCGAGCCGCCCGCAGGACCTGCGGATCTCCTGATGCTGTCCCTCTGGTTGAGCGACACGGTCACGTCGGCGCTGCCCGATCTTTCCCCGGGATTGGCGGCCATGCGGCTGCTTTCAGGCCAAAACCAATAGCGACCTACCCTGTACGGGGTCAGGCCGCAACCAGCAACCCCAGCGAGCCCCCCGGTACACGGTTGAAGGTTGCAGCCTGACCCCTTTCCGCCCGGCTGTCCGCCGGATTCGACGCTTTGCCCCTTGTGCGGCCAGCATGCCCCGGTCGATCCGCGCTGAGGATGGCCCCAAAAGGCTCAAGGGGCGCTGGGCGTGGACCAGACTGGTAAGGGCGTCCATTGACGCCGTGGAGGCTGCAGGGCGAGCGCCTCGGAGGGGAGGGCTCCGACCCAACGCCGCAAAGCCTCCGGGGCCGTACGGCGGCGCCGTCGGAGGCCCAGCGGCTCGAGCCCCCGCCTCCGCGGCCCCCACCACCCAGCTCAGCGGCGTCTATGGACGCCACGCACGGCTCCGCCCTCGCGTGGAACCCCTTTGCGCCTTTTGTGGCTCAACTCCGGGGACTGAACGTACCCTGCAGGGGCCGGCGACCTCGTCCCGAATTTCCGGGGAAGGATTCCCCGGCTACACCCGGCCGAAGATCAAAAGGGGGTACGGGCGGGGTGGATCGGGGGAAGGTGGCGGCGCGTAGTCAGGGAGGTGGTAGCGGTGATTTCGGGATCGCGGAGCAGTCGAGCGGAGCTGGTTTCCTCAAGGCAGCGGGCTGGCCGCGGCCTTCGCACAGCCGGAGGTTGTCATCCCAAGGGGAACCGGGTTGATTGCTGGCATGAAGGCCAAGTCGGTCGTCCTCGTGGATCCGGAGATTTTGAGCGGTACGCCCTGCTTCGTCGGCACGCGGGTTCCCGCCCGCATCCTGTTCGAATACCTGGAAGGCGGCGACTCCCTCGACGAATTCCTGGCGGACTTCCCGACCGTCAGTCGGGCGCAGGCGGTGGCACTCCTGACGGAAGCCAGCGAGCGGCTTGCCCTAGCCCCAGCCTGAATGCGAATCCTCCTCGACGAGTGCCTGCCCGCACGACTGCGGCAGGGCTTGGCTGATCATCAGGTGATGACCGTTCCCCGGGCCGGTTGGGCGGGCATCAAGAACGGCAGACTCCTGCGCCTCATCCGTGAGGCTGCGAGCTACGATGTCTTCGTCACGATGGACCAGAGCCTGCCGCACCAGCAGCAATTCGCAGACCTCTCGTTTGCCATCGTCGTGCTGAGAGCCAGGTCGAATCGGTTCGAGGACACACACCCGCTGATGCCGGAGTTACTGCGCCGCAGCGGTGAATTCCAGCCGGGCCGCGTTTACGTCATCCCGGAGTCCGGCTGAGGAGCGTCCGCCACGCGGGAACGAACCACCGGTTCGCCGGCGGTGGGCGGATTTCGGACCGGGGCGGCCTGCGGGATAGTCCCGAATTTCCGGGGAAGGATTCCCCGGCTACACCAAGCCGAAGATCAAAAGGGGGAGAGGTTGCCAGTGGGCGGGTCATCGGTGGGCTGTGGACGGGCCGACCACTGACAGCCGACGACCGACCACCGATTCCCCGCGGCCAGCGGCGAAGGGTTGAGGACGAAGCTTACTCCGCCAAGCCCACGACGAACGCCAGGGTGCGGTTGAGCCGCAGGAGCGTTTCCTCGTCCAAGCGGCCAATGACGGAACCAAGGCGGGTTCTTGGCACCGTGAGGAGCTTGTCCACCATGATTTGCGACCGCTCACGCAGACCGTTCCCTTCGTTGGGTTCGACCGTGATCCGGAACGTCGGCGCGTTTACCGGCTGACTGCTGATCAAGCAGAGCACCACGCTGGACAAATCCCCCGCGGTCAACGCGTCGGCCTGCACGATGACCGCCGGCCGCGGCTTCCTGTAGTCGCCGGGAGCGGCCACCGTCACCAGATCGCCTCGTCGCATCAGCGGGCGGACCCTTCCGCGACCGCGGCGATGAAGTCGAGGGCTTCGGCTTCGTGCGCCGGGTCGAGCCGACGAATCTGGCGGCGAACCTGCGCCCGGAAGGCGGGCGCCTTGACGTCCGGCACCCAGATCTGCAACGGCCGCAACCCCTGCGCCCGCAGCCGGGCCCGGTAAGCCTGCATCTTCGTCTCAAGCGGGGGAGTTTTCGCGGGCATTGGGAGAGAACGGAGCGGTAACATGTTACCGCCCGATGGCAAGTCCATGGGCCCGCTCACTCCCGGCGGGCAGTGACTTCGACCCGAATTTCCGGGGAAGGATTCCCCGGCTACACCAAACCGAAGATCAACCTGGGGTGCGGGCGGGGTGGATCGGGAACATCGGTGGACGGTTGACGGTTGTCTGGCCGACCACTGACAACCGACGACCGACCACCGGGTCGCAAAATTGTCCGGGCGGACCGAATCGAACCCACTACACCTGCTTGGAAGGCAGGAGTTTTACCACTAAACTACGCCCGCAGGAGC
>JAIXQE010000035.1 GCA_027485815.1 Opitutaceae bacterium
CACCGGCGTTTCGCGCTTCGCTTCCGCCTTGGCCGGGGCGGACCGCGGAGGGTGATTCAACAGGACCGTGCTGACGGCAAACAGCAGGACGAACGGACACAGGAACAGCCCCGCATAGAGATGAAGGTCACGAAGGCGGGAATAGAGGGGCTTCACGAAGCGGACGGGGCAGGTTCGGCCGCACTCACGCCCGCTTCCGCTTCACGGGCAAGCTTCCGCTCCCAATACCACGTGAAGAAGACCGGGACCGAGAAAAGCGAAACGATGTCGAAGATCATCCCGCCCACCACCGGCAGCACCATGGGCGTCATCAACTCCGAGCCGCGGCCGGTCGACCACAGCACCGGAATCAGCGACAGCATCGCCGTCATGTTCGTCATGATAGCCGGGCGGCGGCGCCGGAGGCCGGCGATGAAAACGCGGCGGTGCACTTCGGCCACGGTGCCGGGATGCGTCTTGAACTGCTCCTGGATATACGTGCCGAGCAGAATGCCGTCGTTGAACATCACGCCGAGCAGGACGAGGAAGCCCACAACGACCGCAGTTGTCATCTCGGCGCCCCACAGCCACACGAAGAAGAATCCCCCCGCCGTCGTCACGGTCGCATTGCACAGGACGATGATACTCGTGATGAGCCACGACCGCGTGCCGATGTAGATGAGCATCACCATAACAAGCATCGAGGCACTGATGATCCAGCGCAGCGTTTCGTCCGCTTTGATCTTCTGCTCGTAGCGTCCGACCCAGCGATAGGTCGCGCCGGCCGGCAATTCCAGACGGCCGTCGGCCAACGCCGCGCGCACCCGCGCGTCGGCATCGCGCACGACTTCGACTTCGCCGCGGCCGCGCGCATTGAGCAGCACATACTGCGTGCGCTTGCCGCCCTCGGAGCGGATCGCCATCGGCCCGATCGTGTAGGTGAGACCGGCTTCGCTCGGTCGCTCGCGCGAGACGCGGACCTGCTGGGCCGCGATGGCGTCGCGCACTTCGCGCGGCAGAGCATCGCCCGCGGGCACGGTCAGCTCGGCCCGGCGCGGCGCGAGAATCGTGAAGTTGCGCTGGGCCGCGAGCGGGAGACGACTCAGCAACGCGTCGGCGTCGGGTCCGTTCTCGGCGAACTCCAGCGTATGCACGGTCGGGATCGCGAGCAGGTTCGTGATCGGGATGGCGCCGTGACCTGCGGCAGCAGGAATTTGCAGCTGAAGCAGCTCGTCAGGATCGTCGCGCCGCTCGCGCAGGTAGCGGATGCGGATCGGATAGCGGAGCGCGCCTTCCACGGAATAGGTCACGGCCATGCCGCCGAACGCGCTCTCGACGGATTTCATGACCTGCTCGTTGCTCAGGCCGAAGCGCGCGACTCTCGCAGGATCGAGCCGGATTTCGGCATACGGTTTCCCGCCCTCGCGCTGCATCTGCACGTCGGCGGCGCCCGGCGTCGGCTGAATGATCTTCTCCGCCGCTTCCGCGAAGCGTTCGAGCGCGTCGGTGTCGTCACCGAGAATCTGGAGGGCGATCAGGCTACGAATCCCGGTCGACAGCATCACCACGCGCGTCTCAATGGGCTGCAACCAGCTCGGCGCGACACCGGGAATATCGCTGATTGCAGCGAGCGCCGCACGCACCTCGGCGAGCGTGCGGGGACGATGCTCCACCTTGCCGTCCGGCCGCGTGATTTCGTGCGTGGGCCATTCCGCGTAAGGCTTCAACAGCACGACCGTTTCGATCATGCCGATGGGCGCGGGATCGAGCGCGGTTTCCGCGCGCCCCATCTTGCCCATGACGCTCGCCACTTCGGGGATCGATTCGATGAGCCGATTTTGCGCGAGCATGATCCGCTGCGTTTCGCCCAGACCGCCGGTCGCGGGAATCGAGGGCATGAACAGCAGCGAGCCTTCGTCGAGCGGCGGGAGGAAGCTCGAGCCCACGCCAGGGAACCATTTCGTCATGGCCGCATCGAGGTGCGTTTGGGAAAAATCCGCGCCCGCGACCGTGAAGACCTTGCGCAGCGGCCAGCTCAGCGTCTGCCAGCCGGCACCGAGCAGATAGCCGCCGAGCGCCATCGTCACAATAGCGATGGTGAATGTGACCTTGTGCCGTTGGATGCGTTCGTAAGCCCACTCGTAGGCGACGTGAATTCCGCGGCTCATCGGATTCTCCTCGTAGTTCACGAGTCGCTCGCGACCGATCCGCCAGATGGCGGAGCCCACGAGGACCGCGAAGAGCGGCGCGAAAATCCAACCCGGAATCGTGATCGCCCAGCGCCCGTATTCCATTGGCAGCGACCAGCCGTCGCGCACGAACCACCCGAAGGCGAGCCCGCCGGCCACGCCGGTCAGCGCGATGAGCAGCGGCTTGCGGACGTGCCACGGCGGCAGGAGCAGTCGACAGAGCACGGGCACAAGAAGTGTGCCGAAGAGAACCGCACCGCTGATCGCGAGCGACTTCGTGAGAGCCAGCGGCTGAAACAGCCGGCCGGCCTGATCCGTCAGCGCGAAGATCGGGAGGAAGCCTATGACGGTCGTCGCGGCGGAGGTGAGCAGCGGCCGGGCGACCTCCTGTGCCGCGTGCACCACCGTGTCCGTGATCTCGGCGTTGAACGGCGACGTCGGCATCGGCCGCCCCTCGCGCTTGCACTTCTCCTGCAGGTCCACGAGGTGCTGCGTGATGTTTTCGGTCATGATGATGCCGAAATCGACCATGACGCCGATCGCGATCGCGATGCCGGCCAGGCTCATGATGTTCGCGCTCACCCCAAAGAGATGCATCACGAGAAACGTGAAGAGCATGCCGAGCGGCAGGCTCACCGCGACGGCGAGGCTCGCGCGCACGTGCAGCAGAAACGCCACGACCACGATGACGGTGGTGATGATGGCTTCGAGCAGGGTGTTCGTGACGGTGGCGGTCGTCTCGCGGATGAGCTGGGAACGGTCGTAAAACGACACGGCGGTCAGTTGCTCGCGGGCCAGCGTCGGGGCGAGATCGAGGAGCCGCTGCTTCACGGCCCCGATCACCGTCTTCGGGTCTTCCTGCACACGCATGCCGATCACCGCGCCGACGTGCTCCTGATACCCGTCCGCCAGCAGGCCTTGGCGGAACTGGCCG
>JAIXQE010000038.1 GCA_027485815.1 Opitutaceae bacterium
CCGCCTCATGGAGGACGCCCGGAATTATGACCCGGCAGCGCACCACCGAGGGCTGCTCGGGCCTTACCGCGACGTGCTGCTCGTCTGGCGGGCGAAGTTTATGAGCTACGAACAAATCGCGGCGACGCTCTCCGTCCACGGCATCAAGGTTTCGCCGGCCGGCGTCGGCGTTTACTGCCGCAGCCAATTCACGAAGGCCGAGATCGAGCGCGTCCGCCGTGAGCACCGGGCCACGGCTCGTGCGACCACCCCGTCACCTGTTTCCAACTCGCTTTCACCGGCGATCACTCTGCCTCCTGCCGACCTCGGTGCCGGCCGGCGCGGCCCGAAGATCGCTCGCGACAACTACTGAACCTCACTTCCGCACCATGCCCACCAAACGCATCATTCTCTTTCCCCAAGACAAGGGCGGTATCGGCAAAAGCTTTGTCGCCACCTTGCTCCACGACTACCTAACCGACGCCGGCGTGCGGGTGAAGGCGTTCGACCTCGACCACGCGAATTCGACATTCAACCGGCTGGTGCCCGAGGCCGAGTTTATCGACACCGACGTCGACGCCGATAAACTCGGCGTGCTCGACCGGATCGTTCATGTCCTTTCCGAGACCGATGTAGTCCTGGTGGACAACCGCGCCACCGGCGGCAGCAAGGTAATCGCCTACCTCGACGAAACGCGACTGCCCGAGTTGCAGGAAGAGTTTGGCTGCCTGCTCGTGTTCGCGGTGATCGCGACCGACGACAAAGACGCGAACTCCCAGATCGCCGAACTACTCGACTCGCACGGCAGCCGAGTCCGCTGGTTGGTGGCCCGCAATCTCCGCGATGGCGACAACCTCGACCTCTTCAGCCAGAGCAATGCGCGCAAGCGCCTCCTCGACCTCGGCGCCGTCGAAATTGATGTGCCCTGCCTCGCGGAGGTGACGAAGAACCGGCTGCAACAGGCCAACCTGACCGTGGGCCGCGGCCGTCGATCCGACGCCCTCCACCTGCTGGATCGCTCCCGCTGCGAGCGGTATCACGACCGCATGAATGGAGAGTTCCAAAAAGCCCGGGAGCTGCTGCACTCGTGAGCGCACCCGCCAAGCCGGAGGACCTGCTCGATCCCGAGCATTTTCCCGACGACCTGAAATGGGTCCCGGCCCACTACAAGCTGCATCCGACCGACCCGGTTTACCTCCTACTCGCGTGGCATTGGCGCCGGGTGAAGCAATCGGAGGACACGTTGAAAGCGGCCATCGTGGAAATGAAGAAGGCTCTCGACGATCGCATCGCCCACGTCACCAACGCCGCCGACACCGTGGCCGGCGTCAGCGACGCGCTCGCTGAGGTGCAGGTGTCACTGGATGAGAAGCCGGCCGAATTGGAAGCCCAACTCGACGCGAAGCTTTCGAAGCCAGTGGCTGACGCCGTGACGCGGCTCCAGGCGTTGGAGAAATCACTCGCCCCGCTCGCCCGCAATTTCCAGACAGCGTTACGCCGTCAGATCCTCGCCACCTTTCTGGCCGGTATCACCGTCGGCGTCCTGGCGTCCGTCATCCTCTTGCTCGCGTGATGGGACGCACCGCCGGCCTCGTCGCCTTGTGTTTCGGCTCCGCCGTCCTGACCCGACATGCGGCGGCGCCACCAGTCGGCTATTGGCTCCCGGTCATCACCCTTGGAATAGGAGGATGGCTGACATACGTCGCGCTCGCGGCGCACTTCGAGGGGAAGCTGACGGTGGTGCTCCGCCTCTGGGGTCTTGAATGGACGCGTGATGAAGCGTGTTGCCATTTCTTCATCACCGGGGCGACCGGCACTGGGAAAACTGCACGCGCAGTGGTTCCGATTGTGCACGGCCTCCGCTCAACCCTTCCTGACACCGGCATCCTCGCGGTGGACTCCAAGGGGGCTTTGTGGAAACCGCTGTCGGCGATGGCAACGGCCTTGGGCCAGAAGGACACCCTGCGCTTGATCCGCGTGCGGCCTACCCACATTCCGCCGGACCAGTGGGTGCCTCCGTTGCGGCTCAATCTTCTGGGCGACGCCTCCGTCCCATGGAGCACCTACGCTAAGATCATCGTCGATACCGCCACGGCGTCTGGCCAGCGCGGTGGTCAGGCGTTTTTCAAGGAGACGGCGCGGGACGCGATCGCGCACGCGATGCACGCTTTGGAGGCGGCGGAGTTGCCGGTGACGCTGGCCAACGTCCACGACGCGATCTGCGTTTCATCGGAGACGGCCTTGTTGCTGGCAAGGTTGGCCGAGCATCCAGGGCCGGCGGCGGAAAAGGAGCGGCAGTATTTCAGCGACTTCCATGCGCAGCCGCCGGAGCAGAAGAGCGGCACGGTCTACACGGTCGCGAACTACCTTCGACCTTACACACCGCCGGACATCCGGCAGGTCGTGTGTTCGCTCGAGCCCAATTTCAGTTTGGCCGAGGTCGATGCTGGCCGACTCATCTGCCTTTCCGTTCCGCAGACCTACCAGGTCGAGCGCCGGTATTTGAACCTGCTCTTCAAACAGCTCTTTTTCCTGCACGCCTTCCGGCGGTTCGACCTTGAGCCGGACGAGATGCGCCGGCGCAACCTGATCGCGCTGGTTCTTGATGAAGGGCAGAAAACGACGCTCGTTTCCGAGGACGGGTTCTCGGATCACGCCACGGTCGATGAACTCCGCGAGGCCGGCGTCAGTCTGATTTCGGCGACCCAGACTCCGTTGTCACTGTATGCGGCTTTCGAGACCGAGCGAAAGGCGGACGTGTTCATGGCAAATCTGCGGACTCAGATTCACTTTCGCGCCGCCGACGAGAAAGGCGCGAAGATCCTCTCCGAGAAGATGGGCGGACGCGAAATCCGCAAATACAGCGGCGGTGTCAGCAGCGGC
>JAIXQE010000189.1 GCA_027485815.1 Opitutaceae bacterium
CCGCGAGAACTCCGAGTTCAAGATGGCCAAGCAGGACCAGTCCGTGCTGATGGCCCAGAAGGCTCAGCTCGAGCGCGACCTCGCCCGCGCCCGCGTGACCGACTTCAAGGACGCCACCACCGACCAGGCCAGCGTGGGCACGGTCGTCGAGGTGCGAAAGGTCGCTGACGGCTCGACCACCACGTTCACCATCCTCGGCGCCTGGGATGGCGATCCGGACCGCCACATCATCTCCTACAAGACGGCCTTCGGCGCCGCCCTGCTCGGCCGCAAGCCGGGTGATGTGGTCAAGGTGAAGACGGCCGGCGTGGACGAGGACTTCACGCTGGTCGGCATCTCCCGCTACGTGGGCTGAGGTTCGCCGGCCCCGCGCGCCGCACAGCGGCGTCGCGTGGCCCCGAGCAGCGTCGAGAGAGTGGGCAGGCTGCCGGAACCTGGCTAAGGTTTGCCGGCCGCGCGCGCCGCACTGTGGCGTCGCGTGGCCTCGAGCAGCGTCGAGAGGGTCGGCAGGGGCCGCACCTCCGCGACCAGTTGGTACGCGAACCACCCCGGCGCCAGCCGGATGAGCCCCTGCTGCACCGCGAGCAGGCGCCGCCGCCAACCCGGATGCGCCACCGCCAACGGGATCGGGGCCGGCACGCCCGTGATCCGCTCCACCCGGAACCCACCCTCGCGCAGCAACCGCCTTAGGGACGCCAGGGTGAACAGCCGCCGGTGCCGCACATCGAGGATGCCCCGGCGCGTCGGGTTGAAGTGCCCGGCCAGCAGCATCAGCCGCGGGACGATGAAGCCCAGGTTTCCGGTCGAAAGCACCACCTTCAGGCCCGGCTCCGCGGCCGCCCGCAACGCCGCCGCGTAACCCTCCGGATCCTCCCGCCGCGAGAGTTCATCCAGCAGCAGCACCACGTCGACGCCCCGCAAATCGGCCGGGGGCACCTCACTCCCCGCCGCCGCCCCGCGCACCTCATCGTAAGCCGCGGCCACTTCCGGCGGCACGGACCAGCCGAGAATCCGGCAACCGCGCGCCCGCAACGGCCCGCACAGCTCCGCCCCCGCACCCCCGAGATCCAGCACCACGGTCCCCGCCGGCACCGCCGCGAGCGCGGCCGTCAGGACCGACGGGAAGCTCAGGCGCCCCGGCGCCGCCGGCGCGTCCACGGGCGGCGCCACGTCGAAGTTCCGCCGGTACAACAGGCCCCAGTCCTGCAGCCGCGCGACCAGCGTGGTGCGCAGGGTGTCCCAGGCGTAGCGCAGCCCGTTCACCCGGCAGATCTCGTCCCCGTAGCGGGTCGGGAACGGCACCTCCGCGATCCGTGCGCCCGTGCGCAGGGCCTGCACGATGAATTCGGGATCGAAGTGAAACACATCTGCATTCAGCTCGAACGGAATCCGGCGCAGCAGGTCGGTCCGGAACGCCTTGCAGCCGGTATGGTACTCGCTCAGCCGCACCCCGAGGATCCGGTTCTGCGCCGCGGTCAGGAGTCGGTTGCCGAGGCGCTTGTACAGGGGCATCCCGCCGCGCCGCGCGCCGCCCGGGGTCAGCATCCGCGAGCCCAGCACGAGGTCCGCCGCGCCCCGCTGCAGCGGGGCCAGCACCTCCGGCAGGCTCTCCGGGGCGTACTGGCCGTCCCCGTGCAGGAGCGCCACCAGGTCGTGGCCCTGCTCCAGCGCGTAACGGTACCCCAGCTTCTGGTTGCCGCCGTAACCCTGGTTCACCGGGTTCACGAGGACGGTGAGGCGATGCGGGCAGCCACCCTCGTCCCGCAGGCGCTCCGCTACCCGGAAGGTGCCGTCGGCCGAACAGTCGTCGATCACCAGCACCTCGACGTCGAGGCCCGGGAACGCCGGCAGGCGCCGCAGCACGCCGGGAATCGTCGCCTCCGCCTGGTAGGCGACGACCAAAATCAGGAGGCGCGGGGCGCGCGCCGGTTCCGGGAGGGTTGCGTTCATCGCCGTGGCCCCGCCCCCGGCTCCCGCCTCAGTCGCGGAAACCCTCCGCCCGCTCGACGATGAACTTCGGGCGCCCCCGCACCTCCTCGTAGATGCGGCCGATGTATTCGCCCAGAATCCCCACGCTGATGAGCTGGATGCCCCCGAGGAACGAGATGAGGATCACCAGGGTCGGATTGCCCCAGGCGATGGGCCAGTCCATCAGCTTGTAGAAGAGGTAGATCCCCATCAGCAGAAACGCCCCGCCCGAGACGAGGAAGCCCAGCCACGTGCTCAGGGTCAGCGCGTAAGTGGAAAAGCAGAAGATGCCGTTGAAGCCGATGCGCAGGGAACCGAGGAAACGGTTGTAATTGGTCTCGCCCGCAAACCGCGCCGGCCGGTCGAACGGGATCAGCGCCTGCTTGAACCCCACCACCGCCACCATCCCCCGCAGGAACCCGTGGGTCTCCTTCAGCCGCGTCACCTCGGCCACAACCCGCCGCGACATCAGCCGGAAATCCCCCGTGTTGGGCGGGATGCGCACGTCCGCGATCTTGTTGATCACCTGGTAACCGGTCGCCGCCACGAGACGCTTGATCCACGGCTCACCCGTCCGCTGGCGCCGCTGGGGCAGGACGACGTCGTACCCCTCCCGCCATTTGGCCACCATCTCCCCCAGCAGCTCCGGGGGATCCTGGAGGTCCACATCCAGCACGACCACCGCCTCACCCGCGGAATACTGCAGGCCGGCCAGGGTCGCCATCGGCTGGCCAAAGCGCCGCGAGAAGCGCAGCAGCTTGACCCGCGGATCCTGCGCCCGCGCCTCGAGGATGACCTCCTCGGTGCGGTCCGGTGAGGGATCCAGGGCGAAGATCACCTCATAGTCTTCGGTGATGGCGCCCAAAATCGGCCGCACCCGGCGCAGGAACTCCGGGACGTTCTTCTCTTCCCGGTACACCGGGACGACGAGGCTGAGGAGCATGGCGGGGATGGCTACCAGCGTAGCCCGAGGGCGAGGAGGCGCGCCGTCAAGGCCCCGTGCAACCGGGCGCGCCGGGCGTGATGCTCCATCTGCGCGCCATCGTCCGACCGCTCCCCGTGGAACCGGACCCGGATGCGCCGCATCTCCTCGGCCCCGGTGGTGTGGATCGCGGTCGCGGTCTTCTGCTCGGCGTGGACGCGGAACGCGCCGAGAAAGTACGGCACCCGCCGTAGGACGCAGCCCGCCTGCTGGAAGCGCGCCAGGAGATCCCAGTCGAGGGCAAACTGGAAGGTCGGGTCGATCCCCCCCACCCGGTCCCAGGCCCGCTTCCGCCAGAAGACAGTCTCCTGCGGCACATAGTCGACCCACTCCAGGGTCTCGGGATCGTGCCGCGGCAACACCCAGCGCCCGATCTCGCGGTCCTCCTCATCAACCAGGATCCGGTGTCCGTAAATGACATCCACCTCCGGATGCCGCGCGAAGTAACCAGCCGCGAAGGCCAGGGAACCCGGAGCGAGCAGGTCATCCGAGTTAAGCCACGCCATCACGTCGTCCGGCGCGAGGTCGGCCTCCACGTGCGCAAAACCCCGTCGGATTGCGTCCGCCTGTCCCCGGTCCGGCACGGATTCCCAATGGCGCAGCCGCGCGGCATGACGGGCGATGAGCGCCGCACTGCCGTCGCGCGAACCGCCGTCCTGCACGACGTACCGCAGTCCGGGGAAATCCTGGTCGAGCACGCTCGCGAGGGTCCGTCCCAGGAATCGCTCCTGCCCGTAGCTGGGGGTCACGACCGCTACGCTCGGGCCGCCGCCCGCCGGCGCCCGGTGGCGGGCCAGCGCACGGTCCCACCGCAGCGGCCGCGGCTCGTGCTGGCGCAACACGCCCAGCTCCCCCGGTTGACCTTCCACCAGCCGCCGAAAAGCACGTGCCTGCAGCGGCCGCAGCCAGCGCTCGCGGACGTAGCCCCGCAGCAGCAGGGCGATCCGCCGCAGGTCCGCGGTCGAGTGGGTCGTCTCCGCCGCCACCTCGCGCAACACGCGGTCGCGGTGCGCGATGCCCGCGCTCAATTCGCGGATGACAAGCTCCTTCTCCCCCAGCAGGCGGCCGTAATGCTTGGCCTGCTCGAGGTCGTGCAACCCCGCCTCCCGGTTCGCCGCCCCCCGCCGGAGCTCCTCCAGCTCCGCCGTCTGCTGGATCCGCACGGCCTCCAGATTCCGAATGTGCACGGCCTGGTCCTCGAGGGCCCGCGCCGCCCGCGCCGGCTCGCCGGTCACGGCCGCGAGGGCCCGGTCCCGCACTTCCTTCTCCGCCTTCAGGAGATTGTTCTCGGCCTGGAAGTACTTCACGTGGCCATCGAGGATCAGAATGGTCTTCTCCCGCTCGTCGCAGACCGCCTTCAGGGCGGTGATCTCGCCCTGCTTTTCCGCGATCGCGAGGTCCTTCTCGCGGGCGAGGGCGGTGAGCTCCTCCAACTTGTGCTGGCGCGCGAGGTGCCCCGCCTGCGCCTCCCGGTGCCGCGCCGCGGTCGCGCCGAGGACGGCACGCACCTCGGGCGGAATCCGTTCGACTACGCTCACGGTGAACCTCTGGCCGGTCAGGGCCGCATCGACGGCGGCGTTGGCGTCCGCGGCGGTGATGGCACGCAGGCACGGGGCGTCGCCAAAGGGACAATCCCACCCGCAACCGAAGCAGGGCAGGGGATGCACCACCGCCGCGCCCACCGCCGCCGCCGGCTGGAACCGCGGCCAGGTGCCCCCGCCAAAGATCCCGATCGTCGGCACGCCGGTCGCCGCCGCGAGGTGCATCGCCCCGGTGTCATTCCCCAGAAAAACCGCCGCCCCCGTCAGCAACCCGGCCAATACCGGCAGGTCCGCCGGTCCCTGGCCCAACCACAGGTGCGGGCCGGCCACCGGCGCCAGGTGCGCCCGCTCCGTCTCCGCCCCCACCCATAGGGTGGGCAAACCGTGCCGCTCCCGCAGGTGAGCCGCCACCTCCGCAAACCGCTCCGCCGGCCAGGTCTTCAGGCGCACGTTCGCAAACCCCGCCGCCGCGCAGACCGCGTACCGGCCGCGCTCGAGTCCCAGCGCCGCGAGCCGCGCCGGATCCGGCTCCACCGTCAATCGCGGCGGGGCCGCCGGCACTTCCCGCCCCAGCACCGCGGATGCCAGCCGCAGGCCGCGCCGCCAATCCGGTTCCTCCGCCGGCGGGATCACCCGTTCGGAAAACACGCCCGCCGCCTCGATGCCCAGCGCCACCCGCAGCCGGGTCGAGAAATACGCGTCCGCGGCCTCGGCGCCCAAGGCCACCCGCCGCGCGGCCGGCGCCCCCGCCGCCACGGCCGTCTCCAGCCAGTTGCCCCGCGCCGTCGCCGCCACCACGACCTCCGGCGCCCGCGCGCGCACCGCCGCCAGCAACCGATCCCGCTCCGCCGCCGCCTCGTCGGGCCCGGTCGTGAAGGGATCCAGCGTGGTGGTCAGCCAATCCACCGGTTCTTCGCCCGCCCGCGCCGGCACCAGCAGCGGGGTCAGTCCCGCATACGCCGCCCGCACGACCACGGTCAGCCGCGTCGCCGGCCACGCCGCCCGCAGCGCCTGCAGGGCGGGAGCCAGCAGCACGAGGTCCCCAAGGGTGTCCAGCTTCAGGACCAGGGCGCGGTGGGGGGCGTTCATGGCGCGGGCTGCAGTTCCATCGCCACAAGGCGCGCGGTGCGCCGCCGTTGATCCGGTGCCGGCAACGGGAAATCCGCCGCCGCCCGCAACTCGAGCCGCCCGAGCTCCGCGCTCGCCGCCACCGGGAGATCCACGATCGTGTACTGCGCTGCCGGCAACCGGTGCTCGCGGACCGCGCCCTCGCCCGCCGCGCTGGCGTCGGCCTGCAGCACGGTGATCAGCCGACCCTCGGGCAGGCCGCTCCAATCCGGAAACTCCAGGCGCAGGCGCAGCACCCGCCGGCCGCCCGGAGGCAGGTCGATGACGGCCCCGCGCTCCAGCCACCCGTCCTGGTCAATCCCGCGCGCCGGCAGCCGCGCGCCACCGGCCGTCCCGAAATCAAAGGTGTTCGTCGGCAGGGCGGGAAAGACCTCCACCAGATTCAGGTTCGCCCCGATCGGACGGCGATCCTTGTCCGGCAACGGCGCCTGCGCCGAAAAGGAGAGACGCAGGTGGGTGGTGGCGGCCGCGGCTGGCAGCGGCAGCAGCCAGTCGAAGCCCCCGACCGGGGCCGGCACGGTGTAGGTGCGATCCCCCGCCTGGATGCGGATGACGCCCGCCCCCAGCGGCCGCCCCGGCAGGTCCGGGACGAACCCCCGGATCCGCGCGACCCCGCCCGCGGGAGTGCCGGTCAAAATGAACTCACTCTCCGGCGACACCCAGCCGTCCTCGTAAATGCCCGCGTATTCGAGCCCGGAGGCGAACAGCAGGTCGTCCGGAAACTTACCCAGCCGCGCCGGGCGGCGGAGCGCCGCCACCTCGTCGCGCCCCAAGGCCGAGATGTCCCGCGCGTACGCCACGAGCTTGCGCGAGTCCAGCGGCACCTGGGTGTTGTACAGGGACGCAAGGCCGCCGCGCTCAAAGGGGAACTGCGCCGGCAACTCGTTCAGATCGAGGGCCACGTAGGACGCCCCGCCCAAGGTGACCGGGCGCACGGGACCCAGGATTCGGTTGACCGCCCCGTGCCCCGGCAACCGCAAGGGCACCGGCTCCGCGCCCAGCAGCTTCGCCTCCGGGGACCACGCGGTGTGGCCGGGACCCATGAAGGTCTTGGTCGCCAGCAGGCGCACATAAAGCTCGGCGTCCGGCCGCTCCACCCGCAGGAGCAAGAAGCGCCCGATGCCCGTGAAATCCTGCTTCAGGGTATACGGGTCCGCCTCCTGCTGGAAGATCGCGATGCGGTTGCGATCACCGAGGTAGTAATGATTGCCCCGCCCGGAATGAACGAAGACGAGGTGGTTGCGCACCTCCGCCGCCGGCAGCAGGCGGAAGAAGGTCCGCGGCTCCAGCGGCGCCGGATAACGGAACTTGTTGAAGAGGCCCAGCGCCGGATCGAGCGTGAGGTAGGTGTCCGCCGCGCCCGGCGCGTACTCCAGCCGCGGCGCCCGGAACGTGGTCTCGAACAGCCGCAGGGTCTGCACGGTCCGCGCATCCCGCTCCGCCAGCCGCGGCCGGGCGCTCAGGAGGTCGTCGAAATACGGATGCAGGCCGACCAAGGTGGTGCCGAGGCGCTCGTACTCGATGGGCGCGATCTGCTGGTAATAATCCCGCGAGAGGTAGCGCAGGTCCGTGCCCCGCAGCGCCGCGGCCGCCAGCTTGGCCGCGACGAGGTTGTTCACGTCGGCCAGCACCCGCGTGCCCGCCGGCACCGGTGGCGCCTCCGTCCCGAGGGCCGATGCGCTCTTCGCCTCGGTGAGGCCGCCGGCGCGATCGCCCTGGGAAACCCCCGTGTAATGCAGGGCCGTGGGCGCCGCGGCGAGGGCCGCGAGGGCCAGCACCCCCGGCGCCGTCAGGCGGGGCCGCGGCAGCCGCAGGATCAGCCCCGCGAGGCTCGCCGCCAAGGCCGGCTGCAGGAACATCGCCAGCTTGTAGAGGCCGAAGTCGTTGCCCGAGGTCATCAGGCGCAGGGCCAGCGCGAACTGCACCAGCAGCAGGAGCGCCATCGGCACGCCCCGCCCCGCCTCCCGCACCCCCGCCGCCAGCGCCGCTAGCAGGGCGAGGCCGCCCACGACGATCGATGCGGTCGTCCACGGCTCCGGGAAGTTCACCGCCAGGGGCATCAGGCCGAAGAGGTTCGCCAGCCCCGTCGGGATCATGAAGTACGGGAACAGCGACAGCGATAGGTCCACGCTGCGGAAGCCCGAACCCAGCTGCAGCATGATCGTGAAGACATACGACAGCATGTTGGTCCGCAGCAGGAGCATGACCCCCGCCACGCCATACAGGAACAGGGTCAACCGCGCCGCCGGCAGCCGCCGGTGCCGCACGGTCTCGAACGCCGCCGCCACCAGCCCCGCCAGGCCGGCGAACGCGGTCACCTCGGGGTAGGTCACGCACAGCGCGGCTCCGAGCACTGAAAGGATCACGATCGCCGGGATCGCCCCCGACCGCCGCACAGGCAGGCGCTGGGTCAGCACCACGGTCGCCGCCAGCATCAGGCCCAACCCGCCCACCTGCGCGATCAGCTGGTACAGCGAGCCCAGCATGAACAGGGGGCTGATCGCCAGCAGCGCCATCGTCAGCCAGGCCCGCCGGCGCCAGCGCCCGTGGTGGAGCACCAGCGCCCCCGCCGCGGCCAGCTGCACCAGACCCAGGCCCAGAATCACCGGCATGAAGATGCTCAGGGAGCGCAGGCCGGTCAGCGCCGACACCCACGCGAGGGTGATTTCGCTGCCGAAGCGCATCAGGCCCGGCACGTGCATGAACCAGTAGTACTGGGCCTGGTCGGTGCCCGCCAACTCCGTCAACTGCGGCACCCGCCAGAAGCTGAAGTCCCGGAACCGGTCCGCCGCCAGGCAGTAGTTCACGAAGTCGTCATTGACGTAGCTCAGCCAGTTGAAGCCGAAGCGCAGCTGCGGCCAGCCGGTCCACAGCAGCGAGGCCACCGCCACCGCCGCGAAGGGCGCCAGGGCCCGCCGGGGCAAGACGGCCCGCCGCCACCGCAGGACGCCCGCCGCCGCCAACCCCAGTCCGAGGGTCAGGGGCCACGCGAAGGCCCGCACGGGCAGCCCCGCCTGATTGACCACCATCAGCCCCAAAATCACCGCCGCCAACCCCACGGCCGGCGCGAGGAGCCACGTTCGCAGGATCCCGCCCCGCCACCGGCACGCGGCCAGCAGCCCGCCCCCGACCAACGTCAGGTAAGCGACAAACGCGAGCGACAGCAGCAGCGCGGGCATGAGGGAGGAGTCTTTCGCGAAGGCGCCGGGCGTGCCGAGAAAAAATCAGGCGCGGATCGCCGCCAGACACGCCGCCACCGCCGCCGCCGCCTGCTCCGCCAGCGCCTGCGGCGGCCGCCGCGCGCCTGCCTCGGCTTCCGCCAGGGCCGCGAGGACTGTTGCCCGCGGGGCGTCCGGCGCGATCGCCGGGACCCGCAGCACCTCCGCGGCTCCCCGCAGCTTCTCGTTGGTCGCGATCACGACCACCGCCGACCCCGCCCAGGCCCCCAGCAGCGCCGCGTGGTAACGGGCGCTCACCGTCCGTGCGGCTCCCGACCAGCGTTGGAGAGCCGCCGTCAATGGCGCTCCGGGCACATCTGGCGCCAGCAACCGCCACCGCGCTCGCTCCGCTGGCCCCAGCGCCGCGTACAGGACCCGCTCCGCCCCCGGCAGGTCCCGCGTCTCCTGCACCAGCCACACCCGATCCTCCACGCCCAGGGCGTCCACCGCCGCCAGCAGCTCATCGCGCCCCGGCCATGGCCCGTAGTCGAAGTTCGGCGTCAGGTTCAGTCGCCCCGGCACTGCCGCGCGCGGCGGCTGCGCCCGGAAAAAGAGATGTGCCAGATCGCTCGCCGCGACCACCGGTCGCCGCGGCGCGAGGGCGGCGAGGCGCTCCGCGGACGCCGGATCGCGGGTCCAGATGCCCGCCGCTTGCGCGATCAGCCGCCGCACCGCCGGCTCCCGCGCCTCCGCCTCGCCCTGCACCCCCACGCCCAGGTAGAACATTGGCTTGCCCAGGCGTTCGCACGCGGCTGCTTCCGCCGTGAGGTGATCGAGGAACCACGCCGACTGCGCCTGTTGAAACGGGGATCCGCCCAGGCCGAGCCATGCATCCGCGCGCCGCAGGCACGGCTCCAGCCGGGCGGGGTCGCAGGGCAGCCATTCGATCGCCGGGAAGCGGTCCCGCAGCGGCGGCAGCGGAAACGGCACGCGGCAGGTGCAGGTGGTCCCCGGGGCCAGCGCCTGCAGGGCCTCAAGGAAGCCTCCCAGCATGAAGTCATCCCCCAGGTTGCCCGCGCCGTAAAAGTGGTGCCCGAGGTGGAGGTGCAAGACGAGAGGGTGTTGGCCGTTCTCCCCCGCCGTCGCAAGCGCGGACCCGCCCCCCCGCGGTGTCGGCCGCGGAGCGGCGCTCCCGTGGCGGCTTGCCAGCCGGTGATCGGCTGCGGGAGAGTGGCGGGAATGGAGGCAATCAAGGACACGGCGCGGGCCACGGTGCGCATCGGCTTCGACGGCCGCGTGCACAAGACCTTCCGCGGCCACTCCGCCCGCGAACGCTTCGACCACGAGACCCGCGTGCTCCGCCACCTCCAATCCCGCGGCTGCGACTTCGTTCCCCAAGTCCTCGAGGCCGATGCCGACCAGCTCCGGCTCGTCACGACCAATTGCGGCCGCCGCGTCGACCACCTCGCTCCGGAACGCCAGGAGGAGCTGTTCGCCGCGCTGGAGCGCTTCGGGGTCCGTCACGAGGACCGCGCCCTCCGCAACATCACCTACCGCGTCGCCGACGGCCGCTTCTGCGTGATCGATTTCGAGTTCGCCACGCTGCTGGAGGACGACGGCTCCGGCCTGCCTCTCACCCTCAAGCCCACTCTGGCCCGATGAGCGCTGACGCCCGCCGCGGGGAGCGGCCCGCCCCCGACCTCCAATGGTCCGGCCTGACCCACGTCGGCCGGGTCCGCCCCAACAACGAGGACTCCTTCCTCGCGCTGGCCGTCGACGGCCGCGAGGTCCGCTACCTCGGCAAGACCGGCCGCGCCTCCCTGGCGGCCAGCGATTTCGTCTTCGCCGTCAGCGACGGCATGGGCGGCGCCAAGTCCGGCGAGTTCGCCAGCCGCTTCACCGTCGACCGCATCACCCGCCTGTTCCCCCGCGCCTTCCGCTTGGCGGCGAGCGGCCTCGGGGTGGGTTTTGCGGACGTCCTCGGTGAACTGATCACCCAGATCCACCAGGACCTGACCCGGCTGGGCAACTCCTACGAGGAATGCGCCGGGATGGGCGCGACGCTGAGCCTCGGCTGGTTCACGCCCGAATGGATGTACTTCGCGCATCTCGGCGACAGCCGCATCTATTCCCTGCCGCTCCGGGGCGACCTCACCCAGCTGACCCACGACCACAGTCACGTCGGGTGGCTGCGGCGCCAGGGCAAGATCAACGAGCGCGAACAGCGGACCCATCCCCGCCGCAACGCCCTGCAGCAGGCCCTCGGGGCGGGCAACCAGATCATCGAACCGCAGCTGGGGGCGGTGGACCACCGCGCCGGGGACCGCTTCCTCCTCTGTTCCGATGGCCTGACGGACGGCCTCTGGGACCGGCAGATCGCCGAGCTCCTGCCGGCCGGACCTGAGGAGGGCGCCGCGCCGCGTTCCCCCGCGCAGCGCCTGGTGGAAGCGGCGGTGGAGGCGTCCGGTCGCGACAACACCACGGCGGTCGTGGTCGAGGTGGTGCCAGCCGCGGGAGCGCCGTGAGCCGCCTGCTCTTTGTCTACGGGACGCTCCAGCGCGGCCGCGTGAATCACGGGCAGCTGGCGGGCCAGCGTTTCGTCGGGACCGCGTGGACCGTACCGGGTTTCCGCCTGCACGACCTCGGCGGTTATCCCGGCCTCGTGCCGCATGCGGCGACGCCGACCGGCGTGAGCGGCGAAGTGTGGGCCGTGGACGCGGCGGCGCTTGCCCGGCTGGATGCGTTCGAGGGGGTGGGGGAGGGGCTTTACCGGCGGGGTCCGGTGGCGTTGCAGGAGCCGTATGCGGGCGAGCCGGTGGAGGCGTATCTCCCGGTGGCGGATGTCGCGGAGCGCCCGGTGGTGGGTGCGACGTGGGAGGGACCGTGAGGCGGGGTGCTTTCGGTGGACGGTGAGTCGGTGGACGGTCGGCCGGTGGACGGAGCGGGACAGACGGAGAGACAGAGGGATGGAGGGAAGGAGAGCCCGGCTACATCGATCCGCCGCACCCCGTAGGCCGAATCCAAGGCCGGCGCGAATCGGCCTGGTGGAGCCGGGGAATCCTTCCCCGGTCCGGCGGTCCTGCGGAACCGGTGGAGGCAGCCTGGAGTCGGGCGCGCGGGCGGGCTGACGCACGGTTTACCCGGGCTGAGTCGGGTCCGCCTCAGGATCCCGGACGATGGGTCAGGGCGATGCAGGTGATGTCGTCGGACTGGGCGACCCCGGCGGTGAAGCTGTCGACCGCGGCGAGCAGGCGCTCGCCGCACGCGGCCGGTCCGGCGTGCGGGACGCCCTTCAGCGCCGCCTCCACGCGCGCGGCCCCGAACTCCTCCAACGCCGCGTTGAGCGCCTCCGTGATGCCATCGGTGAGGCACAGCACCGTGTCCCCGGGCTGCAGCTCCAAACGGAAGCTGGAGTAGGTGCGGGCCGCGCGGGCCCCGAGGGCGCTGCCGGGGGGGACGTCCAGCCAGCGGGTGGCGCCTGCGCGGGTGATCAGGAGGGGCTTAACGTGGCCGGCGTTCACGACCTGGAGGTGCCCGGTGCGCGGTTCGTAAAGTGCGTACAGAGCGGTGGCGAAGAGCAGGTCCGGGTTGCCCTCGTGCAGGAGGTCGTTGACCCGGGCGACCACCGTGCCCGGATCGGGCCGCGGCGTGGTCCGGGCGAGTTCGATGGTGCTGCTGCGCAGGGCGCTCCGGGCCGACATGCTGAACAGACCCGCGGCCAAGCCCTTCCCACACACATCGGCCACCACAAGGCAGACCGCCCCGCCCGGCAGGCGGAAGTGATCGTAGAAGTCGCCCCCGATGTCCTGTGCCGGACGCATCAGGCCGTGCACCGCAAAATCAGCCGACGGCGGCCAAGGAGCGGGCAGCAGGGACTGCTGGAGCCGGGCGGCTAAGCTGATCTCCTCCCGCAGGCGCGCCAGATGGAGCTGCTCGCGGTGCTGCAGCAGATAGCCCCGGGTTCGCTCCCGGTACAGGATCGCCCCGCCCACGGCGCACAGGCTGATCAGGGTAAGCAGCTCGGAGAACGTCACGGTGGGCTGCACCAGATCTCGGTTCCCGTGCCAGTAGATCACATAGGTGCTGAACGACAGGGCGATCAGGTTGACCGTGAGGCGAAAGTGCCACGGCAGCACATAGATCAGGTTGATCAGGATCAGCACTCCCGCCAAACGCAGGAAGCGCGCGTGGTGCACCACCGCGACAAACCCCAACACCAGCATCCCGCACACCAGCAGGCTCAGGTGCTGGCGGAACAGCCGGGCCTTGAATTCGGGCCGCGCCTGGGGGCCGGGTTTCAGCAGCCGCAGGGCCGGGATCGTGCTCAGGGCGATCAGGATGTGGCAGCCGACGGCGATCGGGTACAGTCGCCCCGCGGGATCATACGGGTCGAGGGCGAAGAGGCCGCCCTGGTAGCGCTGGATATTGACGACGACCAGGGAGATCGCGATCAGCCCAAAAGCGATGCCCAGGTAGGGAGCGAGGGCGTGGTTGGCCGCCTGTTCGCGGGCTTTCACCGCCCGGCGCTCCTCGCCGGTCAGGCCGGCAAACCACCGGGCCTCGCTGGCCCAGTCGGGGATCCATTTGCGTTGCGGACCGGCCATGTGGATTCCGGCCTCAGGGGTTTCCGCGTGGCGACCGCCGGCTGCTCCGCCCCCGTCGCTCCTGCGCGGCACCGGCGGCTCGCATCTGGGGGTGGCGGGTGGAGTTCAACGCGGCGCGGAGCTCAGTCCCGCAAACGCAAGATGTCGTCGAAGCCCACCGCCACGATGATCTCACGGATCTCGGGGCGCGCGCCCTTCACGTGCAACGTACCGCCCTTTTTCTCCGCCAGGCTCGCGGCCACCAGCAGCACCCGCAACCCGGCGCTGCTGAGGAACTCGACCTGGGAAAAATCGATCTCGAGGGAGTCCGCTTCGCCGGCCAGCAGGCGCTTCACCTCCGCGTCGTGCTGGGCGGAGGTCGTGACATCGAAGCGGCCGGTCGGCTGATAATGGGCAAGGATGGCCATGGGAATGCGCGGGGAGGGGAGGGTGGAGGCGGGCGCGAGGGGCGTTTCAGATCAGACCGGAGTCGTGCACCGCGGGAAGCCCGAAGTGCTGCTGGAGCATCGACTCCGCCGTCTGCAGCGCGCCCTCGACCCACCCCTGCTCGTGCGACCAGCATTCGCCGCAAACGTGGACGGGCCAGCCCGGGATCGGCTGCAGGATCCGCTCCGCGACCTCGTGACTGCGCACGCCCTTGTTCCAGAAATGCGCGCCGCCGCCGAACGGGTCCCGGCTCCAGCTCATGCAGGCCGAGGCGAAGGGCGGGGGCACCGCGTCCGCGGACAGGCCGTGCAGCTCAAGCAGCTGGCGGTGCGCCTCGAAGATGATGCGGGGAGAGGCGGCGTAATCGGCCCAGACGGGCACGTCCGGGTGGCGCTTGGCCACGGGCGCCGGGGCGCGGAGTCCGTCCGTTTGATCGAGCTGCTCCCAGTAGGATTTGGCCAGTCCGCCGTCGTAGATCATCACGACCCCCTGCTGGTCGTCCGGGTTCACCTTCCAGTAATAAACCTGCCGCATCGGCAGATCGGTGACCGACTTGCCGTTTGAGCCGGCACCCACCACCTGCTCCCACCAGCAGTGCTCATAGCACAGGGCGATCTTGAAGAGCGGAATGGGTGAGACGGACTCCAGCAGCTTCCGGAAGCCGGACCGCCGCGCGTCGAAGAGTGGCCCGGTGCGGTCCAGGAGCTCGATCGAACGCCGCGGCATCGCCAAGATGGCCTTGCGGGCCAGGTGCCGCGTCGGGAGCCCCTCGGCGTTGACGGTGGTGAGGCAGACACCGGCGGTGCCATCGGCCAGCACGGCTTCCTCCAGTCCGGTGACGCGGGTGTTGAGCAGCACCTTTCCTTGCCGGGCCTCAACCCGGTCCCGCAGGCGCCGGGGCAACGCGCCGAAGCCGTCCACCAAGTGATAGTGCGGCACGTCTCCCGCGAAATCGGCGAGGTTCCACGGAAAGCCGTCCGCCGCGCTCCAGGTCCAGAGAATGCTGTCGTAGCCCAGGCTGTCCTGGAGGAATTGCACCGCGCCGTGCCCGAGCTCCCGGATCAGGACGTAGTGCAGCGGCGTGTCGTGCAGGGGCTTGCCCTCGTAGGTGCCCTGTTCGCCGACCGCGCGCCACTGGGCCGGGGTGACGGTTTTCAGGCTTTCGAGGGTCAGCTCCAGGTTCAGGACCCGTTTGAAGGCGGGCCCGAGTGCGCGCACGGCCGCGATGCCCATCAGGTTGCCCAAGGCGGCCGGATCGCGCAGATCCTCCCGGATCAGATAGGGGATGCGGTCGGGGTCGGAGAGCTCGCCCTTTTTCAGGCGTTTGCCGCGCAGGAACGCCACATTGTTCGGGTTCGCATCGGCCAGTTCGCGCGTGGCGAGTCCCAAGGTGCGGACCAGGTCGCGGGTGATGCGGTGCGACTGGCTGAAGCGCATGCCTCCGAGCTCCACCTGGGTATCGTGGATGAAGGGTGGCTCGACCGAGAGCAGGCGCCCGCCGACGCGCTCACTCCCCTCAAAGAGGGTGACGCTGATTGCCTGCCCGCGCCGGCTGGCGTCCTCGAGCAGGCGCCACGCGCTGTACAAGCCGGATACGCCGGCGCCGATCACGGCCAGATCGAGGATCTTGGAAGAGGGCTGCATGGGAGCGGGCGATCAGCGGGTTGGTCCGGGCGGGGTCGGCGGAGGGTCGAGCGGCGGCGACCGCGGGTGGGTGGGGCGATTGGCCAGCAGCACCCCGGCGACGATCACGGTCATCCCCAGGAGCGAGCTGAGCGGGGGCATTTCGCCCAGCAAAGGCACCGCGAGCAGCGAGGCTGCCACCGGGGTCAGCGCGCCGGCGATTGCCGCCCGGTCCGGCCCCAGCCGCGCGACCGCGTACGCGAAGCTGAGCGTCGACACGATGCCCACCCCGAGGCCCTGCAGCAGGAATTGCAGCGCGAGCTCTGCCGCGGGGAGCTGGGGCAGCCGGAGGGGCGTGCCGCGCAAGGCGAGGGCCAGCAGGAGCGGCGGCACCGAGCCGTAGGTGAGCACCGCCGCGCCCTCGAGCGCGCCCAGGCCGCTGCGCCGCAGCGCGAGGGTGAAACCCGCCCACAGCAGGCTGCCCAGCAGGAACAGGGCGTAGCCTTGTCCGAGGCCCGGTTGGGCGTGGCTGAGTGAAAACAGCAGCATCAGGGCCACGCCGGAACCGATTAACGCCAGTCCCAGGCGGCGACCGGGGGCCAGCGGCTGGCCGAGGAACACCAGCGCTAGGAGCGAGACGGACAGCGGCAGCGTGCCGGGTATCAGCGTGCTGCCATCGGCGACCGGGGCGTGGCGCATCCCCAGACCCGCCACGAGGAAATACGGCAGACCGGCGCCGCATACCATCATCAGCAACAGGGGCCAGGGCACGGTGGCGATCTGGCGCCAGCGCCGCCAGAGCACGGGCAGGAAGCACAGCGCGGCGGGCAGGAAGCGGAAGAGGGCGATTTCCAGCGGCGGCAGCGCGGTCCTGGCCCCCAGGCGTAACGAAAGAAAGAAGCCTGCCCAGACGACCACGGTCAGGCCCAGGGCCAGCAGCCCCATGAGCGGAATGCCCGGACGCGCCGGGTGGGTGCCTTTAGGATCAGCGCGCATCGTTTTTTCCGGCCGGCGCCAAGGGACCGCGATCACCGCCCGGGCAGCGGCGTCCCGGGGCACCGGAGCAACGAGCTCGCGGCGAAGAGCCGGCGGGAGACGCGGTCGGGACTGGGGGCCGGAGAAATTTCAGGGGAGGAGGGATCCTCGTCGGGTGGACGGCGGACCGGTAATTGCGGAAAGGAGGGAAGGGGGCGTTGGCGGTGCTTGGGCCAACTCCGGATAAAGGTCCCAGAGACCCCGCTGCGGCGTCGGAGCGGTGGTCTTGGGGCGGGCGTGGGGCAATGGCAAGCCGTGAGGGGTCGCGCTGGTCAGCGGGGCGTCACGCCGGGGCTCCGTCGGCCCATTCGTCGAACTAAACCCTTCGCGGGCCCTTGGGGCGGATTGGTGTAGCCAGGGAATCCTTCCCCGGGCCGGCGTGCTTCGGCGACGTCAGGCTGAGCGCTCCGCGATCGGGTCAAGGCCCTCGGCCGGGTCTGACGGGCCGCTCCACGGGCGCGGGAAAGGAGGCAACAGCGGGGGGACGTGGCCGGTGGAGCACCGGGTGCCTTGCTCGTCCACCGGTGTGCGATGAACGGATCCGCGCCTCGGCGGGTGGCTTCCGTCCGGATCAACCCGTGACCCAGCGGATCGTGTCGATCACCGTGCCCGTAAGGTGCGTCAGCGCGCGCCCCGGCCCGCCCAGTTCGTCCGCCGGTCGGGCGCGATTTTCCGGCGCGTCCGGCGGATGTCGGTCAGCATTTGGCTGAGGTCATTCGATATCGTGCAGGAATGAGTTCCTCGCCCGCTCCCCTCGTCACCCTCTGGGGCCTCCGGCTCCTCCACCTCAGCCTCGAAAGCGTCGGGGGCGCCTCCTTCCCCGGGATTCCGGCGCGCCGGGCCAAGCCGAAGGATGAGCTGGACCTGATCCTGGACGAACTGGACGAGAAGGCCGGCCCCGCCCGCCGCCCCAAGCTCCCCCGGCCCCCCTCCCGGCTGCAGGTGGCGGGCGAGGTGGCGCAGCAACTCGGGGAGGATTGGGACGCCGACGATCCCGGCGCCCTCCCCCGGTTGCGGAAGGGGCTGCAGCGGCGCATCCTCCGGGTCGAGCGCCTGCTCCACGGGCGCGCCCCGCTCGCGGGCCTCGACCCGGACACCCAGGCCAGCGTCGCCGCGGTGGGCAAGCTCCTCGACCTGTCCGCCCCCGAGTGCCTGGTGCTGGCCTTCATTTTGATGCTCGGGACGGAGTCCACCCTCGACGCCGCCGCGAACTGCCTCGGCCACGATCTGGACGACCGGATGGCCGATCACGCGGTCGCCACGGCCACCGGACTCACCGCGGCCGAAGTCGGCCGGGTCTTCTCCGCCCACTCGCGCCTGATGTCCTCCCAGTTGCTCAAGCGCGACCGCTCGTCCCTGCGGTTGCTCGGCAAGTGGGACTGGACCTCCCGCGGGTTCGCGTCGGCGATGCGCGAGGCCAACTTCGACCCGCTGAAGGCGCTCCGCGACCGGGTCGTGCCGGCGCCGGCGCCCGCGATGGCGTGGGCGAACTTCGGGCACCTGGGGGAACTGGGCACCGCCTTGCGCACCTACTTGAGCGAGGCGCTTCGCACCGGCCGCAAGGGCGTCAACGTCCTCCTCCACGGTCCGCCGGGCTGCGGGAAAACCCAACTGGTCCGCCTGCTCGGCCGGGAACTGGGGGCCGAGGTCTACGAGGTCAGCACGGAGGACTCCGACGGCGACGCCATCGGGAGCGGGTCGCGCCTGCAGGCCCTGCGGGTGGCGCAGGAGTTCACCGCCCGGCGCCGGGCCCTGCTGTGCTTCGATGAGATCGAGGATGTCTTCCCGCGCCCGTTCCCGTTCGGGTTCGGCGGCCAGCGCAGCGGGGCGTTCAAGGGCTGGATGAACCGGATGCTGGAGCAGAACGCCACCATCACGTTCTACCTCACCAACGCGGTCGAGGCACTCGACGCGGCCTACATCCGGCGCTTTGATTTCACGCTGGAACTCAAGGTGCCGCCGCAGGCGGCGCGCGAGGCCCAGCTGAAGGATCTCCCCGTGGCGGTGGCGCCCCCGACCCTCGCCCGGCTCGCGGAGCACCCGCAGCTGACCCCGGCCGTGATCCAACGCGCGGCGGGAGTCGTCGCCGCCGTGGCCGCCGCGACGCCCGGCCTCGATGCCTCACGCCAGTTGGAGGCGCTGGTCAACCAGACCCTCCGCGCGCAGGGCCATTCCACCCTGAAGCTCCACGCCGCCTCCCCGGAGGTGTATGACCCGCGGTTCATCAACAGTGACGTCAACCCCGTGGACCTGGTGGAGGGCCTCCGGACCGCGGGGGCGGGCCGCCTGTGCCTCTACGGGCCGCCGGGCACGGGGAAGACCGCCTTCGCCCTGCACCTGGCCCGCTCCCTCGGCCGGGGCCTGCTGGTGCGCCGCGCCTCGGACCTCCTGAGCCCGTTCGTCGGGGTGGCCGAGAAGCAGATCGCCGCCGCCTTCCGCGAGGCGGGCGAGTCCGGGGCCGTGCTCCTGATCGACGAGGTCGACTCGTTCCTGCAGGACCGCCGCCGCGCGCAGCGGAACTGGGAGGTCACCGAGGTGAACGAGTTCCTCACCCAGATGGAAAACTTCACCGGGCTGTTCGTGGCCTCGACCAACCTGATCGATGGCTTCGATCCGGCGGCACTCCGCCGGTTTGATCTCAAGGCGAAGTTCGACCACTTGCGCCCCGAGCAGGCGGTCTCGCTGCTGCGGGCCCATTTGGCCACCGCCGGATTGCCGCTGGCCGACGCCGAGGTCGAAGGGCGCGTCAGCCGGCTGACGGCCCTCGCGCCCGGGGATTTCGCGGTGGTGGCCCGTCAGCACCGCTTCCGGCCGCTCCGGAGCCCGGAAGACTGGGCCGCCGCCCTCGAGGCCGAGTGCCGGCACAAGCCCGGTGCCCGCCCCCGTCCCTCCATCGGCTTCGGCGGCATCGCGGCGTGAATCGAAGCGGCGGCCCGCCCGCGGCCATCCCGATCGGCGTGCCTCCAGTGTGCCTCCAGTGTGCCTCCAATGCTCCTTCGATTGTCCTTCGGTTGTCGTTCGATCCGGATGACACCAAATGTTGCTAGTCGGCGCCGAAGAGGGCGTGGAAGTTGGCCTCTAGGCGCGCCGCCAAGGCCGCCGGCTCCGCGCCCCGGAGCTCGGCAAGGCCGGCCAGGGTCGCCCCCAAGTCCGCGGGATGCGCCACCTCGGTGCCGTCCGCTCGCGCGGGCAGCGGAAAGCGCCGCCGCTCCCGCGGCAACGGCATCGCCGGGGCGTCCGTCTCCACCAGCAGCCGTTCCGCCGGCAGGGCCGTCGCCACCGCGCGGCCACGCTCCGCTCGCGCCCTCCCCGCCGGCGCCCCCAGCCGGTGGCCGTTGAAGGAAAAGTACGCGCCCAGCTTCGCGTAGGGGCCGATCAGCTCGACCGGTCCCCCATACGCGTGAAGCAGGAACCTCGCCGGCCGCGGTGTCTCTTGGAGCGCCGCACTCAGCGCGCCCCATGCGTCCAAACAGTGGACGCTTGCCGGCCGGCCCCGCTCCGCCGCGAGGGCCAGTTGCCACCGGAACGCCTCGTCCTGCTCCGCCAGGGAAGCGCGCCGCAGGCCCGCCAGCCGGGGATCATCCGGCCGCGCCCGCTCCAGGATCCAGCGGTCGAGCCCGATCTCCCCGACCGCCGCCCGCGGGTCCGCGTCGAGCTGCCGCTGGAGGGCGTCCCGCCAACCCGGCGACGCATTGCCCACATCCCACGGATGCAGGCCGTAACTGGGCCGGACCCACGCGAACCGGCGCGCCAGCTCCGCCACCACCGGCCAATCCGCTTCGCACGTGCCGTTGACCACCATCGTGCCGATCCCCGCCGTCGCCCGGTCCGCCGCAATCTGCTCCCAGTACGGCCGCAGCCAGTCGTCCTGCAGGTGATTGTGGGCGTCGTGCAACATCCTACGAACGGCTCGCGGCGGAGGCGAGGCGCCGGATCTGACCAAGGGCGGAGGCAAGTCCGTTGCGCCGGGTGGGGGAGAGGTCCCGCAGCAGGCCGAGTTCCGCCAAGGGATCCCGTCCGCAGGCGGCGATGGCGGCCGTCTCGGCGCCCGAATAGACCTCGCAGAGCAGCAACAGCAGGCCCCGCACGACCGGTGAGTCCGCATCTGCCCGGAAGATCCAGCGCCCGGCCTCCTCCCGGCCAGTCAGCCAGACGACGGACACGCAGCCCGGCACGCGATGGGCGTCGATCCGGTCCGCCGCGGGCAGCGGTGGGACGCGCCGCACGCGGTCCACCACGAAGGCGAGCCGCTCCTGCGGGTCCTCGAAGGCGCCGAGGTCGGCCGCGAGGCGGTGGAGGTTCTCGTCTGGGGTCATCAGGGCAGCGTGCCGTGCGGGGTGGCGCCCGCAAGCCGCACTCGGCCCCTGCAAAGTCGGCTTTCCTTCGCTCGGCCGGCCTCATTCAGTCAATGGGGGCGTCGGAAACGGGCGCGCCACCTTGAGTCGTTGAAGGGGTTAAGACCAAGCCGGCCGAAGCCCTCCCTGGGAAGGCAAACATCCTCGGGCCGATCGGCCCGGAGGATGGCCACAAAAGGCACAAAGGTGCTGGGCGCGGAGCGGGCTCAAGGTGGCGTCCATAGACGCCGCGGAGGTTTCAGGGCGAGCGCCTCGGAAGGGAGGGCTCTGGATCAAGGCACGGGGCCTTCGGGCTCGACTGCGCAGCGGGAAGCGCTGCGGTTCGAATCCCCGCCTCGGCGGCTCCCGCTTCTCGGCCCCGCGGCGTCTATGGACGCCACGCACGGCCTTGACCGCGGATGCGACCCTTTGCGCCTTTTGCGGCCAACCTGCTCCCGCCGATCAGGTCGGAGGATGGCCACAAAAGGCCAAGAAGGCGATCTGCGCGGACTATGCTGTCGGAGGCGTTCCTAAACGCTGCTGAGTTCTCGAGTAGAGCGCTCGAGGGGCGGTGGCTGCGGCCGTCGCCGCGGCCGACGACCTCAATTGTAGAACATCGCCTCGTTCGTCTGGAACAGGGCGTGCGCCAGCTTGGCCCAGGCATCGAGCGGCAGGCGGTTCTCAAAGGTGCCACCCACCTGGGTGTTGAAGCGACCCTGCTGCTTGGGCGCCACCTTCGGGGCCGCCTTCTTCGCCTTCGCCGCATCCTTGGCGCTCAACTTGGCCGCCGGCTGGTCGGCCGTGAGCTTCACGTCCGCGCCGCCCGGATTGGCCGCCACATACTGGAGCCCCAGATCCACCTCCCGGCGGGTCGGCCAACGCTGGAAGATGGCCAGATACAGCAAGGTCACGCGGTCCTCATCCGACTTCAGCTCCGCGAAGGCCGGCCGATCCACCAGCTTGCGCGCGGTTTCAATGACCATCGGGCTGTTCATCAGGAAGAGGGCCTGCTGAGGCACCAAGGTCTCGTGCCGCCGTCCCGTCGCGACGTCCGGGCTCGGGAAATCAAACTGGGTCAGCAGCTCCGGGGGATTGGTGCGGTCGATGATGGTGTAGACGGCCCGCCGCTTGGCGAAACCCTCGCTGCTGATGGCCACGGGCTTGCCGCCATAGGTGCGGTCCAACTCGCCGGCGATCGCCAGCAGGGCGTCGTGCAGCTCCTCGAAGTCCATCCGCCGGAGATTGTAGCGCCAGAGCAGCTGGTTGTTGGGATCCTTCTCCGCGTAGGCGGGGTTGGTCTGGGTGCTCTGCTGGTAGGCGTTGCTCAGGACGATCTGCCGATGGAGCTTCTTCAGGGACCAGCCTTCCTCGACGAAGGTCGCCGCGAGCCAATCGAGCAACTCGGGGTGGGTCGGCGGCGCCGACATGTTGCCGAGATCATCGGGGGTCGGCACGAAGCCCTGGCCCCAGTGCTGCTGCCACATCCGGTTGACGATCACGCGGGCAGTGAGGGGATTCTTGGGGTCGGCGATGGCCATCGCGAGCTGCCAGCGGCCGGAACCTTCCTTCCACTCGGGGCGCTTCTTCGGGTCGGGCGAGAGGATCTCGAGGAAGCGGCGCGGGACGATGTCGCCCCGGTTCTGCAGCTCGCCGCGCAGCAGCACGGGATAGTCGCGCGGCTTGGGCGCGTCGACCAACACGTTGGCCCGGGCGGGCGCGCCGGGATGCTTGGTCTCCAGCTCGGCGATGTCCCGGTGCAGCTCGCGCTCCATCCGCTGCAGGCGCTGGCGCAAGCCTGGATCGATCTTGGTGGCGGGCGCCTTCGCCTTGCCCTTGCCGGCCGTGGCGCCGCGCAGCTCGGCCTGCTGTTCCTTCAATTCGTTCGCCCGCTTGTCCAAGGCGGCCGTCTTTTCCAGATAGTCCAGATAGTCGTTCGTCTGGGGCACGGTCGACGCGATCGGCGGCAGCACCTCGGGCACCGAGGTGTTGGCGAACACGCCGTAGAGGGAATAGTAGTCCTTGATCGAGACCGGATCGAACTTGTGGTCGTGGCAGCGCGCGCAGGTCACGGTCAGGCCGAGGAAGGCCTTGGTGGTGACGTCAATCTGGTCCCCGATGATGTCGTCCTTCCGGCCATTGAACTGGTTGCCCAGGGTGAGGAACCCGAGGGCGGGGAGCATCGCGCGGTTCGCGGGGGGCGCTTCACCCTTGTCCTTGGCCCGCTTCTCGATGCCCGCCTGCAGGCGGTCGCCGGCGAGCTGGGCGATGATGAACTGATTATAGGGCAGGTCCGCGTTGAAGGCGTTGATCACCCAGTCGCGGTAGGTCCAGGCGTGGACGAAGCGGTTGTCCTCCTGGCGCGGAGCGTCGCCCTTGGTGTCCGAATAGCGGGCGACATCGAGCCAGTACCGGGCCCAGTGTTCCCCGTACTGCGGGGTGGCGAGGAGGCGGTCGACGAGCTTCTCCACCGCGGCCGGATCGGGGTCCGCGACGAACTTCTGCACCTCCGCCGGATGGGGCGGCAGGCCGATGAGGTCAAAGTACAGGCGACGGATCAGGTTCGCCCGCTCGGCCGGGGCATTGGGGCGCATGCCGTTGGCCTCGAGCTTGGCGAGGACGAAGCGATCGATGGGCGTGCGGGCCCAGGCCTCGTCCTGCACGGCGGGCAGGGCCGGCTTCTGCACCGGCTGGAACGACCAATGGTTGCGCCCGGTGCCGGCATAGGTGCCGCCGGCCGCGCCGGCCTTCTTCACCCGCGGATCGGGCGCGCCGCGACGCACCCATTCCGTGAGGGCCGCGATCTCCTCGTCCGCCAGCTTCTCGCCCTTGGGCGGCATCTGCAGGTCCGGATCCGCATAGCGGATCGCCTGAATCAGGAGCGACTCATCCGGCTTGCCCGCGACCAGCGCAGGGCCGGTGTTGCCGCCGGCGAGGGTCGCTTCGCGGGTATCCAGCAGCAGCCCGCCGCGGACCCGGTCCGCCGTCGCGCTGTGGCAGGAGTAGCACTTGTTCGCGAGGATCGGGCGGACCTTCGACTCGAAGAACTGCAGGTCGGCGGGCGCGAGGGCCGGCGTCGCCAGCGAGGGGAGGGCGTGCGCCGCTCCGGTCAACAGGCCCAGCAGGGGGAGGAGACGGAGGGCGGTGGGCATCGGATCAGGCGAGGATGTTGCGGACCACGTTGCCGGCGACGTCCGTGAGGCGGAAATCGCGGCCGTTGAACCGGTAGGTGAGCTTCTCGTGGTTCAGGCCGAGGCAATGGAGGATCGTGGCGTGCAGGTCGTGCGGGTGCACCTTGTCCTGGATCGCGGCGGAACCGAACTCGTCGGTCGCGCCGTGAACGGTGCCGCCCTTGACGCCGCCGCCGGCCATCACGACCGAGAAGGCCTTGGCGTTGTGGTCGCGGCCGGGGTTGTCGTAGCCGTTGCGGTCGCGGGTGGCCTTGCGGCCGAATTCGCCGCCCCAGATGACGAGCGTGGAATCGAGCAGGCCACGCTGCTTGAGGTCACCCAGCAGGGCGGCGAGGGGCTGGTCGATCTCGCGGGCCTTGTTGCCGAGGCGGGTCTCGAGCTGCTGGTGATGGTCCCAGCCGGTGTGCCAGACCTGCACCATGCGGACCCCGCGTTCCACCAAGCGGCGGGCGATGAGCAGCTGCTTGCCCTGTTCACTCGTGCCGTAGGCGGCGCGGACGGACTCCGGTTCCTTGTTGATGTCGAAGGCATCGAGCGACTCGGCCTGCATCCGGAAGGCGACCTCGTAGCTTTCAAGGCGGGTCTCGAGGGCGGCGTCGCGCTGGAGGTTGCGGGCGTGGACGTCGTTGAGCTGGTGGATGAGGTCCAGTTGGCGCCGCTGTTCCTTCGCGTTCACGTAGGTGTTGCGGATGTTCTGGATCATCTGCGGCACCGAGGGGGCCTGCGTGTTGATGCTGGTGCCCTGGTAGACGCCGGGGAGGAAGGCGGACTGGTAATTTGTGGCGCCGCCCGGGGGCTGGCCGCCGCCGCGCAGGGTGATGAAGCCGGGCAGGTTCTGGTTCTCCGTGCCGAGCCCGTAGACCAACCAGGAGCCGAGGCTCGGCTTGGCGATGCGGAGCGAGCCGGTGTTCATGAACACCGTGGCCACCTCGTGCGCCGGGATGTCGGTCCACATCGAACGGATGACCGCGAGGTCGTCCGCGTACGCCGCAGTCTTGGCGAAGGCGCTGCTCACCTCGAGCCCGCTTTTTCCGTACTTCTGGAAGGTGAAGGGCGAGCCGAGGGCGATCTCGTTGCCGAGGATCGTCTTGCCGTCCATCCGCGAGAGCGTCGGCTTCGGGTCCCAGGTGTCGAGGTGGGAGGGGGCACCTTGGGCGAAGATGTGGATGACGGCCTTGGCCTTGCCCGCGAAATGGGCGGGTTTCGGCGCGAGGGGGCTGGTGGCGCCCTTCACCGGGGCCGCGAGGAGATCCGAGGGGCTCAGCAGGTGGGCGAGGGAGAGCCCGCCCATGCCCATACCGACGCGATTGAGGAACTGCCGCCGGGTGAGGAAGTAGTCCGCGAGGTCGGTCGAGACGCCGCAGCAGGGGTGGTCCGGGTGAGTCAGCTGGTCGGAGGAGTCGTGCGGGGAGGACATGACGGAAAAGGGGAGAGGGATGGAAGGGAAAGGTCGCCGAACGTGGCCGTGGAGACGACCGGGGCGGCGCGGGGTTTCACGCAGGGGCAAACCGAAGGCAAAGCGCGTGGCGGGTCGGGGGCAATGGGGAAGTGCGGGGGGCTGGACGGAAGAAAGGCGACTCCGGGGCGCTGGAGTCGGGGAGGATCCAGGGCGGCCTTCGGCTTGATGGAAATATTGTGCAATAAAGTTACCTTAATCGTTGATGCAAAAAGTTTTGAGTAGTTAAAAAAGACTGGCTAACGCGGAAAAAACCAGTTCAGAGGAGGGTATGCGTAAGTTTACCCTCCCCTGCATCGTGAGTTACATCGGTCGCTTTTTACCGGCGCTGAACGTGGGGCGTAGAGTGATGTTTGCGGGGGCGATCGCGCTGACAATCGGGACCACGATCCAAGCTTCTCCAGGAGCCATAGCTGTTGCCCCAGGCCCGAACCTTACAGTTGCAGTTAGTCTCAACGGTACCTTGGTCACGGTTTCTCTTCCC